>NZ_JBHSKO010000007.1:0-362464 GCF_042657305.1 Pseudonocardia zijingensis | reverse complement strand
CGACGCGGCGTGCGATCCGGCAGCCGTGGTTCCAGCCACGTCCACGCCTCATCCGACAGAACCCGACGCTCGGCCACGACCCCATCCTGACCGACAACCCAGCCAAGATCCGTCAGACACTCCCTAGGCAGGTCAGGCGCGCACGGCGTCCAGCAGCGCGATGGGGTCGCTCCCGGTGGCGTCGCGCTGCCACGTGCCCCGGCCGGCCGGCCGCTCGAGCACCCAGCCGTCGCGCAGCCGCACCAGCCGTGCCACCGGAGTGGCCGACCACGCCGGTCCCAGCTCCGGGTACGCAGGTGGTCTGCGCTCCAGGATGGTGACCGCGTCCCCGTGGATCGTGTACCCGATCTGGCGCTGATCGCGCTCGGCCGCGGGGACGCGCGCGGCACACCACTGCGACAGCCGCGAGCGGATCTCGTCGGGCACGGCCATGTCCGCATCGTCCCCGGTCGGCGACCCTTCGTCGAGCGGTATGGGCGATTGCGTGCGGGGGTTAGCGTCGGGGCATGACGGAAGCAGCGCCGGTGAGCAGGTTCGGGCACGTCGACCTCGACGACATGCCGGAGGACCTGCGCGCCCGGATCGGGGCCGTGGCCGAGAAGTCGGGCTTCGTGCCGAACGTGTTCCGGGCGCTCGCCCGCAGGCCCGCGGAGCTTCGGGCGTTCCTCGACTACCACGACGCGCTGATGAACTCCGACGACGGGCTGAGCCGCGCCGAGCGGGAGCTGGTGGTCGTGGCGACGTCGGGGGCGAACCACTGCACCTACTGCGTGGTGGCCCACGGCGCCATCCTGCGGGTCCGCACGAAGGACCCGGAGATCGCCGACCGCGTGGCCACCAATCCGTGGGGCGTGGAGCTGAGCGAGCGCGAGCGGGCGATCGTCGACCTGGCCCTGATCGTGGCCACCGACTCGGCCGCGCTCACCGAGGCCGACCTCGACGCCGCGCGCGACGCCGGGCTCACCGACGAGGAGATCTGGGACGTCGGGGCGATCACCGCGCTGTTCGCGATGTCGAATCGGCTGGCCCACCTCACGGCCCTGCGGCCGAACCCCGAGTTCTTCCTGATGGGCCGGCTGCCCCGCGGGTGATCTCCCCCGCGCGCAACGGCCCGTACACGTGATCGTGACGGAGAGCGGAGACGATCGGATGATGGCGAACCTGTTCGGGATGCAGGCGGCGATCGTCTCCTACCGCCTGGGCATGGCTGACGGCGTGTCCGTCACCGCGGCGCAGTGGGCGGCCGCGCTGGAGCGGATCGGGATGCGGGTGCGCACGGTGGCGGGTGACGGTGATCCGGACGTGCGCGTGCCCGGTCTCGCTCTGGACGCCACGCATCCCCCGTCGCCGCTCGATCTGGCGGCCGCGCTGGACGGCCTCGACGTCGTGATCGCCGACAACATCTGCTCGCTGCCGCTGAACGTCGAGGCGGGCGAGGCGCTTGCGCGGTACCTGCGCGGGCGCCCCGCGGTGCTGCGCCACCACGACCTGCCGTGGGAACGCGAGCGGTGCGCCCACCTCGTCTCCTGGCCGCCGGACGACCCCGCGTGGCGGCACGTCACGGTCAACGAGCTCGCCCGGCGCGAGCTCGCCGCCCGCCGCGGGATCGCGGCCACCACGATCTACCACGGCTTCTCCGAGGAGCGCCGCCCGCAGGATCGGGAGCGCACCCGGGAGGCGATCGGGGTGGACACCGAGCTGCTGGTCCTGCAGCCCACGCGGGCGATCCCGCGCAAGAACGTCGACGTCGGGCTGGGGATCGCAGAGGCGCTGGGCGCCACTTTCTGGCTCACCGGCCCGGCCGAGGACGGGTACGGCGACGAGCTCGCCCGGCTGCTGGCGCGGGCCAGGGTGCCGGTGCGGCGCAGGCTGCCGGACGGGGTGTCCGTGGCGGCCGCCTACGCCGCGTGCGACGCGGTGGTGCTGCCCTCGTCCTGGGAGGGGTTCGGGCTCCCGCTGATCGAGGCGGCGCTGCACCGCAAGCCGATCGTGGTGAACGACTTCCCGGTGGCCGCCGAGCTGCGCGCCTTCGGCTTCCGCTGGTTCCCGGTGGACGACCCGGGGCGGCTGGGCGCGTGGCTCGCCGACCCGGACCTGGCGCTCCTCGACCACAACGAGCGGGTGGCCGAGGAGCACTTCGGGCTCGACGCGCTGGCCGGCAGGCTCCAGGCGCTCCTGCAGCCGCTCGTCGTCCGGCACCCCGACCTGCGCGCTCCCGCACCGACAGCGGTCGATGTGTGAGCGCCCCGGCCGTCAGCTCCTCGGGCGCAGCCGCAGCTCCTGCATCCCGCCGTCCACGGCGAGCACGATGCCGGTGGTCGAACTCGAGCTCGGGGCGGCCAGGTAGGCCACCGCGCCCGCCACCTCGTCGGCTGACACGAGCCGTCCGTGCGGCTGGCGCGCCTCCAGCGCGGCCCGCTCGGCGGCCGGGTCGTCGGCGCTGTCCAGCAGCCGGCCCACCCACGGGGTGTCCGCGGTGCCCGGCGCCACCGCGCACACCCGGATGCCCTCGGCGAGGTGGTCGGCCGCCATCGCGCGGGTGAGCGCGTGCACCGCGCCCTTGCTGGCGCTGTAGGCGGCGCGTTGCGGGATGCCGGCCGTGGCCGCGATCGAGCCGGTGTTGACGATCGCCGCGGACGGGGAGCGCCGCAGCGCCGGGAGCGCCGCGCGGGTGGTGCGGACGATCCCGAGCACGTTGACGTCGAAGACGCGGTGCCACTCGTCGTCCGGGTTGTCCGCCACGGTGCCCTGCGAACCGATCCCGGCGTTGTTGACCAGCACATCGAGCCGGCCCCACTCCTCGAGCACCCGGTCGACCGCCGCGCTCACCGAGGCGTCGTCGGTGACGTCGGCCTGCACGGCGAGGACGCCCTCGGGCGGCGTGCTCACGTCCCGGTCGAGCACGGCGACGCGGGCCCCGCCCGCGGTGAGGCGGCGCGCGATGGCCGCCCCGATCCCCGACGCCCCACCGGTGACGACGGCGACGAGCCCGTCGAACTCCCCCGCCATCAGCGGCCGTCCACGAGCGTGTGCCGCTGCCGGCCGAGGCCCTCGACCTCGATCTCGACGACGTCACCGGCCTCGAGGAACGGGAAGCGCCCGGAGAGGGCGACCCCCTGCGGGGTTCCGGTGATCACGAGGTCGCCGGGCTCCAGCGTCATGTGCTGGGACAGGTGCCAGACGAGGAACTCGACGTCGAAGATCATGTCCTTGGTGGTGGAGTCCTGGCGCGGCTCGCCGTTGACCCAGCTGCGCAGGCGCAGGTCGCGGTGGTCCACCTCGTCCGGCGTGACGAGCCACGGGCCGGTGGGGCAGAACCCGCGGGCGCACTTGCCCTTGCTCCACTGCCCGCCGGAGACCTCGATCTGGGCGTAGCGCTCCGAGAGGTCGTCGGCCACCACGAAGCCGGCCACGTGGGACAGGCTCTGCTCGGGGGAGTCGAGGTAGGCGGCGGTGCTGCCGATGACGAGCCCGAGCTCGACCTCCCAGTCGACCTTGGCGTTCTCGCTGCGGGGCATCGCGACGTCGTCGTCCGGGCCGCCGACCGTGTTCGGCGTCTTGAAGAAGACCACCGGGTGCTCGGGCGGCGCCGCGCCGGACTCGGCGGCGTGGGCGGCGTAGTTCATCCCGATGCAGATCACGGCGCCGGGGCGGGCCACCGGCGAGCCGACCCGCAGGTCCGCCGCGCCGGACAGCTCGGGCAGCGAGCCGGCCTCGGCCGCGGCCCGCACGTCGGCCACGCCGCCCCGGGCGAGGAAGTCGCCGTCGATGTCGCGGGCAAGGCCGCGCAGGTCGTAGGTGGCGGTGTCGGTGACGAGTGCGGGGATCTCGGCTCCGGCGGGTCCGAGGCGAGCGAGCTTCATCGCGGCTCCAAGACGGTCGAGTCGGCGAAAGATCTGATGTCCTGGAGGGAACCTACCTCCCGGATGCCTGATGATCGACCCCGCGGGTCACGGCTGCGCGGCCAGCAGCGCGCGGGCGATCCGCTTCGCCCGGTGCGCGGGTCCCGGGCCGCGCTCGCGGATGGCGCTGACGACGGCGCCGTCGATGAGCAGCAGGAACTGCGCGGCGAGCTCGGCGTGGTCGGCGCGGCCGAGGCCGGCGAGCCAGCGGTCGAGGTCGGCGACCACCGCCTCCTTGTGCGCCGCCGCCGCGCGGTGCAGCGGATGGTCCGGGTCGACGAACTCGATCATCGTGCGGATGGAGGCGCAGCCCCGCAGCGCAGAGGTGCCGAAGCGCTCGGCGAGGGCGTCGAACAGGGCGGCCGGGTCGTCGCCCGCCTCCCGGAGCGCGTGGGCGAGCCACTCGCGGAAGCGCTCGTCGTAGCCGGAGAGCATGGCGAGGACCAGGTCGTCCTTGCTGGGGAAGTGCCGGTAGAACGACGCCCGGCCGACGCCGGAGACGGCGAGCAGGCGCTCGACGCCGACGGCCCGGATCCCCTCCTCGTAGAACAGCTGCTCCGCGGCCGCGACCAGGCGTTCGCGGGCGTGTGTCGGCATGGCCACACCGTAGCGGCCCTGGACCAAGTTGGTATCGATCAGTACCGTCCGAATCGAACCGATCGGTACCAACTCGAGGAGAAGGCATCTCGGCCCCGCTGCTGGGCGCGCTCACCGCCGGGTGGCCGCTGCGCACCACGGTGCTCGCGGCGCTCGGCGCGGGCAACGCGCTCACCGCGCTCGCTCCGACGTACCCGCTCGTGCTCGGCGGCCGGGTCGTCGCGGCGGCCGGTGCGGCGCTCTACACCGCGAGCGCGACGTCCGCCGCGGTGGTCCTGGTGCGCCTGCCGCTGCTGCGCCGGGATGCCGCGCCTGCGGGCTCCCTGTTCGCCCCGCTGTCCGACCGGCGGGTGCGTGGCCTCTTGACCTGCACGTTCGTCGCGTTCCTCGGGATCTTCATCCCCTACACCCATTTCAGTGCCGCCTACGAGCCGACCACCGGCGGTGACGGCGCGCACCTCGCGGGCCTGCTGCTGGTGTTCGGGGTGGGCGGCACCGTGGGCAACCTGTCCTCCGGGGTGTTCGCCGACCGGTTCGGTGCGCGGCGGGTGATCGTGTCGGTCACGGTTGCCCTGGCCGTGGTGTTCACCGCCCTCCCGCTGCTGCAGGGGTCGCTGCCGGCGGCCGTCGCGGCGGCAGCGGTGAGCGGGGTGCTGTCGTTCGGCGTCACAGCGCCTGCACAGCAACTGCTCGTCACGCTCGCCCCGGGGGCGGGGCCGGTGCTCACGGCCTTGCACCAGTCCGCGGCCTACTCCGCCGTCTCCGCGTCGGGGGTGGTCGGCGCCGTCGCGGTGGACGACTGGGGTGGAAGTGCGGTCGGCCCGCTCGGCGCGGTGTTCGTGCTCGCCGCCGCGGCGTTCACGGCGGCAGGGCGAAGCCGCCTTGACCGCTAGACATCCGATGTCTACGGTGAGCCGCGCATCGGCAGAAAGGACTGCGTGTGAGCCGCATCACCGCTCTCGAGACCGCGGACGTGCGGTTCCCGACCTCGCTCCAGCTCGACGGCTCGGACGCGATGAACCCCGACCCCGACTACTCGGCCGCCTACGTCCGGGTCGTCACCGACGCGGGCGACTCCGGCCACGGGTTCGTCTTCACGATCGGCCGCGGCAACGACGTCCAGGTGGCCGCGATCGAGGCGCTCGCGGGCCACCTCGTGGGCCGGGACGTCGAGCCGCTGCTCGCCGACATGGGAGGCACCTGGCGTGAGCTGGTGCACGACTCGCAGCTGCGCTGGCTGGGCCCGGAGAAGGGCGTCATGCACATGGCGATCGGCGCGGTCGTCAACGCCCTGTGGGACCTGCGCGCCAAGCGGGAGGGCCGTCCGCTGTGGCAGGTGCTCGCGGCGCTCACTCCCGAGCAGCTGGTGGACCTCGTCGACTTCCGCTACCTCACCGACGCGCTCACCCGCGACGAGGCGCTGCAGATCCTGCGGGCCGCCGCACCCGGGAGGGCCGAGCGGGAGGCCCGGCTGCTGAGCGACGGCTACCCCGCTTACACCACCACCCCCGGCTGGCTCGGCTACGACGACGAGAAGCTCGCGCGGCTGTGCCGGGAGGCGGTCGACGAGGGGTTCGGGCAGATCAAGCTGAAGGTCGGCGGCGACCTGGCCGACGACGTGCGCAGGATGCGGATCGCCCGCGAGGTGGTCGGGCCCGACGTGCGCATCGCGGTGGACGCCAACCAGCGCTGGGACGTGGCCGACGCGATCGCGTGGATCAAGGAGCTGGCGAGCTTCGACCTGGCGTGGGTGGAGGAGCCCACCAGCCCGGACGACGTGCTCGGCCACGCCGCCATCGCCCGGGGCATCGCGCCGATCCCGGTGGCCACCGGCGAGCACATGGCCAACCGGGTGCTGGCCAAGCAGTTCCTCGCGCACGACGCGCTGCAGGTGCTCCAGATCGACGCCACCCGCGTGGCCGGCGTCAACGAGAACGTCGCGATGCTGCTGCTCGCGGCCAAGTTCGGCGTGCCGGTCTGCCCGCACGCCGGTGGCGTGGGACTCTGCGAGGCCGTGCAGCACCTGGCGATGTTCGACTACGTCGCCGTGTCCGGGACGGCCGAAGGGCGCATGATCGAGTACGTGGACCACCTTCACGAGCACTTCGTCACACCGGTCCGGGTGACCGGCGGTCGCTACCTGGCGCCGACGGACCCCGGGGCGGGCACCGAGATGCGCGCAGCGTCCCTCGCGGGGCACACGGTGTCGCACGATGGCTGACCGCGTGCCGTCCCTGGGGACGCTCGGGTTCGGCGGTGCCAACCTCGGCAACCTGTTCACCGCGATGTCCGACGAGCAGGCGAACGCCGTGCTGGAGGCGGCCTGGGAGCAGGGCATCCGCTACTTCGACACGGCTCCCCACTACGGCCTCGGCCTCGCAGAACGCCGGCTGGGCCGGTTCCTGGCAGGCAAGCCGCGCGACGAGTTCGTGGTCTCCACGAAGGTGGGACGGCTGCTGGTCCCGAGCCCCGAAACATCAGATGAGTGGGACGAGGAAGGCGGGTTCGTGGTGCCCGCCGACCCGCGCCGGGTCTGGGACGCCTCCGCCGACGGCGTGCGGCGCAGCCTCGACGACTCGCTGGAGCGCCTCGGTCTCGACCGCGTCGACGTGCTGTTCCTGCACGACCCCGACGAGTACGAGGACATGGAGGGGTCGGTCCGCAGCGCCGTCCCCGCCCTCGTCGGGCTGCGCGAGGAAGGCCTCGTGCGCGCCGTCGGCATCGGGTCGAAGTCGGTGGCGGCGCACCTCGCCGGCCTGCGCGTCGGTGACCTCGACCTGCTGATGGTCGCGGGCCGCTACACGTTGCTCGAACAGCCCGCAGCGCCCGCGCTGATCCCGGAGTGCCGCGACCGCGGCATCGGCATCGTCGTCGCGGGCGCCTTCAACTCCGGCCTGCTGTCGACGTCGACGCCCGGGCCCGGGGCCCACTACGAGTACGGCGAGGCACCGGCCGACGTCGTGGCGAAGGCGCAGCGGCTCGCAGCCGTGTGCGCCGGCTACGGGGTGGACCTCCCCACGGCCGCGTTGCAGTTCCCGCTGCGCGAGCCCGCGGTGCGCGCGATCGCGCTCGGTGCCACCGAGCCCGCGCACGTCGAGCAGAACGTCCGCAGGCTGGCCGAGCCGGTGCCCGACGAACTGTGGAAGCAGCTGGTGGCGGAAGGTCTCCTCCCGTGATCGACGCCCACCTGCACCTCTGGGACCTGCAACGCAGCCGGTACTCGTGGATCACGCCCGAGCTCGGGCCGCTGCACACCACGATCACGGCCGACCGGGCCGAGGCGGAGCTGACCGCGGTGGGCGTCGAGCGCGCGGTGCTCGTGCAGGCCGAGGACTCGGTCGCCGACACCGAGTTCATGCTCGAGGTCGCGGCCGAGCGCGATTGGGTGGCCGGCGTCGTCGGCTGGGTGCAGCTGGACGACCCGGAGGTCGCCGCGGAGCAGCTCGAGCGCTTCACCGCCGACCCGGCTTTCCGCGGGGTGCGCCACCTCGTGCACGACGACCCGCGCGACGACTTCCTCGCGCTGCCCACCGTGCGCGAGTCGCTGGGGCTGCTCGCGCAGCGGGGCCTGCCCTACGACGTGCCCGACGCGTGGCCGCGCCACCTCGGGCCTACCGCGGAGCTCGCCGGTGCGCTGCCCGAGCTCACGGTCGTGCTCGACCACCTGGGCAAGCCGCCGCACGGCAGGCCCGACTTCCGGGCGTGGCGGGAGGCGTTCACGGCGGTGGCCGCCCGCCCCAACACGGTCGCGAAGATCTCGGGGCTGCAGGTGCGCGGCGAGCCGTTCACGGCGGCTGGCCTGCGCCCGGCCTGGGAGGCCGCCCTGGAGCTGTTCGGCCCCGACCGGCTGCTGTGGGGAAGCGACTGGCCGATGACGCTGCTCACCGCCGGCTACGCCGGCACCTGGGAAGTCATGGCGGAGCTCCTCGGGGAGCTCACCGACGAGGAGCAGTGCAAGATCCTCACACGCAACGCGCAGCGCGTGTACGGGCTCGCGCCGAACCCCGAGGAGGCGTAAGTGCTGTCCGGCATCCACCCGCTCCTGACGGGGCCGCTGCTCGCCCACCTCGACGCCATGGGGCACTCGGACGCCGTCGTGCTGGCCGACGCGCACTTCCCGGCCCACCGGCTCGGGAGCCGCGTGCTCGACCTGCCCGGCGTCGCGACCCCCGACCTCATGGCGGCGATCCGCACGGTCGTGCCGCTGGACGACGCGCCCGCCGTCGACCTGATGGCCACCCCGGACGGCGACCGGCTCCCCGTTCAGGAGGACCTGATCACCGCCGCGGGCACCACCGACGTGCGCTTCCTCGACCGGTACGCGTTCTACGAGGCCGCCGCGCCCGCGTACCTGATCGTGCGCACCGGAGAGACCCGCGTGTACGGCAACGCGATCCTGCGGAAGGGCGTCGTGACATGAGCGAGCCGCTCCTCCTGGAGGCGCGGGGCGTCGGGAAGAGCTTCCCCGGCGTCCGTGCCCTGCAGGACATGCACATCGAGCTCCGCCGCGGCGAGGTGCTCGCGCTGGTCGGCGAGAACGGGGCCGGCAAGTCGACGCTGATGAAGCTGCTGTCGGGCATCTACACCCCGGATGAGGGCGAGTTCTTCCTCGACGGCGAGCCGCTGCGCGCGACGGGCCCGCGGCACGCGCTGGAGCTGGGCATCAGCATCATCCACCAGGAGTTCAACCTGATGCCCGACCTCACGGTCGCGCAGAACATCTTCATCGGCCGCGAGCCGCGTACGGGGCGGGTGTTCCTCGGCGAGCGCGCGCTGGAGGCGAAGGCCGCCGAGCTGATCGACCGGCTGCACCTGCCGCTCGACCCGAAGGAGCGGGTGGGCGAGCTGACCGTCGCGAAGCAGCAGATGGTCGAGATCGCCAAGGCGCTCTCCTACGAGCCCCGCGTCCTGATCATGGATGAGCCCACCGCTGCGCTGAACGACGCCGAGGTGCGGGTGCTGCACGACCTCATCCGGCGGTTCCGCACCCCCGACACCGGCGTCATCTACATCTCGCACCGGATGGACGAGCTGAAGGCGATCACCGACCGGATCACCGTGATCCGCGACGGCCGCTACGTCGACACGCTCGACACGGAGGGCACCACCATGCCCGAGGTCATCTCACGGATGGTGGGCCGGGAGATCGCGGCCGGGCTCGGGCCCGAAGGCGTGCGCGAGGACCGCGAGGTGGTGCTCTCGGTGCGCGGGCTCACCACCAAGGACCTGCTGCGCGACGTCTCGTTCGAGCTGCGGGAGGGCGAGATCCTCGGCTTCGCCGGGCTGATGGGCGCCGGCCGCACCGAGGTCGCCCGCGCGCTCGTCGGCGCCGACCCGGTCGAGTCGGGCACTGTCGAGCTGCGCGGGCAGCCGGTGCGGATCACGACCCCGGCCGAGGCCGCCAAGCACCGCATCGGCTACCTGTCCGAGGACCGCAAGCACCTCGGGCTGCTGCTCGAGCAGGACGTCAACGCCAACATCGGGCTCAGCTCGATCCGCGAGCGGTTCCAGCAGTGGGGGTTCGTGCGCGACCGCGCGATGCGCGCGCGCTCGCGCGAGATCGTGGACACGCTGCGGATCCGCACCCCGTCGGTCGACCAGACCGCCAAGTTCCTCTCCGGTGGCAACCAGCAGAAGGTCGTCATCGGGAAGTGGCTGGTCAAGGACTGCGACATCCTGATCTTCGACGAGCCGACGCGCGGCATCGACGTCGGTGCCAAGGAAGAGATCTACCGGCTGCTCAACGAGCTGGCCGCCCAGGGCAAGTCGATCATCATGATCTCCTCCGAGCTGCCGGAGGTGCTGCGGATGTCGCACCGGGTCGTCGTGATGAGCGAGGGCCGGGTCACCGGCCAGCTCGATGCAGCCGAAGCCACCCAGGAGAGCGTCATGCACCTCGCCACCCTGCGTCCGGAGACGGAGGCCGTCAGTTGACATCCCCCACCGCCACCGAGGAGGAGCAGCGCAAGGACGCGCCCACCGGCGTGCTCACCGTGCTCCGGGCGGGGCTGCAGCAGTTCCTCGCCTTCGCGAGCCTGCTCGTGATCTTCGTGTTCTTCTCGATCCTCAGCCCGAACTTCTTCAACTACGGCAACATCACGAACATCCTGTTCTCCACCGTGGTGATCGGCACGCTCGCGCTCGGCACCACGTTCGTGATCATCACGGGCGGTATCGACCTGTCGATCGGTACCGGGATGGCGCTGTGCGCCGTGATGTCCGGGGTGTTCATCGTGAACGCCGGGCTCCCGCTGCCGGTCGGCGTGCTCGGCGCGATCCTCTTCGGGGGGCTGATCGGCCTGATCAACGGCTTGAACGTGGCCGTGCTCGGGTTGCCGCCGTTCATCGCGACGCTCGCGATGATGCTGGTGGCGCAGGGGCTCGCGCTGGTCGTCTCGAACAGCACGCCGATCTACTTCGACCAGACCCCGTCCTACATCGACATCTCGATCGGCAGCATCATCCCCGGCACGAACTTCCCCAACGCCGTCCTCATCCTGGCGGTGGCCGCGGTGATCGCGGGCGTGCTGCTCAACAAGACGGTTCTCGGCCGCTACACCTACTCGATCGGCAGCAACGAGGAGGCCACGGCGCTCTCCGGGATCGACGTGCGCCGCTGGAAGATCGTGATCTACACGCTCGCGGGGCTCTTCACCGGGCTCGCCGGCGTGATGATCTCGGCGCGCCTCGGTTCCGCCCAGCCCGCCACCGGGATGGGCTACGAGCTCCAGGCGATCGCCGCCGTCGTGATCGGTGGCACCTCCCTCTCAGGTGGCAAGGGATCGATCGTCGGTACGGTCATCGGCGCCCTGATCATCTCGGTGCTGAACAACGGGTTGCAGATCATGTCGATCCCGCAGGAATGGCAGAACGTCATCCTCGGCTGCGTGATCCTGCTCGCCGTGTACGCCGACCGGGCCCGCAAGAGCACCACCGCCTGACCCCACATCCACGCTCGACGCAAGGGAGCTCGATCGACATGCGGATCCACCGGATCGGAGCGGCCGTCGCGGCGGCCGCCTTCGCCCTGACGGCCGCTGCGTGCGGCGGATCGTCCGACGAGGGTGGCGGCGGCGACCAGCCCTACATCGCCATCGTCTCCAAGGGGTTCCAGCACCAGTTCTGGCAGGCGGTGAAGCAGGGTGCCGAGGCGGAGGCCGCCGAGCAGGGCGTGCGCATCAGCTTCGAGGGCCCGGCCAGCGAGTCCGAGGTCGAGGCGCAGGTGACCATGCTGCAGAACGCCCTCGGCCGCCAGCCCGACGTCCTCGGCTTCGCCGCGCTCGACTCCCGCGCCGCCGCGCCGCTGCTGCAGCAGGCCCGCACCAGCAACATCCCGGTGATCGCGTTCGACTCGGGCGTCGACAGCGACATCCCGCTCACCACGGCGGCCACCGACAACAAGGCCGCCGCCGCCGAGGCCGCCAAGCACATGGCCGAGGCGCTGGGCGGCACCGGCAAGGTCGGCCTCGTCGTGCACGACCAGACCAGCCAGACCGGGCAGGACCGCCGCGACGGCTTCCTCGAGTGGATGGGTGCCAACGCACCGGGCATCGAGGTCCTCGAACCGCAGTACGGCGGTGGCGACCAGGCCAAGTCGGCCGACATCACCAAGGCGATCATCGCCGCCAACCCGGACCTGCGCGGCATCTACGCCGCCAACGAGGGCTCGGCGATCGGCGTCCTGCGCGGCGTCGCCGAGAGCGGCACGACCGGGCTCACCGTCATCGGGTTCGACTCCGGCACCGGCCAGATCGAGGCGATCCGCAACGGGCAGATGCTCGGCGCGGTCACCCAGGACCCGATCGGCATGGGCCGGGCGCTCGTCGACGCCTCCGTCAAGGCGCTGAACGGCGAGCAGCTGCCGAAGGTGATCGACACCGGGTTCTACTGGTACGACAAGAGCAACATCGACAGCCCGGAGATCGAGCCGCTGCTCTACCAGTAGGCCGCCCGCCGGTTCAGGAAAGCCACATTCAGGGCCGCAGCGGCCCTGAATGTGGCTTTCCTGCACTCCGGGGGCGGGGCCTCAGCCCAACGCCTGGCGCAACCACTCCGCCACACCGTTGATGTGCACGGTGGCGTGGGCGGCCGCCAGCGTGGCGTCCCCCCGCGCCAGCGCGTCGACGATGGCCCGGTGCTCGGTGAGCGTGCGCTCCACCGCACCCTCCTCGGACAGCCCGCGCCAGATCCGGGCGCGCAGGGTGCTGCTGGAGAGCGTCTCGAGCAGGCTCGTGAGGTAGCTGTTGCCGGCCAGCTCGGCGATGTAGCGGTGGAACACCTGGTCGTGGGCCACGAGGTCGTCCACCGAGGTGGTGCTGTGCACCTGGGAGAGCAGGTCCTGCAGGTGCTCCACATCGGCCGGGGTGGTGCGCGCGGCGGCGAGCGTGGCCGCGGCCGGCTCCAGGATCCGCCGCACCTCGAACAGCTCCAGCACGGACGCGTCCTGGTGGATGTCCGCCACGAAGGACATCGCGTCGAGCAGGATGTCCGGGGTGAGGCTCGTGACGTAGGTGCCGTCGCCGCGCCGCACGTCGAGCACCCGGATCACCTCGAGCGCCTTCACGGCCTCGCGCAGCGAGCTGCGCGAGAGCCCCAGCGCCTCGGAGAGCTCCTTCTCCGGCGGCAGCCGGTCGCCGGGTCGCAGCTCGCCGGAGCGGATCATCGCCTTGATCTTGAGGATCGCCTCGTCGGTGACGGCCACCCGTCGAGTCTGTCAGCACCGCGCTCTAGCGTCTGCGCGGTGCTGACGACGTTGGCCGTGGAGAACTACCGTTCGCTGCGCGACCTCGTGCTGCCGCTGTCGCGGCTCACGGTGGTCACGGGGCCGAACGGGAGCGGGAAGTCCAGTCTGTACCGGGCGTTGCGGCTGCTGGCCGACGCCGCGCGCGACGGGGCGGTGGCCGCGCTCGCGCGGGAGGGCGGGTTGCCCTCGGCGCTGTGGGCGGGCCCGGAGGCCACCGGCCGGGCGGTGCGCGAGGGCCGCTCGGCGGTGCAGGGCACGCGGCGCACGAAGGCCGTGGGGCTGCGGCTCGGGTTCTCCGGCGACGAGTTCGGCTACGCCCTCGACCTGGGCATGCCCATCCCCACGCGCACGGCGTTCAACCGCGATCCCGAGTTCAAGCGGGAGTGTGTGTGGCGCGGCCCGGTGCTGCGGCCCGCCACGTTGTTGGCCGACCGCGCCGGGCCGGTGGTCCGCACCCGCGCGGCGGGCGGGTCGTGGGGCCAGGACCCGCACCCCATCGGGATCGCCGACAGCATGCTCACCGCGTTCGCCGACCCGCGGATCTCGCCCGAGGTGCTCGTGGTGCGGGAGCGCATCCGCTCGTGGCGGTTCTACGACCACTTCCGCACCGACGCCGACGCCCCCGCCCGCCAGGCCCGGGTCGGCACGCGCACCCCGGTGCTCGACCACGACGGCGCCGACCTGGCGGCCGCGTTGCAGACGATCGAGGAGGTGGGCGACGCCGACGAGCTGCGCGCCGCCGTCGACAACGCCTTCCCGGGTTCCCGTGTTCGGGTGGAGGTGGCCGAGGACGGCCGGTTCGGGCTGAGCTTCCACCAGCACGGGCTGCTGCGGCCGTTGTCGGCGGGCGAGCTGTCCGACGGCACGCTGCGCTACCTGCTGTGGGTCGCGGCGCTGCTGAGCCCCCGCCCGCCGGAGCTGCTGGTGCTGAACGAGCCGGAGACGAGCCTGCACCCCGATCTGCTGCCGGCCCTCGCGGCGCTGATCGCCACGGCCGCCGCGCGCGCCCAGGTCGTGGTCGTCACGCACGCCCAGCCGCTGGTGCGTGCCCTCGCCGCGGTCGAGGACGGCACGGCGCTGCTGGAGCTGGGGAAGGAGTTCGGCGCCACCGTGCTCGCCGGCCAGTCCCTGCTGGAGCGGCCCTCGTGGCACTGGCCGAAGCGCTGAACCCCGCCGCCCGGCTCAGACCTCGGCCGTGCCGTGCAGCACCCGCGCGAGGAACGTGCGCGTGCGTTCCTGCTTGGGCGCGCCGATCACCTCGGCGGGTGTGCCCTCCTCCACGATCACGCCGCCGTCGATGAACAGCACGCGGTCGGCCACCTCGCGGGCGAACTGGATCTCGTGCGTCACCACGAGCATCGTCATTCCCTCCCGGGCGAGCCCGCGCATGACGTCGAGGACGTCCCCCACCAGCTCCGGGTCCAGCGACGAGGTCGGCTCGTCGAAGAGCATCACGGTGGGGTCCATCGACAGCGCACGCGCGATCGCCACGCGTTGCTGCTGGCCACCCGAGAGCTGGCGCGGCATGGCGTTCTCGCGCCCCGCGAGGCCCACCCGCTCCAGGTTGGCCCGGGCCACCCGCTCCGACTCCTCCCGGCTGCGCCCGAGCACGCGGCGCTGCGCGATCGTGAGGTTGGACAGCACGCTGAGGTGCGCGAACAGGTTGAACTGCTGGAACACCATGCCGGTGGTGCGCCGGGCGGCGTCGATGTCGACGTCCGGGTCGGTCATCTCGTGGTCGCCCACCACCACCGTGCCGCGCGTGGGCATCTCGAGCAGGTTCACGCACCGCAGCAGCGTGGACTTGCCCGACCCGGACGGGCCGATGATGCACACCACGTCGCCGCGCACGACGTCGAGGTCGATCCCGCGCAGGACCTCGTGGCTGCCGAACGACTTGTGCAGGTCCGTGATGCGGACCGCGGTCTCGGTCATACCTCGGCGCCCTTCGGCATGCCCGCGCTCCCGAAGCGGCGCTCGAGGCGGCGCGCCAGGAACGACAACGGGATCGTGATGATCAGGTAGCAGAGGCCGACGACGAGGATCGGGGTGAGGCTGCGCACCTCGTTCAGCGCCGCGCGGCCGAACTGGGCCAGCTCCTGCTGGGTGAGGGCGGTGCCGAGCAGGAACGCCAGCGACGAGTCCTTCGTCAGCAGGATGAGCTCGTTGGTGAGCGGCGGCAGGACGATGCGGAACGCCTGCGGGATCACGATGAACACCATCGTCCGGGCGGGCGACATGCCCAGCGAGCGGGCGGCCTCCACCTGGCCGGGCGGCACCGCCTGGATGCCGGCCCGGATCGTCTCGGCGATGTAGGCGGAGCCGACCATGCCCAGCGCGATCGTGATGGCGAGCGTGCGGTCGAGGATCGTGCCGAACGCGAGCGGGATGCCGAACCCGATGGCGATGACCACCAGCAGGGCGGGCAGCCCGCGGAAGAACTCGACGTAGGCCCCCGCCACCGCCCGGTAGACCCCCACGGACGACAACCGCATCAGGGCCAGCACGAGACCGAGGGCGAGCGCGAGGAGGAAACCGAGCGCGGTGAAGACCACCGTGTTGCGCAATGCGATGGTGAGGACGTCGGGGAACAGGCTCGCGGCCACTTCGAGGTCGAAGAAGGCGCGGCCGATGGTCGCCCAGTCGGCGGTGAACGCGACGACCAGCACGATCGCGATCGCGATCGCGTACTGGACGCCGCGCCACGCCCGGGCGCGTTGGCGTCGGGTGAGTGCCATGCGTCGTCGGGTCAGCCCTGGGTCGGGGCCTGGCCGAACCACTTCTCGTAGATCTGGTTGTACGTGCCGTCCGCCTTGGAGGCCGCGATGCTCTCGTTGACCACCTGCAGGAGGGCTGTGTTGCCCTTGCGGACGCCGAACCCGTACTGCTCGTCGGTGCGGAACTCGGCCGTGACGGCGAGGCCGGGGTTCTTCTTCGCGAAGTCGAGCAGCGGGCCGTTGTCGGCGATCCCCGCGTCCACCGTGCCGGTCTGCACCGCGGTGGTCAGCAGCCCCAGGTCCTCGAAGACGACGATCTCGGAACCGGTGATGTTGTTCTCGGCGTACTCCTGGCCGGTGGTGCTGTTCTGCACCCCGACCTTCTTGCCCGCGAGCCCGGCGGGGTCGCTGATCCCGGAGGCCTCCTGCACGAGCAGGGCCTGCGTGGCCTCGAAGTAGGGGTCGGAGAAGTCGATGTTCTGCTTGCGCTCCTCCGTGATCGTCATCGCGGCGGCGCCGATGTCGCACTGGCCGGAGTCGAACGCGGCGCCGGACTGGATGCCGTCGAACGGCATGTCGATGATCTGCTGCTCGACACCGAGCTTCGCGGCGACGAGGTCGACCATGTCCACGTCGAACCCGACGATCTCCGCGCCGTCCTGGAACTGGAACGGCTCGTAGGGCAGGTGCGTGCAGGTGGTGAGCACCCCGTCGCTCACGAGTTCGACGCCGCCCGCGGCCGGGGCCGCGGCATCGCTTCCTCCTCCACCCCCGCCGCACCCGGCGAGGGCGACGGCTAGCGCGGCAGCGCCGAGCGCAACCGGGAACGAACGGTGGATCGCGGACACGATGACCTCCTCGTGGGCGGTTTGTACGCGGGGATGCTGCCACTCGTACGCCCTCTCGACACCTCGCTGGTGGTCACTGTTGTGTGACATCACCGAGAGTGATTCGCTGGAGATGTCCAGTGATGTACGGGGCTAGGTTGGGTACTCCCGGAACCGGCAGGCACCGCGAGCGCGTTGTGCGCGGTGAGAGAACCCCAACGGAGGACGCAATGGCCCTGATCAAACGCCTGGCACTGCTGGCCACTGCGGCCGAGGCAGCTCGCCGCTACGCGAAGAGCAACCCGGACAAGGCGGCCAAGTACCTCGACCAGGCTGCGGAGTTCGTCGACAAGCAGACGAAGGGCAAGTACTCGGGCCAGATCCGGGGCGTGGCCGACAAGGCGAAGGGCCTCGCCGGGATCCGGCAGGCCCCCGGCTTCGGTGCCGCGGGCAACGGGCACACGCAGGGTTACGAGCAGAACGCGGGCTTCGGCAAGACCGCCGACTACTCGGCGCCCCAGTCGCCGCAGCAGACCCAGCCCGGCAAGGCCGGCTTCAGCGAGCCGCCGCCGGCACAGCCCGGCACGGCGGGCTTCAGCGAGCCGCCGAAGAGCTAGCAGCAACCGCCGAAGGGCACGTCCCGGTACCACCGGGACGTGCCCTTCGCCATCTCCGGTGCGTCCTGCCCCGTGGTCGTCCCGCGTGTCAGGATTGCTCATCAGAGCCGGTCGTGGACCCGCACCGGAGTGCCCGGCCGGACGCGTCCGTCCTGGGTCCCGCCACGAACGGGACCAGGTCGTCGAGCACGAGGAGGCACCGTGACCGTTCCGCAGGAGTGGGTCCCACCCACAGCGGCAGCGCAGGGGGCGCGGCCGAGTCGGGAGCAGGTGGTCGCCGGCCTGAAGGCCACCGACGAGGGCGACCCGGAGCTCGTGCAGCTGCTCACCCCGGAGGGTGAGCGCGTGTCGGACCCGCGGTTCGACGGCTACGCCACCGACCTCGACGTCGACGCGCTGCGCAGCCTCTACCGCGACCTGGTGCTGGTGCGCCGCTTCGACCGCGAGGGCAACGCGCTGCAGCGGCAGGGGCAGCTGGGGATCTGGGTGCCGCTGCTGGGCCAGGAGGCCGCCCAGATCGGCGCCGGGCGGGCGATGGCACCCCAGGACATGGCCTTCCCGTCGTACCGCGAGCACGGGGTGGCGTGGACGCGCGGGATCGACCCCACCGACCTGCTCGGCATCTTCCGCGGCACCGACCACGGCAGCTGGGACCCGAAGGTCGCCCGCTTCCACCTCTACACGATCGTCATCGGCAACCAGGTCCTCAACGCCACCGGCTACGCCATGGGCCAGCGGTTCGAGGGCAAGGTCGGGGAGAGCCCGGACAGCGAGGCCACCATCTGCTTCTTCGGCGACGGTGCCACCAGCCAGGGCGACGTGCACGAGGGCTTCGTGTGGGCCGCCGTCTACGACGCCCCGGTCGTCTTCTACTGCCAGAACAACCAGTGGGCGATCTCCGAGCCCACCGAGCGCCAGTCGCGCGTGCCGCTCTACAAGCGCGCCGAGGGCTACGGCTTCCCCGGCATCCGCGTAGACGGCAACGACGTGCTGGCCTGCCTCGCCGTCACCCGGTGGGCGCTGGAGGAGTGCCGCACCGGCAACGGGCCGGTGCTCATCGAGGCGTTCACGTACCGGATGGACGCGCACACCACCTCCGACGACCCGTCGCGCTACCGCCTCGCCGACGAGCTGGAGCTGTGGAAGCTCAAGGACCCGATCGAGCGGGTGCGGGTCAACCTGGTGCGCGAGCACCACGTCGGGCAGGAGTTCTTCGACGAGGTGCAGGCCGAGTCCGATGAGCTCGCCGCCCGGTTCCGCGAGTTCTGCGTGAACATGCCCCCGTCCGCGCCGGACCGGATGTTCTCGCAGGTCTACGCGGAACCCTCGCCCGTGCTGGAGGCGCAGCGCGCCGCCTACCTGGAGTACCACGCCTCGTTCGAGGGGGTGTGAGATGACGCAGACGACCTTGGCCAAGGCGCTGAACAACGGCCTGCGCGCGGCGATGGAGCGCGACCCGAAGGTCATCGTGATGGGCGAGGACGTCGGCAAGCTCGGCGGCGTCTACCGCGTCACCGACGGGCTGCAGAAGGACTTCGGCGAGCAGCGCGTGCTCGACACCCCGCTCGCCGAGTCCGGGATCATCGGCACGGCCGTGGGCCTCGCGATCCGCGGCTTCCGGCCGGTGTGCGAGATCCAGTTCGACGGGTTCGTCTTCCCCGGCTTCGACCAGATCGTCTCCCAGCTGGCCAAGCTGCACTACCGCTCGCAGGGCAAGGTCAAGGTGCCGGTGGTCGTGCGCATCCCGTTCGGCGGGGGCATCGGTGCGGTCGAGCACCACAGCGAGTCGCCCGAGTCGTACTTCGCGCACACCGCGGGGCTGCGGGTCGTGGCCTGCTCGAACGCCAGCGATGCCTACTGGATGATCCAGCAGGTCATCGCGAGCGACGATCCGGTGATCTTCTTCGAGCCGAAGCGGCGGTACTGGGAGAAGGGCGAGGTCGACCCGGACGCCGACCCGCCCCCGGTCTTCGCGTCCCGGGTGGTGCGCCCCGGCAGCACGCTCACGGTGGCCACCTACGGGCCGATGGTGCGCACCTGCCTCGACGCCGCGGCCGCGGCCGAGAGCGACGGCCACGACCTCGAGGTGATCGATCTGCGCACCCTGTCGCCGCTCGACCTCGACCCGGTGCTGGAGTCGGTGCGGCGCACCGGGCACCTCGTCGTCGTGTCCGAGGCCCCGTCCGAGTCGTCGATCGCGTCCGAGGTGGCCGCCCGCGTCCAGCAGGAGGCCTTCTACTCGCTGGAGGCACCGGTGCTGCGCATCACGGGCTTCGACACGCCCTACCCGCCGTCGAAGTGCGAGGAGGACTACCTCCCCGACCTCGACCGGGTCCTCGACGCCGTCGACCGATCGCTGGCGTGGTGACGGCGGTGCAGCGCGAGTTCACCCTGCCCGACGTCGGCGAGGGCCTCACCGAGGCCGAGATCGTGAGCTGGCGGGTCCGGCCCGGGGACACGGTCACCGTCAACCAGGTCATCTGCGAGATCGAGACGGCGAAGGCCGCGGTCGAGCTGCCGTCGCCGTGGGCGGGCACGGTGGGCGAGCTGCTCGCCGAGCCCGGCCGGACGATCGCGGTCGGCACGCCGATCATCACGATCGACACCGGCGGCGCTGTGCCCGTGGCGGACGCCCCGGCCGAGGACGAGGCGGTACCCAACCTGGTGGGCTACGGCCCGCGCCAGGCCTCGGCCACCCGCCGCCCCCGGCGCCGGGACACCGCACCCCCACCGGACGAACGGCCCACCCGTACCGCTCTATCGGACGAGAGTGCCGTTCGTACCGCGGTTCCGCTGGCGAAGCCGCCCGTGCGCAAGCTCGCCAAGGACCTCGGGGTGGACCTGGGCAGCATCACCGGCAGCGGTGCGGGGGGTGTGATCACCCGGGCTGACGTCGAGGCAGCCGCCGCGCCCGTCGCCGCTGGGCCGGCCCCTCGTGCGGGAGGGGTGCGCCGGGAGCCGATCCGCGGCGTGCGCAAGGCCACGGCCGCCGCCGTCGCCGGGAGCGCGTTCACGGCGCCGCACGTCACCGAGTTCCTCACCGTCGACGTCACGGCCACGCTCGCGCTGCGCGATCGGCTGCGCGCCACCCGCGAGTACGCCGACGTGAAGCTCACGCCGCTGGCGTTCGTGGCGAAGGCGGTGTGCCTGGCGGCGAAGCGCACTCCCGAGGTGAACGCCTCGTGGGACGAGCAGGCCGGCGAGATCGTCTTCTACGACCGCGTGCAGCTCGGGATCGCCGCGGCCACGCCCCGGGGGCTGATCGTGCCGAAGGTGCGCGACGCCGACACGCTCTCGCTCCGGGAGATCGCGGGCGCGCTGGCCGAGCTCACCGAGACCGCGCGCGCCGGGAAGACACCCCCGGCAGACCTGGTGGGCGGCACGTTCACCATCACCAACGTCGGCGTGTTCGGCGTGGACACCGGCACCCCCATCATCAACCCGGGGGAGGCGGCGATCCTGGCCGTCGGCGCGATCAAACCGGCGCCGTGGGTGGTGGACGGCGAGCTGGCCGTGCGCACGGTGTGCCAGCTCGCGTTGTCGTTCGACCACCGGCTCGTCGACGGCGAGCAGGGCTCCCGGTTCCTCGCCGACGTCGGCGCGTTGCTCACGGATCCGGGGCTCGCGCTCACGTGGTGACCGATCCGTGACTGATTCACGGGAGCACGGACGGCGTCTCGTGCGTTACTGGGGGCATGGCGTTCGTGCTCCTGTACCTCGTGGTCGAGATCGTCGCGCTGGTCGCGCTCGGGTCTGCGATCGGTCTGGGCTGGACGCTGCTCGTGCTCCTGGCCGGCTCGGTCCTCGGGATGTGGCTGGCGCGCCGGGAGGGTGTGCGAGCCGCGCAGGCCCTCGCCGAGGCGGTCAACAACCGGCGGGTGCCCACCGCCGAGCTCACCGACGGCATGCTCGTGGCGGCGGGTGGCGTGCTGATGTTCGTGCCCGGCCTGGTCACCGACCTCGCCGGGCTGCTGCTCGTGTTCCCGCCCACCCGGGCGCTGGTGCGGCGGCGGCTGGTGCGCGCCGCCGAGGAGCGCTCCCCCGACCTGCGCACCGCGCGGATCCGCAGCCAGGCGCCGGTGGTCGACGGCGAGGTGGTCGACGGCGATGTGGTGGAGCCCGACGCCCCGCGGCCCGGCGCCCTGGAGATCGAGGGCACGGTCGTGCCGGGCGAACCGCGGTCCTAGGGCGCGTCTGGCGGATCATGATCGCGGGCTTCGGGCCCAGATCGCCCCTGGCTGCGTTGTCGGCACGACCGGGTACACCCGGTACAACGGCTCGCACCTCCGCCTTGCCAGGGACGATCTGGATCCCGAAGCCCATCGACCACGATCCACCAGACACGCCCTGAGGCGCGCTCAGGGCTCCAGCGTCCAGGTGGTGGTGCACCGCGCCGTGACGCGCACCGGCTCCGGCTCCAGGCCGAGCGAGCGCACGTCGGGACCGGTGCTCTCGGCGGCGGCCGTCCGGTAGGCCACCGGGGCGGCGTGCTCGGCCGCCTCGGACAGCCGCAGCAGCGGGCCGAGGGTGCCGCCCACCGCGGCCGCGTAGCCCTCGGCCCGGGTGCGCGCGTCGGCCACCGCGCGCCGCTGCGCCTCACGCAGTGCCGCGGCGGGGTCGGCGAGCACCCACCGCGGGCCGTGCAGGTCTGCCGGCTCGGCCGCCACCAGCGCCGACAGCACGGCGTCGAGCTCGGCGACGTCGGTGACGAGGAGCGCGACGTCCTCGGCCGCGCGGCAGCCGATCATGCGGTCGCCGCGCCACTCGTTGTGCACCCGCAGCCTGCGGTGGCGGACCTGCAGGCCGGGCCGGGAGAGCGCCGCTTCTGCCGCCGCCATGTGCCGGCCGAGGTCCTGCACGGCGTCCGAGCGCGTGCGGGCCACGGCGCTGAAGCTCACGTCGAGCTCGGCCCGATCGCCGGGTTGCTCGTGCCAGCCGCTTCCCTCGGTCACGATCTCCGTCACAATCCGAGTGTCCCGGAAGGCCGGATCGCGATGTATCCGGTTGTCTAGGGCACAACCGAGAAAGCCCGAGACAGCGCGATGGGCGTGGAGGGGAAGACATGGCTCGGCCCCTGACCCGCCTGCGGCGGCTCGTGCGCCGGGGGCACTCCGACGCCCCGGGCCGCGTCGTGGACGTCCTCGGCCGCATCGGGCTCGTCGGATACGGCGCGGTGCACCTCGTCGTGGCCTGGCTCGCGCTGCAGGTGGCGTTCGGGGTGCCGGACGCGCCTCCGGACGCCGTCGGCGCGGTCGGCACGATCGCCGCCACGCCCGGCGGGGTCCTGGCGCTCGGGCTCGCCGCGGTGGGCCTGCTCGCCTTCGCGCTGTGGCAGGTGTCGGCCGCCGCGGTCGGGTTCCGCTGGGTGCACGGCGGGGAACGGATGCGCAAGCGGGTGGGCGCGATCGCGAAGTCGATCGCGGTCACCGCCCTCGCCGTGATCGTCATCGACTACCTGGCCGGGCTCTCGTCGCCGGGCTCGGGCACGATCCAGCAGACGGCGGCGCAGGTGCTGGCGCTCCCCGCAGGCCGGGTGCTGCTCGGGGTGGCCGCTGCCGTGCTGATCGGGATGGCGGCTGCGATGACATACACCGGTGTGCGCCGCACCTTCATGGGCGACCTCGACACCCGCGGGCTCTCCCCCGGGGTGCGCCACACCATCGAGGTGGTGGGGGCCGCCGGCCACCTCGCCCGCGCACTCGCGATCGGCGTGGTGGGCGGCCTGATCGGCGCGGCTGCGCTGTTCGCCGACCCGGCGTGGGCGGGCGGCCTGGACACCGCGCTGCGGGCGCTGGGCTCCACGGTGGCCGGGGCGTGGTTGCTGGTGGTGGTGGCCGCGGGGTTCGCGGCCTTCGGCCTGTTCTGCGTGGCCGACGCCGCCACCCGGCGCGCCTGATCGGTCTTTATCGCGATCTATAGGGTGTGTCCTAGAAGTTCGTAGAGGAGGCGATCGGCGACACGCCATCGTGTTCGCTAGCCGCTTCTACGGCACGGGCAAGATTCGCCGATACCGTCCGATCCGTGGACCCCGTGCGCAACCCGTTCGCGCCCGGCGCGGGCCAGCGGCCCCCCGAGCTGGCCGGTCGCGACAAGGAGCTCGACGCCTTCGAGATCGTGCTCGAGCGGGTGGCCCGCGGGCGCCCGGAGCGCAGCCTCGTGCTCACCGGGCTGCGCGGCGTCGGCAAGACGGTGCTCCTCGGCGAGCTGCGGTCGATGGCGATGCGGGCCGGCTGGGGTGCGGGCAAGATCGAGGCGCGGCCCGACGCGGACCTGCGCCGTCCGCTCGCCGCGGCGCTGCACCGCGCGATCCGCGACCTCGCCGTGCGCCACCGCGACCCGGAGCGGGCCGGCGACGTGCCGATCGACCCGGACCGCGCCGACGAGGTGCTCGGGGTGCTCAAGGCGTTCGCGATGCGGGCGGCGCCCGACGGGGCCAAGATGCGGGAACGCTGGCAGCCGGGCATCGACGTGCCGGTGACCCACGGCCGGGCCGACTCCGGAGACATCGAGATCGACCTCGTCGAGCTGTTCACCGAGGTGGCGTGCCTCGCCCAGGAGGTGGGGGCGGGCGTGGCGCTCCTCATCGACGAGATGCAGGACCTGCGTCCCGACGACGTGTCGGCGCTCTGCGCCGCCTGTCACGAGCTGTCGCAGTCGCGCGCCCCGCTCGTGGTGGTCGGCGCCGGGCTGCCGCACCTGCCCGCCGTGCTCTCGGCGTCCAAGTCCTACTCGGAGCGGCTGTTCAAGTACGCCCGCATCGACAAGCTCGACCGCGCCGATGCCGACTTCGCGCTGAT
The DNA here is from genome assembly GCF_042657305.1 of Pseudonocardia zijingensis. Lineage (NCBI taxonomy): Bacteria > Bacillati > Actinomycetota > Actinomycetes > Pseudonocardiales > Pseudonocardiaceae > Pseudonocardia > Pseudonocardia zijingensis. Next base: position 338,264 of record NZ_JBHSKO010000007.1, on the reverse strand, counting down.
CGCGCCCGCCGAGCGGGAGGACGCCACCTTCGACGTCGACGCCCTCGACGCGCTGTACGAGGCCTCCGGCGGCTACCCGTACTTCGTGCAGGCGTACGGGAAGGCGGCGTGGGACGCGGCGCCGCGCAGCCCGATCGGCGCTCCGGACGTCAAGCTGGCGGCGCCCGAGGCCGAGGTGGAGCTCGCCGTGGGCTTCTTCGGCTCCCGCTACGAGCGGGCTACGCCTGCGGAGCGGGAGTACCTGCGTGCGATGGCCGAGCTGTCGGAGGGCCGGGACGAGCCGGTCGGCACCGCCGGGATCGCCGACCACCTGGGCCGGAAGGCCTCCTCGCTCTCCCCGGCCCGTGACAGTCTGCTGAAGAAGGGCCTCGTGTTCTCGGCCCAGCGGGGGCAGATCGCGTTCACCGTGCCCCACTTCGGTCGCTACCTGCTCACCCAGCCCGGATGACGCTGCTCCGAACGAGTGAAAATCGTCTGTGGAGCGACCGGAGGTAACGGTCCGGGCCCGATGTCCGATTCCAGGTACAGCCCCGCGGCGCTGTCGGACCCCCGACCTGACAGCACCGCGGGGCTTTCTCATCTTCGGGCCGGTCAGGAGGCTGCCGACCGCCCCTCGTAGCATCGGTGCGATGCAGGACGCCAAGCTCGAGATCCAGATGCTGCACGACCGGGTCCTCGTGAAGCCGGACTCGGCCGGGGAGCGGCGTAGCGGTGCCGGAATCGTCATCCCGGCAACCGCGGAGGTCGCCAGGCGTCTTGTCTGGGGGGAGGTGCTCGGCACCGGAGCGCACGTGCGCACCGTCAAGGTGGGTGACCGCGTGTTGTTCGCGCGCGACGACCAGTACGAGGTCGACGTGCAGGGCGCCACCTACCTGGTCCTGCGGGAACGGGAAGTGCACGCAGTCGCCACCGAGCGCACCGAGCACGGTACGGGGTTGTACCTGTGACGGGCCGGGCGTCGGCCCGGCTCGATCGTCGAGGGGAAACGGACTTCATGCCCGAGCGGCAGTCATCGCCTGGGGAGGCGACGGCTCCTCCGGAGCCGGGGACGACGGACAACGTGCGCAGCACGGGGGACAGCGGGCAGGCCGCGTCGGGCGACGCCGCGCGCGCCGAGGCGCACCAGAACGGCCGGCCCGCGCCGAGCCCGCGCCCCGGGCCGGCCGCACCGCCGCCGGCCGACGAGAGCCCCACGGTGCGCACGAGCCGGCCCACGCCGGGCGAGCAGGCGGCCGGGAAGCCGTCCGTCGACGAGTCCACCACCGTGCGCGCCGCGGTCCAGCGGCCCTCTCCGGGCGCGCGCCCGGCGCCGCAGCCCCAGCCGCCCGCCGCCCCGCGCCCCGCGGGTGAGCAGCGGTCCGGCGAGGCCGCCACCGTGATGGTCCCGGCCGCCGTGCCGGGGGCGGCGCGCCCTTTCGGCGGCGACGGAGCGGCCACCCAGATGCTGCCGCGCAGCACCTCCGCCGGATCGCCGCAGGTGGGCGACGAGCCGGCCACCGAGCGGCTCGAGCGGATCCCCGCCGCTCCGCTGCCGCCGCCCGAGATGCCCACCCGCATCGGCCTCGGCGGGCCCGACGACCCGGGAGGTCCGGGCGGCCCGGGAGGCATCGACGGCGGCCGCAGGCCGAGCCGGGGGCGGCGGCGCATCCTGGTGGTCTCCGCGGTGGTCGGCGCCCTCGGGCTGCTCTACGGGGCCGACCTGCTGCTGAGCTCCGGGTCGATGCCCCGCGGGGTCACGGTGGCGGGGATCGACATCGGCGCCATGTCGCGGGCCGACGCCGAGGAGCAGCTCCGCTCGGAGATCGGTGCCCGCACGAGCGGGCCAATCCCGGTCACGGTCGGCGACGCGCGCGGTGAGATCGACCCGACGGCCGCGGGCCTGTCCGTCGACTGGGCCGGCACCCTCGACCGGGCAGCTGCCCAGCCGCTCAACCCGATCACGCGGATCACCTCGTTCTTCTCGCAGCGCGAGGTAGGTGTCGTCTCGATCGCCGAGCCCACCGCGCTGGGGCAGGCGCTCGAGCAGCTCGGCCCGGTCGTCGACCGGGAGCCGGTCGAGGGATCGGTGCGGTTCGAGGGCACCGACCCGCAGCCGGTCGACCCGCGTCCCGGCCAGCGGCTCGACCTGGCCGCGGCCACCGAGGTCCTGCAGCGCGACTGGGCCAACGGCGGCGTGGTCGCCCTCCCGATCACCGAGCTGCCGCCCACCACCACGGCCGAGGACGTCGCCACGGCCATCAAGCAGGTGGCGCGGCCGGCCGTCGCCGCCCCGATCACGGTGAACGGCGAGAACGACGTGCAGGGCACGGTCACCCCTGAGGTCGTGGCGGCGTCGTTGAGCTTCGTGGCCGAGAACGGCGCCCTCACGCCGGAGCTGAACCAGCAGTCGATCCAGGACGCGCTCTCGTCGCAGATGGCGGAGTCGGAGAAGCCCGGCCGGGACGCCACGTTCGACTTCTCCGGCGGGCGCGCGGTGGTCGTGCCGTCCCAGGACGGGCGGGGCGTGGACTACGAGGCCACCGTCGCGGCGATGGTCGGCGTGCTCGGCAGCCCGGCGCCGCGCGAGGTCACCGCGGTGTACGCCGAGAAGCCGGCCGAGGTCACCACCGAGGAGCTCCAGGCGCTGGGCAACCCCGAGATCATCGGTGAGTTCACCACGGGCGGCTTCGCTCCCGACTCGGGCCAGAACATCCGCCGGGCGGCCGAGCTCGTCAACGGCACGGTGGTGCAGCCGGGCGAGGTCTTCAGCCTCGACGCCGTCACCGGGCCGCGCACCGCGGCCAACGGGTACGTCGAAGCCGGCGTGATCGACAACGGCCGGGCGTCGCGCGGGATCGCGGGCGGCGCATCGCAGGTGTCCACCACGCTCTACAACGCGGCCTACTTCGCCGGCATGACGCTGCTCGAGCACAAGGCGCACAGCTACTACATCAGCCGCTACCCGGCGGGCCGCGAGGCCACCATCGCCACCGGCGCGATCGACAACAAGTTCCGCAACGACAACCCGACCCCGATCATGATCCGCACGCGGTGGACCCCGACGTCGGTCACGGTGCAGATCTACGGGCAGCGCAAGTACGAGGTCACCGGCGAGTTCGGGCCGCGCACCAACCCGACCCAGCCCAACGAGGTGACGATCCCGTCGGGCGAGGACTGCCACCCCAGCAACGGCGCGCCCGGGTTCACGATCACCGACACCCGCACCCGGCGTGACGTCGACACGGGCGAGGTCACCCGGGAGACCATCACCACGCGCTACAACCCGGCCCCCCGGGTGGTTTGCGAGGATTAGGCCACCGGCGCTCTCACCTGCGCCGGGGGTTCCGAAAACGGGTGTCCGGTTCGTACCCTCGATCCGTCAGCGGCGACGAGATCGGGGGCACGATGCGGATCGCGGACGTATTGCGCAAGAAGGGTTCTGCCGTCGCCACGGTGGGGCCCGATGTCACGGTCGCCGACCTCCTCGGCGAGCTGGCCTCCCACAACGTGGGCGCGCTGCCCGTCGTCGAGGGCGGGCGCCTGATCGGGATCGTCTCCGAACGGGACGTCGTGCGCAGGCTGCACGCCGGCGGCGCCGACCTGCTCGGGGCCAAGGTGGGCGACATCATGACCACCGAGGTCACCACCTGCAGCCCGAACGACGACGTCACCGATCTCGCCGCCATCATGACGTCGCGCCGGTTCCGCCACCTCCCCGTGCTGGTGGACGGCCGGCTCGCCGGGATCGTCAGCATCGGTGACCTGGTGAAGGCCCGGATCGACCTGCTGGAGTCGGAGCGGGCCCAGCTGCAGAACTACATCGCAGGCTGAGCCCGGTCACACCGGCCGGAGGGCCAGCCGCAGGCGGGCGGGTGCCGCGTGCAGCTCGTGCCGGGGCAGCACGTCGGGCCCGCAGCTCGCGGTGCCGACCCCGCGGTGGGCCAGGTCGACGGTGAGCCACACCCGGTCGCCGGGCTCGAGGTCCACGGGGTGCCGGGCGGCGTCGAGATCGGCGCTGGTCCAGCGGCGCACGGTGAGCCCGAACGTCTCCGGGTCGCCCTCCCCGGAAGGCATGGCCTCGATCCGCAGCCCGGTGCCCGTGCCGGTGAGCTCGGCCCAGCGCACCCCCGCGCGCCGCCCGTTCTCCTGCGGCATGACGTAGGGGGTCTGCAGCCCGTCCACGGAGCTGGTGAACCGGCCCACCCGGGAGGCGCGGTGGGTGTCCGGGTACGCCTCGCCGGGCCCGCGGCCGAACCAGGTGACGCGGTCGAGCCCGGCCGGGAGCGACCAGACCAGGCCCAGCCGCGGGAGCGGCCCCGGCCACTCGCCCTCCGGTCGCACGGACACGTCGAGCAGCACGCCGCCGCCGTCGAGCGGGGTCCAGCGCGCGGTGGTGTGGAAGCAGGCGTCGAGGGCGGCAGGGGCCGTGCGGGTGTGCACGACGACGTCGCCGTCGGAGTCCCGCACCTCGACGACCCGGTGCCGCAGCCGGTGCAGGCCGAGGGCGCGCCACGCGTCGGCGGCGGAGTCGTGCGGGATCCGGTCGTTGTCGGTGGGCGCCCGCCACGCGTCGAGGCGCGGCCCGTCCACGGCGACGCCGGCGAGCCCGGTGAGCACCCCTCCCACCCGGTCGAGCGCCGGTGTTCCCGTGCCCCGCACCACCGGCACGCGCGGCCGCTGGGCGAGCTGCACCTGGCCCCACGCGATCCGGTGACCCGCGGGTGCCCACGGCGTGCCGGCGGCGAGGTCGGCGCGCACGGTCAGCCACGTCTCGGCGGTGCCGCGCGCCGCGGCCGGCGGGTCGAGCTCGACGGACCGGCCGGGCGCCACGGCAGGCACGGCCAGCTCGCCGGACCCGACCTCGACGCCCTCCTCCTCCACGGTCCAGGAGAACCGCAGGTGGCCGAGGTCGAGCACCTCGTACAGGTTGGTGATGCGAAGCCGGCCGTCCGGGATGCCCGCGATCCGCACGGGCTCCACCACCTTGGCGAACTCGTGCAGCCCCGGCGAGGGCGTCCGGTCCGGGAAGAGCAGCCCGTCGGCCACGAAGTTGCCGTCGTGCAGCTCCTCGCCGAAGTCGCCGCCGTAGCCGAAGAACTCGCGGCCCTGCGCGTCGCGCGTGCGGATGCCGTGGTCGATCCACTCCCACACGAAGCCGCCCTGGCAGCGCGGGTGCGCCTCGAACAGCTCCTGGTACTCGGTGAGCCCGCCGGGGCCGTTGCCCATGGCGTGGGCGTACTCGCACAGCACGAACGGGGCCGCGCGACGGGCGGCGTCCTGCACCGGGTCGACGCCGCGGGCGGGCTCCTCCCGCCTGCCGATCAGCTCGACTTCCGCGTGCGACGCGTACATGCGGCTGTAGACGTCGGACCAGCGCCCGTCCGGGCAGTGCTCGTAGTGCACCGGCCGCCCGGGATCGCGGTCGTGGGCGTATCGGTACATGCGCTCGAGGTTGCGGCCGGCCCAGGACTCGTTGCCGAGCGACCACATGATCACGCAGGCGTGGTTCTTGTCCCGCTCCACCATCCGGCGCATGCGATCCTCGAACGCGTCGCCCCACGCCGGGTCGTCGGTGGGGTTGCCGCGCCAGCCCACGTGCACGAAGCCGTGGGTCTCCAGGTCGCACTCGTCCACGACGTACAGGCCGTACTCGTCGCAGAGCTCCAGGAAGCGCGGGTGCGGCGGGTAGTGGCTGGTGCGCACCGCGTTGACGTTGTGCCGCTTCATCAGCAGCACGTCGTCGAGCATGTCCTGCTCGGTGAGGGCGCGGCCGCGGTCGGGGTGGAACTCGTGCCGGTTCACCCCGCGCAGCAGCACCCGGCTGCCGTTGACCGTGAGCACCCCGTCGGCGATCCGCACCGTGCGGAACCCGACCCGCAGGTCGACACGCTCGCCCGGGGTGACGACCTCCAGGTCGTAGAGCCTGGGCACCTCGGCGCTCCACGGCTGCACGCCCTCGATGCGCACCTCGTCGCCCGCGGCGACGTCGACCCCCAGCTCCGGCACCCGCACCCGGGCGCCGCGAGGGGCGTCGACGCGCAGCGTGCCGGTGCCGCCGTCGTACCCGGCGTGCACGAACACGTCGTCGACCCCGCCCGCGGGCCGCGCGAGGAGCGCGACGTCGCGGAAGATCCCGGACAGCCACCACATGTCCTGGTCCTCGAGGTAGCTGCCCGCCGACCACTGGTGCACCCGCACCGCCACCACGTTGTCGGCGCCGGGGCGGACCGCCTCGGTGACGTCGAACTCGGAGGGAAGCCTGCTGCCCTGCGCGGTGCCGACCTCGTGCCCGTTGACCCACACGGCGAAGCAGGAGTCGACGCCCTCGAAGCGCAGTACGATCCGCGCGCCCGCCCAGTCCTCCGGCACCGCGACGGTGCGGCGGTAGCTGCCCGTCGGGTTCTCGGTGGGCACGTGCGGCGGGTCGATCGGGAAGGGGTAGCGCGTGTTCGTGTATGCCGGGGCACCGTAGCCGTGCAGCTGCCAGTGCGCGGGCACCGGGAGCTGCGCCCAGGCGCTGTCGTCGAAGCCGGGGTCGGCGAACCCCGCCGGGGCCGCCTCGACCCTGGGCGCCAGGTCGAACCGCCACCGCCCGCAGAGGTCGATCCGGGGCGCGTCCGACCGCATCGCGGCGCGCGGTGGCAGGACGCGAACGTCCGGGCGCGGGTCCTCGACGTAGCGGGCGGACGTCACCTACGGGTCCCTCCTGGGCGTGTACCGGCCGGTGCTGGCCCGCACGATGAGGTCGGGCACCACCCGCACGGGGATCGGCTCGGTGGCCGGGCGCTCGACCTGCGAGAGCAGCATCGCGACGGCCCGGCGGCCCTCGTCGGCGAGGTCCTGGCGCAGCGTGGTGAGGGGCGGGATGAGGTAGGCGGCCTCGGGGATGTCGTCGAAACCGATCACGCTGACGTCGCCGGGCACCGCCCGCCCGGCCTCGTGCAGCGCGAGCAGGAGACCGATCGCCATCTGGTCGTTGGCGGCGAACACGGCGCTCACGTCGGGGTCGGCGGCGAACACCCGGCCCGCGGCGAAGCCCGAGCGCGCGCTCCAGTCACCCTGCAGCGGTTCGTGCACCGGTGCGCCGGCCGCCTCGAGGGCGGTGCGCCACCCCTCCATCCGGCAGCGGGCCGCCTCCCACCGCAGCGGCCCGGCGAGGTGCCGGACGGTGGGGTGGCCCAGGTCCAGGAGGTGGCGGACGGCGCCCTGCGCACCCTCGGTGCCGTCGATCTGCACGCCGGGGGCGATCGCGTCGAGGCCGCCGCACAGCACCATGATCGGGACGGCGCCGGGCAGCGACTGCAGCGCCGTGGCGGCGTCCACCTCGGGGTCGATCGCGACGATGCCCTCGACGCCCTGCGCCGTCATCCGCTCCACGGAGGCCAGGGCCGTGGCGCGGTCGAAGCGCGAGAGGCTCTCGGTGCTCACCGTGTAGCCGGCGTCGCGCACCGCGGCCTCGACGCTGCGCAGCATGGTGGAGGGCCCGTAGAGCGCGGAGCCGATCGCCACCACGCCGATCGTGCGGGAGCGGCCCGGGGCGTGGGAGCGGGCCACGGTGGTGGGCCGGTAGCCGAGCTCGTGCATCGCGGCGAGCACCCGCTCCCGCGTGGAGTCGCGCACGCCCGGCTGCTCGTTGATCACGCGCGACACGGTCTGGTGCGACACGCCCGCGAGCGCCGCGACGTCCACCAGCACGGGGGCACCGTGCCCTTCGGGCATGCCGCCTCCCGCCGTCGCCTGTGAACGCTCACACGATAGGGCCGGGACGGTCGGAATCGGACTGTGTGAGCGCTCACACCCGTACGAACGGCACCCCCGTACCGCTCTATCGGACGAGGGTGCCGTTCGTACGGTCAGAACGCGGCTTCGGGCAGCTCCATCAGGCTGTTGTCCGTGGCCTCCACCACCGCGCGCTGGGCCGTCAGCTGCGGCAACACCGTCCTGGCGAAGAAGCGCGCCGCGCCCACCTTGCCCTCGTAGAACGGCACGTCGCGCGGCGCCGGGTCGCCGCCGAGCGCGGTGAGCGCCATCTCGGCCTGGCGCAGCAGCAGCCAGCCGATCAGCAGGTCGCCCATCGCCATCAGCAGCCGGACGCTGTTCTGCCCCACCTTGTACAGGCTCGACGGGTCCTCGCCCGAGGCCATCAGGAAGCCGGTGAGGGTGCCCAGCATGCCCTGGACGTCGCCGAGCGCGGTGGCGAGCAGCGCCCGCTCCTCCTTGAGCCGCCCGTTGCCCGACTCGGCGTCGAGGAAGGCCTTGATCTCCCCCGCCACGTGCCCGAGTGCCTGCCCGTTGTCGCGCATGATCTTGCGGAACAGGAGGTCCATCGACTGGATCGCCGTGGTGCCCTCGTAGAGCGAGTCGATCTTGGCGTCGCGGATGTACTGCTCGATGGGGTAGTCCTGCAGGTACCCGGACCCGCCGAGGGTCTGCAGCGAGAGCAGCAGCTGCTCGCTGGCCCGCTCGGACCCCACGCCCTTGACGATCGGCAGCAGCAGGTCGTTCACCCGCGCGGCGATCGTGGTGTCGGCGCCGGTGGCCGCGCCGATCCTGATCTCGTCCTGGAACGTCGCTGTGTAGGTGTACAGCGCGCGCAGGCCCTCGGCGTAGGCCTTCTGCTGCATCAGCATGCGGCGCACGTCGGGGTGGTGGGTGATGGTCACCCGGGGGGCGGCCTTGTCGAACTGCCGGGTGAGGTCGGGGCCCTGCACGCGCTCCTTGGCGTACTCGAGGGCGGCCAGGTAGCCGGCCGACAGCGTGCCGATCGCCTTGGTGCCCACCATCATCCGCGCGTACTCGATCACCTGGAACATCTGCCGGATGCCGTCGTGCACGTCGCCGAGCAGCCACCCGACGGCGGGCACGCCGTGCTGCCCGAACGTCAGCTCGCAGGTGGTGGACGCCTTGAGGCCCATCTTGTGCTCGACGCCGGTGACGAAGGCGCCGTTGCGCTCGCCCGGCTCACCGGTCTCCGGGTCGAAGTGGAACTTCGGCACGAGGAACAGCGACAGGCCCTTGGTGCCCGGTCCCGCTCCCTCGGGACGGGCCAGCACCAGGTGCATGATGTTCTCGGTCAGGTCGTGCTCCGCCGACGTGATGAACCGCTTGACGCCCTCGATGTGCCAGGTTCCGTCGGGCTGTTGCACGGCCTTGGTGCGCCCCGCGCCGACGTCGGACCCGGCGTCGGGCTCGGTGAGCACCATCGTGGCGCCCCACGCGCGCTCGATCATGATCTCGGCCCAGCGCTTCTGCTGCTCGGTGCCGTTGCGGTGCACCACGGCCGCGAAGTTGGGGCCTGCCATGTACATGAAGGCGGCCGGGTTGGAGCCGAGGATCAGCTCGGAGGCCGCCCACTGCACGGTGGCCGGGATGCCGTAGCCGCCGAGCTCGGCCGGGAGGCTGATCCGCCACCACTCGCCCTCCCAGAGCGTGCGGTAGCTGTCCTTGAGCGACTGCGGGAGCGTGACCGAGTGGGTGGCCGGGTCGAAGACCGGCGGGTTGCGGTCGGCGTCGGCGAACGACTCCGCGAGCGGTCCGGTGGCCACGGCGTTGAGCTCGGTGAGCACACCGCGCACGGTGTCGGTGTCGATGCCGTCGAACGGGGCGTCGCCCAGCCGGTCCTGAACCCGGAAGACCTCGAACAGGTTGAACTCGAGGTCGCGCAGGTTGCTCCTGAAGTGGCCCATCGTGCATCGCTCCTCGGCGGGGTGGAACGGCCTACTCGTCGGTAACCAACAGGGTATTACTCATCGGTAACTTCGACAAGCTGCAGTGCTGCGCCCGCCTTCCGGGTGATCACACCTTCGAGCAGCAGCGTTGTGCGGGGCGTTTGCGTGCCGCACCGTTCGGAGATCAACAGGTGGCCGGTGTGCGAGCCGGGAGGGGATCGGGACGGGAGGCGACGTGGGGGTTCCGAACGCGTCCCGCCGCAGCGTCCTCCTCGGCCTCGTCCTCACCGGGACGGTCGGAGGCCTGATCCGGCCTGCCGAGGCGAGTGCGGCCGCACCCCCGGTGAAGAGCCCGCCGATCATCGGGTGCGGCGCGTGGCGGGCCCGCCCGCCGTCAACTCCGGTGCCGGTCTGGGACCGGCGGCCGGTGCGGATCATCGTGCACCACACCGCGACGGCCAACGTGACGGACCTGAGCCGCGGCGCGGCGGAGTTCGTGGCGCGCAAGATCCAGGAGTTCCACATGGACCGGCGCCGGTGGATCGACACCGGGCAGAACTTCACGATCAGTCGCGGCGGGTACGTCCTCGAGGGGCGCCACCGCAGCCTCGAGGTGCTGCGCACCGGCAGCCGGCACGTCGAGGGGGCGCACTGCACCGGGCAGAACGTCGAGGCCGTCGGCATCGAGAACGAGGGGACCTACAGCTCGAACGCGCCGCCCGACCAGCTCTGGGACCGGCTGCGCGACATGTGCGCCTACATCTGCCACCAGTACGGCATCCCGCCCACCGAGATCGGCGGGCACCGCGACTTCAAGGACACCCTCTGCCCCGGCGACCGGTTCTACGGGATGCTGCCGCAGCTGCGCACCGAGGTGGCAGACCTGCTCGGGGAACCGCTCTCCGACCGAGCGGCCCGGCGCGCCTCGTGGCCGCTGCTGCGCACCGACAGCTCCGGGCCCGAGGTGCAGGCCGCCCAGCACCTCCTGCGGGCGGCCGGACTCACCGTGCAGCCGCACGGCCGCTTCGACGAGCGCACGACGGCCGCCGTGCGGGACTACCAGCGGATCCACCGCACCGAGGAGATCAACGGGCTGATCGGCGGCGAGACGTGGCCACTCCTCGTGACCGCCCGCGGCACCGACCGCCAGGAGGTGGCGCTCGCCGTGCGCGCGCTCACCCCCGCCGGCGCGGTGCGCGCCTCGGCCATCCCCGGCGAGGAGGAGTGGAAGCGGATGCTGAACGCCGGCCGCCGGTCGTGAGCCGCGGCGAGGTGACGCGGGACGTCACCAGGCGCGCGGCTCGTCCCCCCACACCTTCCACGGGGCGTCGCCCGCGGCCCAGAGCGAGTTGAGGGCCTGGTAGTCCTTGTAGGTGTCCATCGCGGCCCAGAAGCCCTCGTGCTTGTTCACGGTGAGCTGCTTGTCCCGGGCCAGCCGCTGGAGCGGCTCCGCCTCGAGGAACAGGTCCTCCTCGTCGTCGAGGTAGTCGTCGAGGAAGGACCGCTCGAACACGAAGTACCCGCCGCTCACCCAACCGGTGACCTGCGTGGGCTTCTCGTTGAACTCCGCCACCACGCTGCCGTCGACCTGCATCTCGCCGAACTTCGAGGTGGGGTGCACGCCCGTGACGGTGCCGATGCGCCCGCCGTCGGCGTGGACCTTCGCCAGGTTCTCGATGTCCACGGCGCTGACGCCGTCACCGTAGGTCATCATGAACTGCGGGGTGTCGATGTACTGGCGGATGCGGCGCAGCCGCGCCCCCGTGCCGGCCTCGAGCCCGGTCTCGGCGAAGGTGATCTCCCAGTTCTCGTCGGCCACCGCGTTGCGGAACCACGGCTGGTGGTCACCCTCGGACAGCGAGAGCGTGAAGTCCGACATGTGGGCCCGGTAGTCGAGGAAGAACTGCTTGATCTCCCAGCCCTTGTAGCCGAGGCAGAGGATGAAGCGGCGGTACCCGAAGTGGCTGTACAGCTTCATGATGTGCCACAGGATCGGCCGCCCGCCGATGTCCACCATGGCCTTCGGCAGCCGTTCGCTCACCTCGCGGATACGGGTGCCCTGCCCGCCGCACAGGATGACAACCGGGGTGTCGTGGTCCATCAAGAAGCGTGTCCCTCCGCTGTGGGGAGTACTACCCGCCGGTGACGGCGGGGGCGGTCGGTCCGCCCGATGTCGTAGTGCACTCGGTGGTCGCAGCGCAAATCCCGCCCGAGGCGAGACACTCTGCTATCGCACGTTCGTCCGGGGTCGTCACATGGACGTTGCCCACGTCACCCGAAACGGTGACCACCCGGTAGCCGCGCTCCACGAGGAGCGACGAGTTCTCCACCGGGCGCGGGCGATCGGTGTGCACGGCGCGCAGCACGTCCGCGCGGAACGCCTGCGGGGTCTGGGTGAGCACGAGGTCGTCCTTGGGGAGCGTCTCGAGCACCTGACCGTCCCGCACCCGCTGCACGACCTCGAGCACCGGGATCACCGGGACGGCACCGTCCGCGCCACCCCGCACGGCCGCGATCACCGAGCGGAACAGGGCGTCCGTGGCGAGGGGGTGGGCCGGGTCGGCGACCGCCACGATCGCCGCGTCGGCCGGCACCTCGGCGAGACCCGCCCGCAGCGACTCCGACTGGTGGTCACCGCCCTCGGCGACCGCGTCGACCGGTTCACCCGTCCACGCCCGCCCGGGCGGCAGCACGACCACCACACCGTCGCAGGTGCGGCGGGCCGCCGCCACGGTGCGGGCCACCATCGGCACGCCGCCGACGGTCTCGAACTGCTTGGCCCGCGCGCCGAACCGCCGCGACGCGCCACCGGCGAGCACGATCGCCCAGACGGTGCTCATGTGCCTCCGTTCCGCATCGATGCGCTCGCCGGCCCTCGGGGCGACATCGTGCCACTCACCTGCTCGAGGGGGACCGCTGGGCCGACCCCGCGGCCCGCCTGCTGCTGAACGGCGCACCCCGCTGAGTACTGTGCGATCAGTGTCGACGCGTACCCAGCCGGCGCCGCGGGCTCCGGAGAGGCTGCTCGCGGGCTCACCCGCGGCGCGTCGACTCGTGCACGAGGCAGCCGCGCGCGGCGCGTCGGTGCGCAGGGTCGACGTGATCGGTCCGGGCGGGCACGGCAAGACCGTCCTGCTCGACGCGCTCGCCTCCGCGTTCAGCGCCGCGGGCCTCGTCGTCCACCGCGAGCTCGACGGCATCGACCAGCTCGGTGTCGACGACGCGCTCCTGCTCGACGACGCCCACCTGCTCCCCTCCCGCGACCTGGAGCGGCTCGCGAACATCGCGACGGCACCCGGCGGGCACCTGGTCGTCGCGCACCGGCCGTGGCCGCGCCCGCCGGGCACTGCGGCTCTCGGGAGCGCCCTCGCCGCCACCCGCCCGCCGGTCGTGCTGGACGCGCTCGACCGCACCGGGGTCGCGGCCCGCGCGGCGCTGCTGCTGGGCGGTGAGGCCGCGCCCGCCTCCCTGGTCGACCACGTGCTCGAGCAGACGGCGGGCCTGCCCGCCCTGGTCGACCGCCTGCTGGCGGCGCTCGTCGAGCAGGCCGGACCCGACCGCGCCCGCGGGGTGCCGCTGCCCGCGGAACCACCGGCCGGGCTGCTGGTGCAGCTCGGCTACCTGGTGCAGGGCCTCGGTGAGGAGGTCGGCGGGCTGCTGCTCGCCCGCGCGCTCGGCGCCCCGCTGGAGCCGGAGGTGCTCGTCCCCCTGATGGGGCTCTCGGCCCCCGACGGCACCGCGAAGGTCGACGAGCTGCTCGAGACCGCGCGTGCCGCGGGCATGCTCACCGTCGAGGGCCGGGCCGTCCCGCTCGTCTCGGCCGCGGTGCTCGCGCGCACCCCGCGGGCGTCCCGGGTGGCGCTGCGGCGCACGCTCGCGGAGATCGAGCTCGACCGCGGGGGCAACGTCCTCGCCGCGGCCCGCGGCCTGCTCGGCACGGGCGCGAGCGGCTCCCGCGTGGCGGCGGTGTTCACCACGGCCGCCGAGGAGGCGCTGCGCGCCGGGTCGTCCACGGCGGGCGAACTGTTCGACGCCGCCGTGCGGGCCGGGAGCCCCGCGCTGACGCTCGCGGCGGGCCGCGCCGAGGCCGCCGTGCTCACCGGCGACCTCGACCTCGCGCTCACCCAGGCCGACCAGGTGCTGTCCGACCCCGAGCGGGTGCCGCCCGCCGAGGCCGTGCGGGCCGGCACCGTGGCGGCCGCCGTGCTCGCCCACCGCGGGCTGCTCGAACGCAGCGCCGAGCTGTACCGCTGGATGGGCACTGCCCTGGAGCCCTCCATGGGCACCACGGCCGTGCTGGCCGTCCCCGCACTCATCGGCACCGGCGCGCTCCACGAGGCCGGCAAGATGCTGCACGCCCCCGCGTCCGGTGGCGGTGCGCCGCTGCGCCCGCCCACCCTGCTCGCCGGCGCCGAGGAACTGATGGCGCAGGGCGTCTACGAGTCGGTGGCCGGATCGCCCACCGCGGCGCTCTCGCAGCTCACCCGCGCGGCATCCCTGCTCGAGGCTTCGCAGCGAGCCGCGCTGCTGCCCGACACGCCGGCCGCGCTGGCGGCGCTGGTGGCCGTGCACTGCGGTGAGCTCGACGTGGCGCAGTCCGTGCTGGAGCGCGCGTTGCGCGTCGGGCTGGGCGGGCGCGGGTCGGTCACCCGCCACCGCCTGCTGCTCGGCTGGATCGCGCTGTTCCGCGGCGCCACGGGCACGGCGCGCTCGGCGCTCACCGTCGCGTCGCCGCCCGGGGCCGTGCTCGAACCGCGTGACGAGCTGCTGGCCGCGGCACTGGACGTCGCGCTCGCCCGCCGGGCCGGTGATCTCGCCGTGCTCATGACGGCGTGGGGCCGGGCGCGGGAGGCGATCGTGCGCCACCCGGTGGACCTGTTCGTGCTGCAGCAGCTCGGCGAGCTGTGGGTGGCCGCCACCCGGCTGCGCGAGTCGAGCTGGGTGCGCCCCCACCTCGACGAGGCCACCGACCTGCTGTCCCGCCTCGGCGACCCCGCGCTGTGGGCGGCGCCCCTGCACTGGTCGGGCCTGCAGGCGGCGATCCTCTCCGAGGACCGCGACTCCGCGGCCCGGCACGCGGCCGCCCTCGAGACCGCGGCCGACGGCAGCCGGTACGCGGCCGCGATGGCGGCGGCCGCACCACACTGGGTGCGCCTGCTCGACTCCGAGGTCGACGCCGCGGGCGTCGAGGCGGCCGCGCGCGGCCTGCACGCCGTCGGGATGGCCTGGGAGGGCGGCAAGCTCGCCGGGCAGGCCGCGATCCGCACCCGTGACCGCAAGGCGATGACCGCACTGCTCGGGTGCGCCCGCGCGCTGCAGAGCACCGGCCCGGCGGCCCGCACCGTCGCGGTCGACGCCGACACCGACTGCGACACCCGCTCCCCCGTCACCATCGCCGAGGTGGAGCAGCAGTCCGTGCTCGACCCGGCGGCGGAGGCGTCCGACGGCCCGCTGAGCGATCGGGAGCGGGAGGTGGCGGAGCTCGTGCTGGAAGGCCTCACCTACCGGCAGATCGGCGAGCGCCTGTTCATCTCCGCCAAGACCGTGGAGCACCACGTCGCGCGCATGCGCCAGCGCCTCGGCTCGGGCAGCCGGGGTGAGCTCTTCGCCCACCTGCGCCAGATCGTGGGTCCCGGCACCGAGGCCTGAGGCCCCGCCCGGCCCCCTTCCCGGGAGGCGCTCCTACTGCTGCTGCATGCTCGCCAGGATGCCCTCGCAGCTGCGCACCACCTGGCGGGACACGTCGGCGATCGCCCGGCTCGACAGCGGGCTCTCCCCGCGCCTGCGCCAGCGGGTGGCCGCGTCGATGGCGGCGTCCCAGATCTCCTGCGCGCCCGCGTCCGGTTCCAGGCCCAGCCGGGCGTACGGTGCGCCGCCGTCGCCGCCGAGGAGCTGCTCGGCCTCCTGGAGCGTCTCCTTGGGCAGCTTGATCGCCCCGGCGCGCAGCGCGGAGAGCAGCCGCAGCTCGGCGAACTCGTGCGCACCGGCGAGGATGCGTTCCACCTCGCCCGCGAGGGCGGGGGTGGCCGATCGCGGCTCCTCGCGCGTGAGCACCAGGTCCACCGCCAGCAGCGCCGACCGCGCCTTGAGCAGGTCGCGCCGCTCGCTGAACTGGGTGGAGAGCACGCTGCGCAGCTCGTCGAGGCCGCTGCGCTTGACGAGCTCGGCCGAGATGGCGGTCGGGTCGGTCATGCCCTGGCGGATGAGCGTGGTGGCCAGGCGCACGCCGAACATCCCGAACCGCTCCATCAGGTGGGCGCGGGTCTGGGAGTCGGGGGCGTCGGGCGCGTCGAGCTCGGTGCGGGAGAAGCGGTCGGCCGACAGCAGCATCGCCTCGATGTCCCCGCGGGGCATCGCCGCGAGCGCGGTGAGCGCGGCGAACTCGCCCTGGCGCATCGTGCGGCCGGTCTGGGCGAGCAGGCCGGCGACGGCCACCACGGTCTGGCACAGCCCGCGGATCTTGTCGTCCGCCCGGTAGCGCCGCGCGATCTTGCGCGCCGAGGTGAGCGCGTTGAGCCGGCCCGCGCCGATCTCGTCGGCCCGCGACAGCACGCCGATGGTGTTCACCGGGGTGGCGCGGGCGACGCCCTGGTCGAAGAACGACTCCAGGAACCGCACGTCGGTGTTGTGCAGGTGGCGCATCAGGTAGATGACCGCGTCGGCCTGGGTGGGTGCGTCCTCGGGTGCGAGGAACGCCCCCGCCCGTGACGACGTGTCGGCCGACAGCGACGCGATGCCCGGGGTGTCGATCAGCGTCTGCGTGCGCAGGCTCTGGGACGGCCACTCGACCTCGAGCTTGTCGACCTTCTCGACGGGGAAGCCCTGCAGGTCGAACGAGAGCCCTCCGCCGGAGCGGTTGATCGTGAGCTGCTGCGGCTCGGAACCGCGCGGGTACATGCGGACGCGCGGGAACTGGGCGTCGACGTACCAGGTGACGACCCGCGTGCACTCCCCGGCGTCGGTGGGGGCGATGTGCTCCCCGACGAGTGCGTTCAGCAGGGTCGACTTGCCCGCCTTGACCTTGCCCGCGATGGCGACGCGCAGCGGCTCGTCGAACCGCTGGAGGTTGTGCGTGAGCCAGCCGTGCGCCTGCGGGCTGTCCTGGTAGACCTCGATGGCCTGGCGCAGCAGGATCCGCACGGCGGCGCCGAGCGGGGGCGCGGGGGTGCTCATGCTCCACCTCCCGAGACCGCGGCCGGTCGTCTGTCGTTCACGAGGGCCTTCGCGCGCTGCGCCAGCCCGTCGATGCGGGCGAGCTCGGCCTTCAGGTCCTTGATCCGCTTCTCCCGGCCCGAGGTGTTCGTCTTCAGCGCGTTCTGCGCCGACTGCACGGACGAGGCGATCGACGTGCTCATCTCCTCGGCGAGCGCGCTGAAGTGGTCGCGCAGCTGGCGCTGGGTGCGCCGGAGCATGTCCGTGGAGTCCTTGCCCACCTGGAACGTGACCTCGTCGATGTGCTTGCGCACGCCGTTCTTGGCGTCCGCCCGGCGCTTCTGCAGCATCCGCTTCTTCTCGTCGCGCACGGCCTTGATGCCCAGCAGCACACCCGCCGGGGCGCCCGCGAAGATCGGGAGCCCGGCCAGCGTGCCGAGCATGCCGAACATCAGCATGCCGCCGTAGCCGCCCTGCATGCCCTTGAGGAGCTGGCCGCCGCGGCCCATCTGCTCGACCTCGGGCTTCACGAGCGGGTCGACCTTGCCCGCGATGCCCTCGTCGTCGAACCTCAGCTCGGGCATCGCGATGTCCGCGCCCTCGGCGAAGTGCTCGGCCACCTGCGCGGCGAGCCAGCGCGCGCGCTCCGCGGCCCAGACGAAGTTCGCCGACGCGGCGGAGGAGATCTGCTGGTGGAACCAGTCGGAGAACTGGTCCCACACCTCGGCCGGGTCGGAGTCGTCGATCAGCTGCTCGGCCTCGCGCCCGATCGTGCGCAGCCGGTCGCGCAGGTCGTAGCCGATGTCGGACTGCAGGTCGGCGACCCCGTCGTTCAGGGTGATCTGCCAGCGCGACGAGCGCTGCTTCAGCTCGTCGGCCCGCGCCTTCGCCTTGGTGAGGTCCTCGACGAGCGCGTTGACGCGCTCCGGGTCCTCGAGGATCGCGAGCTCGGCCTTCATGCCCGACGAGAGCTGCTCGGAGATCGAGAGCACGTCGTGGCTCGTGGAGCGGCGGTCGAGCTCGTCGGACTGCGCCACGACCTTGTGCAGGAGGTAGTCGACGAGCGGCTTGAAGCCGGACTCGTCCATCAGCTGGGTGTCCTGCTCCTTGGCCGCGTGCAGCCGCAGCACCGACGACACCGGGAAGATCTCGGCGTCGACGCCGGCCCGCTTCAGGTGGCCGCGGTCGAGCTCCTCGATCCGCCGCCAGTGCGGGTAGAGGTCGGTCTTGGTGAGCACGCACGCCACGTTGGGGCACAGCTTCATCGCCGCGTCCAGGAACTCCAGCTCGGGGCCGGTGTACTCCTGCGCCGCGTCGGAGACGAGCAGCACCGCGTCGGCGCTGGGCAGGGCGGACATCGTGGCCGCGCCGTGGGCGGACCCGAGCCCGCCGACGCCCGGCGTGTCCACGAGCACGAGCCCGCCGGACAGCAGCTTGCGCGGCAGGCCCACCTCGGCGTAGCTGAGCAGTGCCTTGTTGCCCGGGTTGCCCGCCTCCGAGACGTGCTGCACCAGCTGGTTGGCCGGCACCGCGGTGCGTTCCGCCGAGTCCTCCGACTCGCCCTCGCGCACGAGCTCCGCTGCCGTGGTCTCGGCGTACTTCACGACCGTGGGCACAGCGGTGGCGATGTCGTCGTCCACCGGGCACACGGGCGCGTTCACCAGCGCGTTGACCAGCTGGCTCTTGCCCTGCTTGAACTCGCCGACGATCAGGACGCGCACGTCCGGGTCGACGAGGCGCTTGCGGGTCTGCTGCAGCCGCCCACCGAGATCGGGACGCTCGTAGGCGGTGGTTGCTTTCAGCGCGAGGTCGACCAACTCGACCGCTGCGGGAACCGCCACGCCGGTCCTTCCTCCCTCGTCGTCGGGCCTGCTGACCGTTCGTCCGATACTGACTCACCGGATCGGCCGCTACGACACCGGCCCCGCCACCCCTCGGGTACTCCCGTGGAGTGGCGGGGCCGGCGCTACATCACCCGGCAGGCTACATCCGCCGTCACCGGGCGCTGCGAGCAGTGATCAGACGACCTCGGCGCTGTAGGAGTCCGAGGTGCTGTCGTGGCTGTCCGTGCTGGTCGTGTCGTTGTCCTGGTAGCTGCTGTTGTCCGAGCTGTCGGAGTAGCTGTCGTACTCGCTGTTGTTCTCGACCGAGGTGTGGCTCGAGTTGTCCGACTCGTCGTGCCAGTCGGTGGTGGTGTTCCCGGAGTCGTTCGTGGAGTTGTCGCTGTTGTCCACCGTGAGGTCGTCGTCGGAGTGGTCCGAGCTGTCCACCGACGAGTCGCCGCCGATGGAGGCGGAGCTGCCGTCGTCGACGGAGAGGTCGCCGTCGATCTCCGTGGACGAGGTGTCGCCGTCGCCGAAGCCCACCGTGTTGTCGTCGCCGCTCACGAGCTCGTTGTCGTCGCCGACGACCGCGGTGCCGTCCTCGTCGACCTCGACCTCGGTGTTGTCGTCGCCGATGGTGTTGTCGTCGCCGGTGGCGATCTCCGAGTCCTCGATGTCGTCGCCCGCGGCCACCGAGCCGTCGCCGGACGCCACGACCGAGTCGACGTCGATGTCCTGGTCGAAGTCGCCGCCACCGGTGTCGATCTGCTGGTTGATCGAGTTGTCGGTGATCGTGTCGCCTTCGTTGGTGATGTAGTTGTTCGTGATGTAGGTGTCCAGGTAGCGGACGGCGGCCTCGTGGTCGCTCTCGCCCGGCTCGGGCTTCGGGGCGGGCGGCGGCGGGGGCACGTGGACGGCGTTGCCGCCGGTGTTGTACTCCCGGCTGAAGTCGGCGTCCTGACGGTCCTGCAGGAGGAGCAGCGCCTCGCGGATGTCCTCTGGGGAGACGTCCCCGCAGGAGGCGAGGAAGCCGTCCGGGTCCTCGCGGTAGGCGCTCGGGTCGCGGAGCAGGCTGAGGAGCAGTTCGAGCAGGTTGGTCGTCGACATCGTGGCTCACTCCATGGCTGGGAGGTGCCGGGTCGGGGTGTCCCGGCGTTGAGCCGAACGCTATGGCGATGCGCCGACCGGGCCATCGGGGATCGTCCACAGTCTGGGATGCGCACCTGTACGGGGATCGCGGACCCGGCCCCGTAGGGGGTTCGGGGATGGGGACCCCCTAGGTGGGGATCATGCCCCACCGGGCAGCGTGGCGTCGCCGTCGTGGAAGTCCGGCACGTCCTCGTGGAGGTCGGTGAACCCGGTGAATCCGGCGAGGTCGTCGAGCGGCCCGACGGCGTGCGGGTCGGGCAGGTCGTAGGGGTCGGCGTCGGCGGGGGCCGGGTCCGCCTCGACCCACGCGGGCTCGGCGACGCCCTCCCACGCGTGTTCGGGCGCGTACCGGGACGCGGTGTCGTCACCCGCACCGAAGCCGTCCAGGGGAGCAGGGGCGAGGTCGGGGTCCGGGTCGGTCCACCCGGCGCCGGGGTCGGGCTCCTGCGGGCCCGAGAGGTAGCGGGCGAGGTACTCCACCGCGGCCTCGTGGCCGTCGTCCGCGGGGAGCGGGGGTGGCGCGGCTACCGCGGCGTCGAGGGAGTAGTCGACGGTCTGGGTGTCCTGCACGAGCACGAGTGCGTCGTGCACGTCCGCGGGGGTGAGGTCGGCCAGGCCGTGGGCCGCGAGCGTGCCCTGCGGGTCGTCCCCGAAGTCACCGCGCAGGTCTGCGTCGGTGAGGAGCGCCTGCAGGAACTCCATCAGGGACAGCGGCTGGGCCATCTCGACTGCTCTCCGGTGTTCGTGGGATCGGAGGGAACGGTAGGTCCGGGACAGCCCGTGGCCATCGGGGATGCGCCACCGTCCGCCGGGCCGCCGTTAGGGGATCCGGCCCACGGGGGCGGGTGCCGCACGACGCGACCCCGCCACCGGCAGTGCCGGCGACGGGGTCGCGAGGGTCCAGCGCGATCAGGCCTGGATCGAGTAGTCCGAGTCCGAGCTGTCGTGGCTGTCGGTCTCGGTGACGTCGTTGTCCTCGTAGGTGCTGTTGTCGGACGAGTCCTCGTAGTTGCTGTACTCGCTGTTGTCCTCGAACGAGCTGTGGCTCGAGTTGTCCGACTCGTCGTGCCAGTCGGTGGTGGTGTTGTTCGAGTCGTTCGTCGAGTTGTCGCTGTTGTCGATGTTGACGTCGTCGTCGGAGTGGTCCGAGCTGTCGACGCTGGAGCTGCCGCCGATGGCGAAGGAGCTGCCGTCGTCCACGCTCACGTTGCCGTCGATCTCGGTGTTCGAGACGTCGCCCTCGCCGAAGCCGGCCGTGTTGCCGTTGCCGACCACGGCCTGGTTGCCGTCACCGACGATCGCGGTGCCGCCGTCGCCGACGTCCACGCTGCTGTTGCCGTCACCGATGGTGTTGTTGTCACCGGTGGCGATCTGCGAGTCCTCGATGTCGTCGCCCGCGGCCACCGCGCCGTCACCGGAGGCGACGGTCGAGTCCACGTCGATGTTCTGGTCGAAGTCGCCGCCACCGGTGTCGATCTGCTGGTTGATCGAGTTGTCGGTGATCGTGTCACCCTCGTTGGTGATGTAGTTGTTCTGGATGTACTTGGTGATGTACTCCGCAGCCGACTCCGAGCCGCCGCCGTCGCCGTGCTCCACGGGGGACGGAGCGGCGATGTTCACCTCGTTGCCGCCGGTGTTGTACTCACGGCTGAAGTCGG
This sequence comes from Pseudonocardia zijingensis, assembly GCF_042657305.1. NCBI lineage: Bacteria > Bacillati > Actinomycetota > Actinomycetes > Pseudonocardiales > Pseudonocardiaceae > Pseudonocardia > Pseudonocardia zijingensis. The sequence continues at coordinate 316,835 of NZ_JBHSKO010000007.1, read as the reverse complement.
CGTCCTGGCTGTCGTCCTGCATGATCTCCAGCGCGTCGCGGACGTCGTCGGCGCTCAGGTGACCGAGGCCGGCCTCGTCGAGGGCCTGCTCCGGGTTGTCCGCGAAGTCCTGGCGGGCCTCCTCGTCGAAGATCAGCGAGCGCAGGAACTCCAGCAGCGTCATGTCGATTTCCCCTCGTTGGTTGCGTGACTGCGGCTGGGTGGGCCGCGTTGAGGAGAAAGGTAGGGCTGGGGGCTTGTTCGGCCATCGGGGATCCCCCAGAGTCGTGGGAAGCCCCCGTTCGGGGGATTAGGGGCACCCCCCGATAGGGGGACAGGGGGGTGCAGCTTGGTCCAATAGGGCCGTTGGAGGGGGCAGACGGCGGCCCGTGAACCCGCGATGCGATCGTGGTACCGGTCTACCGGCCGGTTGTCGGGGTGAGGGGAAAGGCATGGCATACCAGCTCGGGATCGACCTCGGGACGACGTTCACCTGCGCAGCGGTGTGCCGTTCCGCGGACCGCCGCTGGGGAGAGCCCGAAGTCGTCACCCTGGGTAGCCGCGGGGCCACTATCCCCTCGGTCGTCTTCGTGGGCCCGGACGGATCGATGGTGGTCGGCGAGGCGGCGGAGCGCCGCGCGCTGACCGACCCGGACCGCGTGGTGCGCGAGTTCAAGCGCCGCATCGGTGACCCGACACCGCTCATGGTGGCCAACCGGCCGTGGGCGCCCCAGGACCTCTCCGCGCGGCTCGTGCGCTGGGTGGTCGACCGCGTGGCCGAGCGCGAGGGCGGGCCGGCCGACCGGATCGCCGTCACGCACCCGGCCGCGTGGGGGCAGCACAAGAAGGAGCTGCTGGGCGGCGCTCTCGCCACCCAGGGCCTCACCGTCACCTTCCTGGCCGAGCCCCAGGCGGCCGCGATGAGCTACGCCGCCAACGAGCGGGTGAGCGCCGGCTCCACGATCGCCGTCTACGACTTCGGTGGCGGCACCTTCGACGCCGCGGTGGTGCGCAAGGGCGACGTCGACTTCCGGCTGGTCGGCAGGCCCGAGGGTCTCGAGCGGCTCGGCGGAATCGACTTCGACCAGGCGGTGTTCGAGCACGTGCTGGAGGGCATGCCCGACGCCTTCGCCGAGCTCGACGACACCGACCCGGCCGTGCTGTCGGCCGTGGCGCGCATCCGGCGCGAGTGCACCGAGGCCAAGGAGGCGCTGAGCAGCGACACCGAGGTGTCGATCCCGGTGCTGCTGCCGTCGGCGCGCGGTTCGGTGCGCCTGCACCGCAGCGAGTTCGAGGCGATGATCGGCCCGCAGGTGGAGGACACCGTCGCGGCGCTGCGGTCCGCGGTGATCTCGGCGGGCTTCGCGCCCGACCAGCTCACCGCCGTGCTGCTCGTCGGGGGTTCCTCGCGGATCCCGCTCGTCGCGCAGCTGGTGTCCGAGCAGCTCGGCCGGCCGGTCGCGGTCGACGCCGACCCGAAGAACGCCATCGCCAAGGGCGCCGCGCTGTCCCTGGTGCCCCAGCCGGCCCCGTCCGCCGCCCCGGTGCAGCAGGGCCCCCCGCCTGCCCGCCCGCCCCGCATGGCGCCGCCGCCGCCCGCCCCGCCGGGAATGCCCTACAGCGGCCCCTACAACGAGGCCGCCTACAACGAGGGCCCCTACCAGGACGGACCGCGCCACGGCGAGCCCACGGGCCCCACCCACGCCGCGCCGCCCGGCCACTACCCCCCGCCGGCCCGACCGGCTCCCGAACCCGCGGCCGCGATGATGACCCAGCCGGCGCAGCGCCACGCGCGGCACACCCAGCAGCATCCGGAGCCCGACTGGGACTACGACGACCGCGACTACGAGTACGACGACCGCGAGCCGGACCTCCCGCAGCGGCGCGGCCCGAACATGATGGCCATCGGCCTCGGTGCGCTGCTGGCGGTCGGCGCCGTGGTCGCGGCCGTCATCCTGTGGCCCACCGGGTCCGTCGCGCCCACCGACAGCACGGGCAGTGAGAGCTCGCTCACGAACGAGGCCCCGTCCGAGTCCGGTGGCAGCGGCGGCGGGAGCGGTGGCAGCGGCGGATCCGGCGGTGGCAGCGAGCCCGCCCCCGCCGAGCCTCCGGCCGACGCGCCGACGAGCGCGCCCGCCACCTCGGCGGAGAAGCCGCCGTCCTCGTCCAAGACCACCACGAAGTCGGCCGAGCCCAGCGACGACGCCGACTCGGAGTCCGACAGCGACTCGGGCAGCGACTCCGGGAGCGAGTCCGGGGGCGACGCCGACAGCGGCAGCGAATCGGGCGGCAGCGAAGGCGACAGCAACGCCGCGGGCCCCGCGAGCGATCTGGACCAGGTGGAGTCCGGCACCGCGCCCGCGGTGCCGGGTGTCTAGAGCCCCCACCCACCGAACGCTGGAAGGGAATACCGCCGTGCTGCGCATGGGAGCGATGGTCGTCGCGCTCGAACTGGCGGCCGTGCTCGTGGCGTACGGGTACTTCGGATGGCCGATCCTGGTCTTCGGGGTGCCCGTGATCGTCCTCACGGTCATCGCACTCCTGGTCGTCCGGGCCTCGGAGGTGCCGCGCCGTATGCTCCAGGAGCACCGCGCGTCCCGCTGGGACCCGGACGCCGCGCTGCCCGGGGGACTGATGAGCGGCTTCTTCGAGGTGCCGCGGCGGCGCGCGCAGCCCTGACCGCAAGCGGTCGTACCCCCGTCAGGCATGCTGAACGGCGTGCTGGTGGGGTCCCTGTTCGCCGCTGTTGCGATGGTCCTCAACAGCTGCGGGGCTCTGCTGCAGGCGGCGGGCGCCCGCCGGGCCACCCGCACGCGGCCCGCGGCCGTCCAGCCGCGCTACCTCGCCGGGATGTTGCTGGACCTGGTGGCGTGGGGATGCGCCGTGATGGCGCTGCGGGTCCTGCCGGTGTTCGCCGTGCAGGCGGTGATCGGGGGCACGATCGCGCTCACCGCGCTGGTGAGCGCACGGATGATCGGCGCCCGGCTGCCGATGGCCACGCGGCTGGCCGTCACGGCGTGCCTCGCCGGTCTCGTGCTCGTGGCGGCGAGCGCGGGCAGCGAGCAACCTCCGCTGCACCGCGCGGGCGTCGACGTGGTGCTCCTGGCGTCCCTGCTCCTGCTGGCCGTGGCCGTGCTCGTCCTCCGGCAGGGCAAGCACGCCTGGCCGCTGGCCGTGGTGTCGGGGCTCGGCTTCGGTGGTGGAGCCGTCTCGGTGCGGGCCGCGCACGTGCAGACCGGTGAGGGTCTCGACATCGCCCTGCTGCTCGGTCAGCCGTCCACGTACCTCGTGGTCGGGTTCTGGCTGGTCGGGATGGTGGGGTACACGGCGGCGCTGTCCCGCGGCGACGTCGGGGCCGTCACGGCGGTGTTCACCGTCACCGAGGTGCTCGTGCCCGGGATGGTCGGCATCTGGCTGCTCGGCGACCCGGTGCGCCCCGGCTGGGGATGGGTGCTCACGCTCGGGCTCGCCGCCGCGCTCGCGGGCACTGTCGTGATCGCGAAGGCACCTCCGTTGCGGCCCCGCCGCACGCGGTAGCGGTTCCGTTCTGTACCAGACACCGGCCGCTCGAAGCGGGACGATGGCGGGATGACCTGGGACGACGTCGTGGCGATCGCGAGCAGGCTCCCCGAGGTGGAGGTGTCCACCTCCTACGGCACGCCCGCGCTGAAAGTGAAGGGCAAGGGCTTCGCGCGCCTGCGCACCGAGGCCGAAGGAGGGCTCGTCCTGATGTGTCGGATGGACGAGAAAGAGGCGCTGCTCGCGTCCGGCGACCCGGCCTTCTACACCACACCGCACTACGACGGGTACGGCGCGATCCTCGTCGACCTGGAGCGTGTGGAGCGCGACCAGCTCGAGGAGCTCGTCGAGGAGGCGTGGCGGGAGCGGGCGCCGGTGCGCGTCCGCAAGGCGTACGACGCCGCGCGCGGCTGAGTGCTACGCCTGGCCCCGGCCCAGCGCGAGGCGGACCTCGTCGACCGGGTCGCTCTCGTGGTAGGGCCGCTCGTCGGGCTCGATGCCGTCGAGAAAACCCCGATAGGTCAGGGCGGCCTCGAGGTGGTGCACGGGGCGCACCAGCTCCACGGCCCGCACGGGGTCGCAGCCCGGCACGGCGGCACGCCACGCGGCCACCCAGGTGGCCGTGGCGAGCGCGGCGAGCGGGGCCGCGAGCCACTCGGTGAGCCGCAGCAGGTTGCGCACGGGGTGGGAGCGGCTCGTCTCGCACCAGTCGACGACCACGCGCCCGCGGCCGTCGGAGCGCCAGTTGCCCGGGTGGAAGTCGCCGTGCACGAGGGTCTCGGGCAGCCCCGTGCCCGCGATCGCCCCCGCGCGCCGGGGCAGGTCGGCCACCAGCCGGTCGAGCGCCTCCCGCTCGCCGGGGTGGAGCAGGCCGGCCACGTCCGGGGCGAGCACCCGCTCGGCCCGCTCCGCCAGCGTGGCGGTCCGGTGGTCGGGCAGGCCCGGCAGCTCCTGGCCCGCGAGCGCGGCCTGCACGGCGGTGTACCTCTCGAACACGTCACGGACGGTGGCCGCGTCCGGATCCCAGCAGTCGGTGCCGGGCACGTCGGCCATGAGGACGCAGGTGCCGTCGGCGGAGGCGGCGAGCACCTCGGGGACGAGGTCAGGGGCTTGCGCGGCCACGTACCCGATGGCGACGGCCTCCGGCGCGAGGAACGGCGGCGTGCACTTGACCCACACGGGCCCCGCGGCCGTGGGCAGCCGGTACAGGCACGACAGGTTCCACGACCTGACCTGCACCGGCGCGCCGGTCACCGGGCGGCCGAGCGCGCGCAGCTCCTCCGCGGCCCAGGCGAGCACCCGGGCCGGTCCGCCCGGCCGTGCCCAGGGCATCCGGTGCGGGTGCCCGGCGAGGACGGCCGGGTCGGCCTCCCCGTCCCAGCCCGGGTCCCCGGCCGGCGCGTCGAACGCCTCGACCAGGTAGGTGACCTCGCCACCCGCGGGGGACCGCCCGGTGGTCGTCACCATCCGCAGCACGGCGGTGCGGGTGCCGAGCCGCCGCTCGAGCTCGGCCACGACCGGTTCGACGTCGGCCCACCACGCACTGCGCACCTCGAACGGGGTCAGCGTGCCCAGCAACGCCCCATCGTGGACGACGAGCGCGCGCACCCGGCGTCCCGTGGTCTCCACGCGACCGATACTCCCGGTGGTGGCAAGCCGGTTCCCGTTGTCGGGGGCTGATGCGAACATATGTTCGTGTCCGGTGAGGCCTCGATCCTCCACGCCGACCTCGACGCGTTCTACGCCTCCGTCGAGCAGCGCGACGACCCGCGGCTGCGCGGCCGGCCCGTCATCGTCGGCGGTGGTGTGGTGCTCGCGGCCAGCTACGAGGCCAAGGCCTGCGGCGTGGCCACCGCCATGGGCGGTCGGCAGGCCCTCGCGCTGTGCCCGCACGCCGTCGTGGTGCCGCCGCGGATGTCGGTGTACTCGGCGGCGAGCAAGGCGGTGTTCGAGGTGTTCCGCGACACCACGCCGCTGGTGGAGGGCATCTCCATCGACGAGGCCTTCCTCGACGTCGGCGGGCTGCGCCGGATCGCCGGCCCGCCGGTCGACATCGCGGTGCGGCTGCGCAGGGAGGTGCGCGAGCGCGTCGGGCTGCCGATCACGGTCGGCGTCGCCCGCACCAAGTTCCTCGCCAAGGTGGCCAGCGGGGTCGCCAAGCCCGACGGCCTGCTGGTCGTCCCGCCCGACGGCGAGCTCGCGTTCCTCCACCCGCTCGCGGTCGAGCGGTTGTGGGGGGTCGGGCGCGTCACGGCCGCCAAGCTGCACGAGTACGGCATCTCCAGCGTCGGCGAGGTCGCGGCGCTGCCCGAGTCCGTGCTGGTGTCCACGCTCGGGCGGGCGCTGGGGCGCCACCTGCACGCGCTCGCCCAGAACCGCGACCCGCGGCCCGTGGTGGTCGGGCGCCGTCGTGGGTCGATCGGGTCCCAGCGGGCCATCGGCCGCGGGCCGCACACCCCCGAAGGGCTCGACGCCGTGGTGGTCGGCCTCGCCGACCGCGTCACCAATCGCATGCGCAAGGCCCACCGCGTGGGCCGCACGGTGGTGCTTCGGCTGCGGTTCGCCGACTTCTCCCGCATCTCGCGTTCCCACACCCTCCCCGAGCCCACGTCCGGCACGGCGGAGGTGCTCGCGGCGGTGCGGGCGCTCGTGGCGAGGGCGCAGCCGCTCATCCGCGAGCGCGGGTGCACGCTGATCGGCATCGCGGTGGCCGACCTCCGCGACGACGCCACCGTGCAGCTCGAGCTGCCCTTCGACGAGGGCGACGCCGACGCCCTCGACACCACCCTCGACGAGGTGCACCGCCGGTTCGGCCACTCGGCCGTCACCCGGGCGGTGCTGCTGGGCCGCGACCGGGGCCTCGAGGTTCCCCTGCTCCCCGACTGACGGCCGTCGCGCGGTGGGAACGTCGTTGATCTCCGGGCGGACGCCGCACACCATGGGGGGTATGGACCAACCGGGCGTGACGCTACGCGGGATGACCGAGGACGAGTACCGCACCTACGTGCACGAGGTGCAGGCCACGGTCGTCCGCGAGCTCGTGGCGAGCATGCCCGAGGAGGAGGCCCGCGCGAAGGCGGCCGGTGGCATCGCCCAGTACCTCCCCGATGGCCTCGCCACCCCGCACCACACGCTCGTGGTGGCCGAGGACGCCACGGGCGCCCCCGTGGGCAACGCGTGGATCGGGCCCGACCCTCAGCGTGCCGAGGGGTCCGGCGCCGCGTGGCTCTACGACATCAACGTCCACCCGCACGTGCGCCGCCGCGGCTACGGCTCGGCGATCCTCGCGGAGGTCGAGGCGCTGGTCCGGCGCAACGGCATGACGACCCTCGGCCTCAACGTCGTCGGCTCGAACGTCGCGGCGATCGCCCTGTACGGCAAGCACGGGTACGTGGTCTCGACGATGCAGATGTCGAAGCGCCTGCAGTAGCGGTCAGTGGACGCGGCGGGCCCGGGCCGTCGCCAGCCCCCCGAGGGCCACCCCGACCAGGCCGACGACCAGGGCCACGATCGCCCCGGCCCGCCCGCTGCCGGTGCCGAAGCCGCCGGTGGACGTCGCCAGGTGCAGCACCGCGAGCGCAGCGCCGAGCAGCCCGGCCACGAGGGCGGTGACGGCCGTGGTGCGCCCGCGCCCGGACAGGGCGAGCCCGCCGGCGACCACACCGACGAGCCCCACCGCCCCGGCCACGAGGGACCCGAGGCGACCGGAGGTGATCCCCGCCGGCGCGGCGGCGAGCTGCTCGGCCAGCGGAGCGGCGATCAGGTGCAGGACGGACATGACGGGTCTCCTCCCGACGTGGACACGTGGTGGAGAGGGTGGATCCCGGTGCCTGCCGCGCGCGTCGGGTCACGGCGGTAAATCGCGGCTACCGCCGCCGGCGTACCGTCCGCCGCCGGTGGTACGCGCGGGTCACCGCGTCGGGTGGATGCGCTCCCGAGCCGGCGCCCGCCAGCATGGGCACCGAGGGCGGGAGGGATCACCATGCGCGAGGCGACGCGGGTCGTGGCCGACGCGGCCGGGGGTGTCTGCGTGGCCGCGGTGCTCCTCGTCGCCACCGCGGCCGGGATCGCTCCCCTCGCGGTGACGGATCCGCGGCCGCTGGACGCCGGGGCGGTGGCGCTGGCCCTCGTGGCCGCCGCCGCGGTCGCGGTGCGCCGTCGCCACCCCGTCGCGGCGCTGGTCGTGCTCAACGCGGTGCCCGTCGTCTGGTTCCTCGCCCCGTACGCCGGCCGCGTGGTCACGCTCGCACCGCTGATCGGCTGCTACACCCTCGCGAGCCTCCGGGGCTGGCGGTGGGGCCTCGCCGGTGCCGTCGTCACGGCGCTCGCCCAGATCGTCGCGATCCGGCTGGTGCTCGGCGACACCGCCACCGTCGGCGTCGTCCCCGACACGGTGCTGTCGGTGGCCACCGCGGGCAGCGCAGGCACCGCCGTCGGCTACTACCGGGCGCTGCTCGCGGCCACCCGCGCCCAGCTCGCCCGCGAGACCCGCAGCCGCGAGGAGCGGGCGCGCAGGCACGCGCTCGAGGAGCGCCTGCGCATCGCCCGCGAACTCCACGACGTCCTCGGCCACACGATGGCCACGATCAGCGTGCAGGCCGGGGTGGGCCTGCACGTGGTCGACCAGCGGCCGGGGCACGCGCGCGAGGCGCTCACCACGATCAAGAAGATCTGCGACGAGGGCCTCACCGACATCAAGGCGATCCTCGGCGCCCTGCGATCCGACGCGCAGGCCGAGGCGCCCGGGGGCCGGCTCGACCGGCTCCCGGAGCTGATCGGCACCGCGGAGGCCGCGGGCCTGCAGGTCGAGCTCGACGTCGTCGGTGATCCGCGCCCCGTGCCGGCGGCGGTCGACCTGGCGGCCTACCGGATCCTCCAGGAGGCCCTCACCAACGTGGTGCGCCACGCCGGCGCCACGACCGTGCGGATCGTGCTGGCCCACGAGCCGGAGCGGCTGCGCGTCCAGGTGCGCGACGACGGCACCGCGCGGCACACGGCGGACGAGGTGCGCAGCGGCCACGGCATCGACGGGATGCGCGAGCGCGCGCACGCGCTGTCCGGCCGGTTCTCCGCGCAGGCGCACCCGGACGGCGGCTTCGAGGTGCGCGCCGAGCTACCCGTTCCGGCCACGGGATGATGTCGTGACACCGTGACCGAACCGCTGCGCGTGCTCATCGCCGACGACGAGGCCCTCGTCCGCGGCGGCTTCCGGGTGCTCGTCGAGACCGAGCCCGGCATGGTCGTCGTCGGCGAGGCGGGCGACGGCGCCGCCGCGGTGGACCTGGCCCGCCGCACCCGCCCGCACGTCGTGCTGATGGACATCAGGATGCCCGGGGTCGACGGGCTGGAGGCCACCCGTCGGATCGTGGCCGACCCGGAGCTCGCCGACGTCCACGTGCTCGTCCTCACCACCTTCGACCACGACGAGCACGTGATCGAGGCGCTCGGCGCGGGCGCCGCCGGGTTCCTGGTCAAGAACACCGAACCCGCCCAGCTCCTGCGGGGCATCCGCGTCGTCGCCGGCGGGGAGGCCCTGCTGTCCCCGGGCCTGACTCGCAGGCTGATCGCGCGGCTCACCACCCGCACCGGCGCCCCACGGGTCGACCCCGCCGCGCTCGCGAGCCTCACCGCGCGCGAGGCGGAGATCGTCGGGCTCGTCGCCCACGGCCTCTCCAACGCGGACATCGCCGCCACCCTCACCATCAGCGAGGCCACGGCCAAGACCCATGTCAGCCGGGCGATGACCAAGCTCGGGGCCCGCGACCGCGCCCAGCTGGTGGCACTGGCCTACCGGCACCGGCTCGTCGAGCTGCCGGAGCCGCGGTAGGCGCGCCTCGGCAAGTTCAGGAAAGCCACATTCAGGGCCGGAGAGGCCTGCAATGTGGCTTTCCTGAACTCCGGGGGTCGGCTCAGGCACCCTCGGGCACCCGGTCGAGGAACCCGTGCACCGCGGTGATCCGGCCGTCGGCGTCCAGGACGGCAACGTCGAAGCCGATGACCACCGGCTCCGCCCCCTCCGGGCCGAGGCCCCAGCGGAAGCGGCAGACGTCGTGGTGGGCGTCCACCGCGCCGACGGGGGTGAACCGCAGGCCCGCGAACTGCTCCTGCACCCCGGAGATCAGGGCGTCGAGCGCCTCGACGCCGGTGACGTCGGCGAGCGGGTCGACGTAGCGGACGCCGGGCGCGCACAGCCGCTCGAGCCGTGCCCGCCGCTCCGCCGGGTCGCCCGCGTTCCAGGCGTCGAGGTAGTCGGCGACGAGATCGGTGGTGACGAGATCGGTGGTGACGGGGCCGGTCGTGGTCATCGGGGTCCTCCTGCTCGTTCCTGCTGTTCGTGCTGACAGGACCGAGCCTCCCGGGCCGGGTGCCCCCGGTCGATGACGTCGCGGGTAAGGCGGTGACCGCGGCCTCAGTCGCCGGGGAGCGGCTCCGTCGACCCGTCGGCCAGCGCCCGACCGATCTTCTCCATGCCGCTGCGCACCAGCGCGCCGTACGCCTCGTCACCGAGCGCGTCGATCACGTCCCGCGCCTCGCCGAGGAATCCGCGGGCGCGGTCCGCCGCGCCGAGCCGCCGGTGGTCGTCCGCGAGGCTGAGGTACAGCGACGGCAGGAACCCGCGCACCCGCAGGGATGCGTCGTACTCCTGCGCCCGCGCGTCGGTCACGCCGGCGGCGGCCGCCAGCGCCCGCTCGTCCCACGCCAGCTCGTCCCGCAGGTCGTCCTGGACCGGCCAGGAAGTGCGCGATCACGCAGCGGTGGAAGGCGTCCCCGCCGCGCCGCTCGACCTCGGCCCAGAGCGCTTCGAGATCGGCTCGGGCCGCCGTCCGCTCACCCGCCTGCCCGCTCCGGACCGCAGCGGTCACCCGGTCCATCACGTCGTCGTCCACCCACGTCCCCCCACGTGCGGACGGCCCTCCGAGCCCGGGACGACGAAGGCCCAGCTCCGGTGTGGACACCGTCTGAGCTGGGCCTTCGTGTGCAGAGCGGATGACGGGAATCGAACCCGCGTTCTCAGCTTGGGAAGCTGATGTTCTACCATTGAACTACATCCGCGTGGCTTGCCCGAACTCTAGCATCTCACGCTCCGTCACCGGCAAGGCTGTCTCCGTACGGCCAACCGAGTGGTTCTCACCCTTTCGGAACCGGTGCTGCGCATCACCTCTCGACGACCGGTCCGTGCCGGGTCACACTCCCAGGAACCCGACAGGCCAGCTCCCCCGGCCGAAGGATCCAGGATGACCGAGTTCGACGCGCTCCCCGACCCCGAGCACGACCACGACGTCCTGCTGGTCGCCGGGAGCCTTCCCGAGGTGGCGCGGCTCGCGCCGGTTTCCACCGCGTTCGCCCAGGCCGATCGGATCCGCGCACTCACGGTCGCGACCGGCCCGGATCCGATGGCCGTGCACGAGGCGTTCGAGGCGCTCGGGGTGCCCGCGGACGTCACCGTGCTGCTGCGGGAGCCGCCCGCTCCGCAGCCCGCGGCCGTGGCAGCCACGCTCATGACGCGTCTGGACGAGGTGCTGGTCGACCTCGACCCGTCGGCCGTGATGGTCTACGGCGGCGGGATGACGGCGGCGGTGGCCGCGCAGGTGGCGTTCTGGCGGCAGATCCCGGTGGTGCACCTGCAGAGCGGGGTGGCCACCGACGACCTGCTGTGCCCGTTCCCGCAGGAGGCGAACCGGCGCATCATCGGCCAGCTGGCGTCGCTGTTCCTCGTGGCCGAGCAGTCGGGGCACGGCAGCCCGGTGGGGCCGAACGCCATACCGGTCGGCGAGACCATGACGGCCAACCCGCAGCCCGCGGACCTGTGGTTCGCGCGGCTCGTGCGCCGCGTGCGGGCGGGCGGCCCGCGCCTCGTACTCGTCGGCTTGGACCGCCCCGACTCGCTGGGGGTCCTCGCCGGGCTCCCCGACCTGCTGGAGCACGAGCCGGAGATCGAGATCGTGCTGTTCGGGCAGCTCGCCAACCACGGCGCCGCGTACCCGCTGCTCGAGCACGAGCGGGCCAGGGTCGTGCGCGGCATGCCGCTCACCGAGCTGGTGCAGCTCCTCGCGGCCAGCGCCGTGCTCGTCACCGACGACCCGGACCTGGTCGCCGACGCGCCGGGGCTGGGCACACCCGCGGTGCTCGTCGACGGGCCGCACGTCCCGCAGCCGGGCGACTCCATCCGCAGCATCACGAGCCCGGCCGTCATGACCACCGTGCGCCAGATCCTCGCCACCGCGGGCATCATCCCGGTCACCCCGTCGGACGGGCTCGCGGCGGCCCGCGTGGAGCAGGCCGTCGCCTGGATGTTCGGGCTGTGCCCCTCGCCGCTGCTCGGCTCGCCGTCCCCGACGAACACCCAGGTCTGACCGCTTCGCGGCGCTGGCTACCCTTGCCCGGTGCTGCTGTCCGACGGTGACCTGCGCAAGGAGATCGACGCCGGTCGGCTGGTGCTCGATCCGTGGGACGAGGCGATGCTCCAGCCTTCGAGCATCGACGTGCGCCTCGACCGCTTCTTCCGCGTGTTCCAGAACTCCCGCTACACGCACATCGACCCGTCCCAGCAACAGGACGAGCTGACCAGCCTCGTGGAGCCGGCGGGCGACGACCCCTTCGTGCTGCACCCCGGCGAGTTCGTGCTCGGCTCGACGTTCGAGGTGGTGTCGCTGCCCGACGACCTCGCGGGCCGGCTCGAGGGCAAGAGCTCGCTGGGCCGGCTCGGCCTGCTCACCCACTCGACGGCCGGGTTCATCGACCCCGGCTTCAGCGGGCACATCACGCTGGAGTTCTCCAACGTCGCGAACCTGCCGATCACGCTGTGGCCGGGCATGAAGATCGGGCAGCTGTGCCTGTTCCGGCTGTCCAGCCCCGCGGAGCGGCCTTACGGCAGCGAGGGCGTCGGCTCCCGCTACCAGGGCCAGCGGGGGCCCACCCCGTCGCGCGCGTTCCGCAGCTTCCACCGGGCCGACACGCGGCGTCAGTCCTAGCGGGTCGCCCGGTAGAAGGTCGTGTGGAGGCGGCCGCGCTCCCCGGTGCGGACGTCGGTGAACCCCGCCTCGCGCACCAGGTCCGGGATGCCGTCGCCCGCGTTGTCCCGTAGGAGCTCGCTGCGCTGCATCTTGTGGGCGAACCGGCCGTGGTGGTGCCCGGCGACGTCCACCACGTGCAGCTGCCCTCCCGGCCGCAGGACCCGCCGGACCTCGGCCATGGCGCGGCGCTTCTCCTCGCCGTCCAGGTGGTGGAGCATGAACGAGGAGAGCACGCGGTCGAAGCTCTCGTCCGGGTAGGGCAGGTCCCCGGCCTTGCCCTGGTCGAAGCGCACGGTCAGGCCTGCGCGCGCGGCCTTGCGCCGGGCCTTCGCGAGGGCGAGCGGGTCGGGGTCGAGGCCCACCACCTCGGCGTCGGGGTGCGTGCGCTGCACCCGGATCACGAGACCGCCCGGGCCGCAGCCGATCTCGAGCACCCGCTGCCCCGGCTCGATCGCCGCGAGCTCGACGAGGCGCCGGTGGATCCGGCCGACGCCCAACAGCCAGGTGCACAGGTCGTAGAACGGCAGCAGCCGGTCCTTGCCCATCGCGGGCACGTAGTCGTGGTCCTGGGGGTGGTGGGCCATGGCGGAGTCCTTCCGGCGGTGCGACGATGTTGCGGTGTCGCTCTCCAGCGTGGAGCCGCTGCCACCTGCTTCCCAGGGACGTTCCTCGGAGGTACCCGGACCATCTTCGGTTCTGCTGCGGTCGGCCACCCGGGACGGCGCGCCGGTCTACGGCTACCGGCGCGTGCCCGGCGTGCCCCCGGTGGGCGTCGTCCGCATGGGGGCGCGCCACGCCGGGCTCGGCGTCGTCCAACCCCGCCCGCACGCCCACGACTTCCTGGTGCTCGTCTACGTCGAGCGCGGTGGCGGCCGGCTGCGCCTCGACGACCGGGAGTGGCAGGCCGAAGCGGGCGACGTGCTGCTCGTGGCGCCCGGCGAGGTGGTGACGTTCCTCGAGCCCGACCTGCACACATCGGACGGCTGGTCGGTGTACTTCCCCCCGGACGTGATGCAGCCGGGCGACCGCGGCTCGTTCCTGTCCTGGCGGGCCCACCCGCTGCTCTTCCCGTTCGTGCGCGGCGTGGCGGGCGGTGCGCAGCGGCTCCACGTGCCGCCCGGGCAGCGCGCCGCGTTCGGCGAGCACATCACCGCGCTCGAACGCGAGGTGCGCGAGCGGCGGGACGGCTGCTCCGAGGCGGCGATCGCCCACCTCACGCTGTTGCTCGTGGCGGTCTCGCGGCTCGCCGCAGGCAGCGCCGACCTCGTGCTGCGTGACGAACCGCTGCTCGCCGCCGTGTTCGACGCGATCGAGGCCGGCTTCCGCGCTCCGCTGGGCCTCGCGGAGGTGGCCACCCGGGTCGGCCTGACCCCCGGTCACCTCACCACCGTGGTGCGGCGCCGGACCGGGCGCACCGTGCAGCAGTGGATCACCGAGCGGCGGATGGTGGAGGCGCGACGGCTCCTCGCCGAGACGGACCTCACCGTCGAGGCCGTGGGCGCGCGCGTGGGCTACCGCGACCCGGGCTACTTCGCCCGCCGGTTCCGGGCCGCCCACGGTGTCCCGCCGCTCGAGTGGCGGCGCGCCGGACGGGCCCGCTGAGCCGGGCTCACCCTCGGCGACCACTGGGATGCGGTGCGTGCCACCGGTACGCTCCGGCGTCGATGGAACCGCGAGGCGAACCCGGGCCCCCGTGGCTGCCCCAGGCGCGGCCGGCGCCCCCGCCGCCCGTGCCGACCGTGCCCGGCCCGCCGCCGGGTGGTGACCCGCGCCCGCCCCGACCGCGGTTCGACCTGAGGCGGCTCACCCGGTCGCCCCGCGGCGCCGTCGCGCTCGGTGCGCTGGCGGCGGCCCTGCTGCTGTGGCCGTTCGCGGGCTTCTCCTGGATCCCCTGGCTGATCGGGCTCGCGGCCCTCGTGGTGCTGCGGCTGCTGCGGCTCGACGGTCCCCTCCGCGGCTGGGACATCCCGCTCGCCTGCCTCGCCGTCGCCATCGGGCTGATGGTGAGCACCGGCCCGTGGGCCTGGGCGCTCGCGGGGAGCCTCGGGGTGCTGCTGGCCGGCCTCGCCCAGCTGCCGTGGTGGCGGCTCGCGGCGGTGGGCGCGGTGTTGTGCGTGATCAGCGGGGTCGGCTTCGGCCTGTCGATGCACCAGGACCGGATCGAGCTCGAACAGATCCAGGCCAGGGCGGGGGACCTGTCCCAGGCGGGCATCGCGGAGGAGAGCGGCGACATCGTGCCGACGCTCGTGCTGGCGATCACGCAGTCGGCGCCCGACCCCGACCTGCTCTGTTCATTGCTCAACCCGGCGGCGGAGGACCAGCTGGCGCGTGGGCTGGGTGTCCCCGACTGCCGCGCGGCCGCCCCGGTCCTGTTCCAGCGGCGCCCGACCGTGGCGCCCACGGACGCGGGCATGCCGGCCGCAGCGGACCCGAAGGGGCCGCCTCCCGCTGAGCTCGTGCTCGACGCCTGTGCCACGCACTGGGCGGAGGCCGCCGGCCCCGCCCTGGGGCGGGTGCAGGTGCAGCTGATCGATCCGAACCAGCGCACCTACCTCGTCACCGGCTTCGCTCCCTGCGCGCGTTGAGCGCCGGGGCGCCTCACTGACCCGTCGGGCGCTCCTGCTCGGAGTTGGCGTCCTCGGGACGTGCGCCCTTCGGCTCGGCGCCACCCGTGCTCGCACCGCCGACCGAGACGTCACCCGAGGGGTCGGCCTGAGCAGCGGAGTCGTCGCCAGGGCCGCTCGCCTGCGTGCCGCTCGTCGGCGTCGTGTCCGCGGTGTGCGGCGACCCGGCGCCGAGCGCGTCGACCTCCTCCGGGACGCGTCCGTTGCCGGACGAGTCCCCGCGCTGGACCGCGGCGAGCAGCATCTGCGAGACGTCCAGGATCTCGACGTTCGACCCCTTGTCCTCGCTCTGGCGCTGGGTGAGGCCGTCGGAGAACATCACGCGGCAGAACGGGCAGCCGGTGGCGATCTTCTCGGCGCCGGTGCCGAGCGCCTCGTCGACGCGCTCGAGGTTGACCCGCTTGCCGATCTTCTCCTCCATCCACATGCGGGCGCCGCCCGCGCCGCAGCAGAAGGAGCGGTCGGCGTGGCGGGGCATCTCGGCCAGCTTCACGCCCGCGGCGCCGACGAGCTCGCGCGGCTCGGCGTACACCTCGTTGTGGCGGCCCAGGTAGCACGGGTCGTGGTAGGTCACGTCAGTCATCGCGTCGGGCGCGGCCACCGGCACGAGCTTGCCCTCGCGCACCAGCCTGTTGAGCAGCTGGGTGTGGTGCACCACCTCGTAGTGCCCGTCGAGCTGCGGGTACTCCCGGCCGAGGGTGTTGAGGCAGTGCGGGCAGGTGGTGACGATCTTGCGCGTGCCCGGTTCGCGGCCCTCGAAGACCGTGTTGAGCACCTCGACGTTCTGCTGCGCGAGCATCTGGAAGAGGAACTCGTTGCCCGAGCGCCGCGCCGGGTCACCGGTGCAGCCCTCCTCGGAGCCGAGCACGACGTAGTCGACGCCGGCGCAGTGCAGCAGCTCGGCCGTGGCGCGGACGGTCTTCTTGGCGTTGTCGTCGAACGCGCCCGCGCAGCCGACCCAGAACAGGTACTCGGTGTCCGCCGACAGCTCGCCGTCGAAGACGGGGACCTCGAAGTCGAGGTTCTTGGTCCACTCGAGGCGGTCCTTGGCGTTCTGGCCCCAAGGGTTGCCCTTGTTCTCCAGGTTGCGGAACAGCACGCCGAGCTCGGAGGGGAACTCGGACTCGATGAGCACCTGGTGGCGGCGCATGTCGACGATGTGGTCGACGTGCTCGATGTCCACCGGGCACTGCTCCACGCAGGCCCCGCAGGTGGTGCAGGACCACAGGACGTCCGGGTCGATCACGCCGCCCGCCTCGGCGGTGCCCACCAGCGGACGGGCCGCCTGCTCCGGGCCGGAGCCGTGCACCCGGCCGAACCCGGACTCGGGCACGCCGTGCCCGGGGTGGTCGGTGAGCCCTGCGGAGAAGTCGATCGCGCCCTCCTCGGGGGCCTCCTTGCCGCCGATGATGTACGGGGCCTTGGCGAGCAGGTGGTCGCGCAGGTCCATGATCACGAGCTTGGGCGACAGCGGCTTGCCGGTGTTCCAGGCCGGGCACTGTGACTGGCAGCGACCGCACTCGGTGCAGGTCGCGAAGTCGAGCATGCCCTTCCAGGTGAAGTCCTCGACCTTGCCGCGCCCGAACGCCGCCTCGTCCGGCGGATCCTCGAAGTCGATCGGCTTGCCCTCGTGCTCGATCGGCTGCAGCGGGCCCAGGGCCTTGGGCAGCCGCTTGGCCGACACGTTGAGCGGGGCGGTGAAGATGTGCAGGTGCTTGGAGTAGGCGATGATCACGGTGAACACCAGCATCACGCCGATGTGCAGCAGCAGGCCCACGCTCTCCAGCACGAACAGGGTGCTCTCCGACAGCCCGGAGAACAGGTTCCCCACCGCGAGCGAGACGAAGGCGCCCGACTCGTAGGGGAACACGCCCAGCGCCGCCGACGCGCCGCGGAAGAAGAACATCGTCCACAGCACGTTGAAGATCATGAACAGGATCAGCCACGCCCCGCCGGTGTGCGAGCCGTAGAACCGCGACGCCCGCTCCAGCCGCTCCGGCGCGTTGCGGATGCGGATCACGGAGAACACCCCGAGCGAGATCAACGCGAGGGTGGCGATCAGGTCCTGCAGGAACCCGAGCACGGGCCAGCGGCCGATCAGCGGGATGTGGAAGTCGTGGTCGAACAGCGCGCCGTACGCCTCGAGGTAGACGGTGATCAGGATCACGAAGGCCCAGAACGTGAAGAAGTGGGCCAGACCGGGCACCGACCACCGCAGCAGCTTCCGCTGCCCGAACACCTCGACGAACTGCGCCTTGATCCGCTCGTTCATCTGCTGCAGCCGGTCGTGCGCCGGCTGACCGGACCGGATCAGCGTGTAGAGCCACCATGCACGGCGGCCGGACACGGCCAGGGCGATCACGGTCATCGCCAGTCCGATGACGAGTCTGACAACCACGGCTTTCCTCCCAGGGCTGGCACCGCGGGTGGTGGGCCGCGGGCCGTTGCGGAGCAGGGTAGACCGGTGCTCCCCGCCGGCCGGCGGCGTCGTTCCGGCTGATCAGTCCGCAACCTACTCACCGGTAACAGCAGAGCGCGATGTGACCCTAACCCGCCGTCGGGGGTCGCGCTGCCGGGTCCGCACCGGTTGTTCGTCACTCAACCGGTCCAGATCCGGCTTCACGGCGGGCGTGATTCACCCCTCAGACCCGTCGAATCGCTGTCCGTGTCACTGGGCTCTGACGGCCGGGCGACTCGCTATGCTCCCGGTGGTCAACATGGTCTACTCGTCGGCGGTGCCCGGGATGACCAGGTCGGGCGACCAGCAGCCCGAGTGGTCGGGTACGCGGCGAACTCGGGTTGGCAGCGCCACGAGGAGGAGCCGTCATGACCGGACCACAGGTGCTCGAACTGCACGCCCAGGCGCTGAGCACCAGCGGTCTCCAAGGGTGGATCCAGGACAACGTGATTCCGCTCATCCTGCTCGGGATCGCGATCATCCTCCTGTGGATCGGCGGGAAGGGTGACAACGCGGGCGTGGCGCGCCGCAGCGTCGGCCTGATCGTCGGTCTCGTCGCGCTCGGCATCGCGGTGTCCGGCAACGGCCCGGAGATCGGCAACTTCCTGGCCGGTCTCCTCGTCGGGTAGTGACCAGTGCTCGTCCGCACCGACGACGAGATCTACCGCGTCGACTCCGTCTGGCTCGGCCCGCCACGAGCCACCTTCCCCTGGCGGGCGAGGTACGTGAGCTACGGCCTCGGCCTCCTTGTCATGATCTTGATCATGTTCGTGCAGCGCCGGGTCGGGATCGGCCTGGACTTCTTCTCGGTCGCGTGGGCGCTCGTGCTCACCGTGGCGATCACGCGCTTCGTCGGCCAGCGCATCGACTACGAGCGGCCGCTCGGCCAGGTCCTCGCGCTCTTCCGCCACGAGGTCACCGGGCCGCGGCGGCGCACCGCGGGCGCGGGCGGGGTGGTCCGGTCGAGCCATGTGCGCATCGGCCCGGTGGTCGGGCCGCGGGCGGCACGCCGCCGCACCGCGCCGCAGCAGTCGCCACACCGGGTGCAGCCCGGCCGTCGGGAGGGGCGTACGCGTGTCACGAGGTGACGCGGGCCGGGATCGGAGACCCATGGAGCGTGCCGGCCGCCGTCGGGGCCGCGCGCTCGCGGGCGACGGCGGGCTCCCGACCTACGAGCCGAACATCGCGCTGCGCTCCATCGAAGGGCACCTGACCCGTACGGGCACCCAGGTCATGGCCTGGTACCGGCTGGCGGCGCAGGCCTGGAGCTTCCGCAGCGACTCGCAGCGCGAGGTGCTCATCCGCCAGATCGCCGCGCAGCTCGGCGGGCTGCAGGGCCGGTGGCTGCACCTGCGCGTCACCACGCGGCCCTACCCGGTGCACATGTGGGCCGAGTCGTTCGACCACAACGCGCTCGGGCGGATGCCGGACGTGGCGGGCGCCCTCGGCTGGGACGGCTTCCTCGAGGGCGAGCAGCGCCACCTCATGGGCCTGTCCATGTCCGACAAGGAGGTGTTCCTCGGCATCGAGGTGTCCGGGCGGCGCACCCTGGACCGCTGGGTGGAGCGCGCGGCGCCGGTGCTGGGCAAGGTCGCGCCCGCCGCGGTGCGGGCCGAGATCGCGGCGCTGTCCTCCGAGGTGGCCCACCTGGACGCACTGGTCGCCGGTCCGGGGCTCGACGCGGTGCCCGCGACCTCCGACGACATCGCGTGGCTGATGCACCGCTCGTGCGCGCTCGGCCTGCCCGCGCCGCGCACCCTCTCCGTCGTGCCGGGCGGGGCGCACCGGTGGGAGACCGAGGACCTCGCCGCCTTCACCGACGGCGTCGAGATGCACCAGGAGCCCTACGCCCCCACCGTGCAGGTGGTCGGCAGGCTGCGCGCCCAGACGGTGAGCCGCAACGTCGCCGTGCTCTCGCTCGGGCTGATGGAGGGGCTGCGCATCCCCGAGGTCGACGACCCGTGGATGCAGCACTCCGATCGCCTGCCGTTCCCGGTGGAGTGGTCGGCGCGCATCTACGTGCGCAAACCCGAGGAGGTCGCGGGAGAGCTGCAGCGCCAGATGGGCAAGGTGCGCAGCCAGATCCGGCACTACACCCACGACCACGACCTCGACCCGCCGATGTCGCTGGCCCGGCAGGCCGACCGGGTACTCGAGGTCGAGGACGAGCTCACGAGCGGTCTCACCCAGCTCAACACGCGGCTCTACGGCTGGTGGCGGATCGCGGTCTCGGGCAAGGACGAGGCGGAGGCCGTGAGCCGGGCGCAGCAGGTGCTCGACGTCTACCGGCCGAAGGTGCAGATCGAGCACCCCGAGGCCCAGTACCGCTACGCGCGCGAGTTCATCCCCGGCGAGCCGCTCGCGTCCACCGCCTACCGCAGGCGCGGCTCGGTGATGTGGGCCGCGTCGGCGGTGCCCGCGGCCACCGCCTCCGTCGGCGACCGGCGCGGGATCATGATCGGTGAGACCTGCACCGCCACCCGGCGACCGGTGGCGTGGGATCCGTGGCTCGCGCAGGAGGTGCGCCGGGCGTCCGGGCTCACCGCGGTGGTCGGCGGCCTCGGATCCGGCAAGTCGTTCCTCACCGGCCTGATCACGTACAAGACCCTGCGGGCCGGCGCGCGCTGGACGCTGCTGGACCCGTCCGGTCCGCTCGCCCAGCTCACCCGCCTGCCCGAGCTGGCGCCGTTCTCCCGGCACATCAACCTGCTGCGCGCCGACCCGGGCATCCTCAACCCCTACCGGGTGGTGGCCGAACCGCGCCCCGAGCACTTCGCCGACGAGGAGGACCCGGAGCGGGCGTGGCGCCGGGAACGCTCGCTGGCCGCGGCCACGCGCCGCAGACTCGTGCTCGACGTCCTCACCGGGCTGCTGCCCTACGACGTCGCCCGGATCCCCCACACCCGGATCGTCCTGCTGCGCGCCGTCCGCGAGGTCGGCGGTTCCCCCGACCGGCACCCCGGCCAGGTCATCGACGCGCTGCGCCGCCACGCGCGCGACGGCGAGGACCACGCGGGCGTCGTCGCCGACTTCCTCTCCGAGCGGCGGGAGCTGCCCCAGGCCGCGCTGCTGTTCCCGGACACGTCCCGCGACGACCCGTGGCAGGCCGACCGCGACTACCGGCTCACCGTGCTCACGATGCAGGGGATGACGCTGCCCCGGCCGGGTAGCCCGCGCGAGGAGTGGACCGACGCCGAGGCGCTCGCCGTCGAGCTGCTCAACCTCGCGTCCTGGCTCACCCAGCGCACGATCTACGACGCCGACCGCAACCTGCGCAAGGGCGTGGCGCTGGACGAGACGCACTTCCTGTCGCAGGTGCCCACCGGCAAGGTGCTGATCGACCGGCTGGCCCGCGACTCCCGCAAGTTCAACGTGCGGGCGCTGTTCGCCTCGCAGCTGGCGGGCGACCTGCTGCGCGTGTCCGGATTCGCATCGCTCGTCAACGCGGTGTTCGTCGGCCGCACCGACGACGAGGAGGCCCAGCGGGAGGCGCTACGCCTGCTGAAGGTGCCGATCGGGGTGGGGTACGAGCAGATGCTCGGCACGCTGTCGCCGCGGCCGCAGCACGACGACCGCCCGGACGACACGCCGCGACAGTTCATCTTCGCCGACGGCCACGGCGGGGTGGAGAAGATCCGGATCGACCTCGAGGCGCCGCACCTGGAGCACGTCCGCGAGGCGCTGGACACCAACCCCGACGCCAGCCGGATCTCTGTGAGCGGCGCGCCCGTCGCCGACCGGACCGCGGTGCCCGCGCCCGACGAGCGGGTGGCGCAGCGCCCCGTCGTGCTGGGCAAGCCGGTGCCCGCCGCCGTCGACATGGGCAGCGACCTCGGCGACGACCTGGCGCCGCTGCCCGCCGAGCTGGA
The DNA here is from genome assembly GCF_042657305.1 of Pseudonocardia zijingensis. NCBI lineage: Bacteria > Bacillati > Actinomycetota > Actinomycetes > Pseudonocardiales > Pseudonocardiaceae > Pseudonocardia > Pseudonocardia zijingensis. The sequence goes on along the minus strand of NZ_JBHSKO010000007.1, from coordinate 295,372 downwards.
CGGGGACGACGAGTTCCACGACCTCGACCACGCGGGCGGCCTGCTCGCCGGCCCGGCTGCCGGGCACGCCGGGCCGGGCCCGCACCTGCGCCACGACGAGGACATCGACCTGCTGGGCGACGTCGACCCGGGTTCCGACCTGGACGACGAGCCCGTCCCCGAGCCAGCCGACCGTTCCGCCGATGGCCGGGTGCGTGCGGCCGGGGAGGCCCGTCGGTGATGCCCGCAGGCACCCCGGCAGCCGCGGGTTGGCTGCCGGTCGCCCTGGTGGTCGTGGCGGCGGTCGCCGTCGCGCTGGTCCGCGGCCGGGCCCGGCGCCGCCGTGCCGCCGGTACGCGTCCGCGCAGGCGGGCGGCGATGCTGGTCGTCGCCGGGCTCGTCGGCGGTTCGGTGCTGCTCGGGCAGCCCGCGTTCGCACAGGGGTTCGACTGCCGGGAGTCGCCCGAGCCCGACCGTCCCGGCACCGGTCTCGTCGGGTCGCTCGACCCACCCCGGGCCAGCCACGGTGAGCTGGGGAGCGTCTACCGCGAGGTCGGCTACGCCGGTCTGGTCTGGCACAACTACGACATCGGGTGTGCCGGGGCGGCGCTCAACCCGGCCACCACCACCGACACCTGGCTGGGCAACCAGGCCCTGAACGTCGCGAAGTTCGTGGTCGGCGGGGTCAACTGGGCGCACTACCTCATCGCCGGGGGCGGGGAGCTGCTGTCGCCGCTCGACGCGCTGATCGGCAACGGCACGCGGGCGATGTACGACGCGGTGTTCACCACCTTCGTCGGCCCCGTGCTGCTCCTGCTCGCAGTGATCCTGCTGGTGCTCGCGCTGCGCGGCGACCTGGCCCGCCAGACCCAGCGCGCCGCCCTCGCGGTGGTGGCGCTCGTGGTCGGGTCGGCGGCCTACCTCGCGCCGGTCGACTGGGCCAAGGCGGCCGACCCCCTGCTGCTCGACGGCGTGACCCAGATGCAGGAGGGCTTCCTCGGCCAGGTCGGCCTCGGCACGCGGGACACGCTGCCCACGGTGCTCGTCGACGAGGTCGTCTACCGGAACTGGCTGCGCGGGGAGTTCGGCTCGCCCGACGTGCCACAGGCCCAGGAGCTGGGTCGCGATCTGCTCCGTGCCCAGACCTTCACGAAGACCGAGGTCGCAGAGGGCCAGGACACCCTGCAACTCGCCGAGCAGAAGAAGGCCGAGTTCGCCGCGATCGCGGGCCGGATGGGCGATCGGTACCCCTACTTCCAGGGCGAGTCCGGCAGCCGCATCGGCGCGGGCGTGCTCGCGGTCGTCCAGGCGATGTGCATCGCGCTGTTCCAGCTGCTGTCGAAGGTGCTGGTGCTGGTCGCGATGCTGGTGCTGCGGCTGATGGTGATGACCGCCCCCGCCGTGGCCGTGATCGCGATCCTCAAGCCGGACATCATGCCCGCGCTGCTGCGCGTCGCGGGAGCGGCCATCGTCAACACGCTCGTGGTCGGCGCGCTCGCCGGCCTGCACGCGCTGCTGGTCGTGTCGCTCTTCCGGCCGGGTTCCGGCATCGACCTGTGGCTGGCGTTGCTCGTCACGGGCGTGGTCACGGTCGTGCTGTGGGCCGTCGCGCGGCCGTTCCGGCGGCTGGTGTCGATGGTGTCGCTCACCCGGGAGCAGTTCGGCGGGATCGTCCCGGGTGCCGGCACGGGCCCGTTCTCGCGGGTGTGGCAGCGCGTGCGCGGCGTCACCTCCGACGTCGACGACCGCCAGAGCCGCTGGTGGGAGGAGCGGCGGGGCACGATGGAGGCGGCAGGCCCGGCCGGCGGCGCTCGGCCGGAGTCGGAGCCCGGTGCGCGCGTGTCCGCCCCCGCGGCCGACGTCCCCGCACCCCGGCGGCCCCGGCCGGATCCGACGCCGCCCGAGTTCGTGCCCACTGCTCGGCGCGCGGCGCTGCCCGCGCCGCCCGACGACGCCGCGGCCACCGGCGAGCTGCCGCGCTGGGGCGACTCCGGCGAGGTGGACGACCGGGTGATCTACCGCAGGCCCGACGCCGTGCCGTTGCGCCCGGGCGGCGCCCGCCCGGTGCAGGCGGAGATCGTCGACGGTGTCCCCGTCTACCGGATCTACCGGCCGATGTCGGACCGCACCGCGTTCTCCCCCGGCGGCGGTCGTGCCGATTAGAACGCCGCACGGCCGGTCGGCGGCGTACCGGGCGATCTGGGCGTGGCCGCTGCGCTCGCCGCTGCGGCTCGCGATCACCACCCTCGTCGTGGTCGTCGTCGTGGCCGGTGCGACCTTCGCGATCGGGGCGCTCGGACTGCGGCCCGCTGCCGGGCCCGCCGGCACCGCTGCGGGACCCGCGACGTCGGCGGAGCGCAGGCCCGGCGTCCCTACCACGCCCACGCCGACCGCGCTCCCACCGGTCCCGGAGCTCACGCCCACACAGCTGCCGCTGTCGGCGGCTCCCGACGCGGCCGTCGAGGTGGCCGCGCGCTGGGCGGCGGCCTGGGTGCGACCGCGGGTGGACACCACCGCGGAGGAGTGGCTGGAGGGTCTGCGCAGCACCACCACGGACGAGTACCTCGGGGTGCTCGCGCGGGTCGACCCCGGCAACATCCCGGCGACGCGGGTCATCGGCGAACCCCGCCCCGTCCGCGTGGCACCCCGATCGGTGCAGGTGGAGGTGCCGACCGACGCGCTGAAGCTGCTGGTGCTGGTCGTGCGCACCGAGGACGGCTGGCGGGTCAACGGCTACGACCGGGCGTGAGGCGGCGATGTCGCTGACGCGTCCCCTGCGCCCGCTGCGGCTGCTCATCCCGGTCGTCGCCCTCGCGGCGGCGCTCGGCCTGTTCCTCGGCGTCGGCTTCGTGGCCTTCACCGTGAGCACCGGGGGCCTCGGTGGCGGCACCCCGTCCTACGGGGCCTGCGACCCGAGCCTGCGCGCGCCGGTCGGCCCGCTGGCCGGCAGCCGGGCGGGCACCCGGATCGGTGACCTGAGCGAGGAGCAGCGGCGCAACGCGGCCACGATCATCGGGGTCGCCCGGGACATGGGGGCACCGCCGCGGGCGTGGCTGGTGGCGCTGGCCACCGCCATGCAGGAGTCGACGCTGCGCAACATCAACTACGGCGACCGGGACTCCCTCGGGCTCTTCCAGCAGCGCCCTTCCCAGGGCTGGGGCTCGCCCGCCGAGGTGACCGACCCCGTCTACGCCACCCGGATCTTCATCGAGCGCCTGCTCGCGGTCCCGTCGTGGGAGACCATGCCGGTCACGGTCGCGGCGCAGACCGTGCAGCGCTCGGCGTTCCCGGACGCCTACGCGAAGTGGGAGGGCCTCGCGGCGGAACTCGTGCAGCAGCTCGCGGACGTCGCGGACCCCACCGGCTGCGGGCGCACCGCCGTGCTGCCGGAGGGTGTGGCCGGCGCGGCGATCGCGTTCGCGCTCGGGGAGGTCGGCAAGCCGTACGTGTGGGGCGCCACCGGCCCGAACACCTACGACTGCTCCGGGCTCGTGCTGCGCGCGTTCCAGGCGGCGGGGGTCAACCTGCCCCGGGTGTCGCGCCAGCAGTTCTACGCGGGCGGTCATGTGCCGATCTCGCAGGCGCAGCCGGGCGATCTGCTGTTCTACGCAACCGACCCGTCCGACCCCGCCACCATCCACCACGTCACGATCTACCTGGGTGACGACCAGATGGTGGAGGCGCCCTACACCGGGGAGCAGGTGCGGGTGCGGCCGGTGCCGTGGAACTTCGACGAGCTCGTGCCGCTGGCCACGCGACCCGGCACCACGCCGAACACGGCATAGCGCGGGGCCGCGGCACCGGGTCGCTACTGTCGGTACAGGCCACCAGCACGACCAGGAGTCAGTGAGTCACACATGCCCTCCGACAGCTCGGTCCCGGCGTCCACCACGCCGGTGCAGGACTACCTCGACCGGCCCGCGCCCGGCGCCACCCCGGACCACCTCGTGGTGCCGCGTTCCCTCGCGCAGTCCATGCCCCTGCGCTGGCAGCAGGTGTTCGTCGGGCTGCTCGCCGACCTGCACGACGCGTACGGGCACCTGCCGTGGCCCGACTACAAGGTGGTGCCGAGCCGCTGGGAGCTCCTGGTCGACCTCGACGAGGAGCAGCTCGCCGCCGCGGGGTACCACGCCGACCTGGGCGCGGAGGGGCAGCTGGAGTACCTCGACGCCGACGAGAACGTCGTGGCCGACCCCGAACGGCACCGGGTGCTGGCCCCGGTGGAGGACCCGCTGCCGCCCGCCTCCGCGGGCCGGGTGGAGCCGCGGCCCGCGGCGCCGCTGTAGGGACCGCGCTGTAGGAGCGCTGCCGGTCTCGCCCACACCCGAATGGTGGACGTAGGCTTCCGCCATTCGGGAGGATGCCGGGGGGCGGTCCGTGGAGCCGTTGACGTCGAACGATCCTGCGCAGATCGGGCCGTACCGCATGGAGGGCGTGCTCGGCGCGGGCGGCATGGGTGTGGTCTACCTGGGGCGCGGTCCCGACGGTGCGCGTGCCGCGGTCAAGGTGGTGCACGGCCGACTGGCCGCCGACGCCGGCTTCCGGCGGCGCTTCGCGCGCGAGATCGCCGTCGCGCGGTCGGTCACCGGACCGTGGTTCGCCAGGCTGCTCGACGGTGACGCGGACGCGCAGCAGCCGTGGCTCGCCACGGAGTACGTCGACCACCCGACGCTGGACGCCGTGGTGGAGGGCGGCGGGCCGCTCCCGCTCCCGGTGGTCGGGACGCTCGCCCGCGGGCTCGCCGACGCGCTCGCCCACCTCCACTCGCAGGGGGTCGTGCACCGCGACCTGAAGCCGTCCAACGTCCTCGTCGGCGACGACGGCCCCCGGCTGATCGACTTCGGGGTGGCGCGGGCGGCCGACGCCACCGCCCTCACCCAGACCGGGATGGTGATCGGCACCCCGGCGTTCATGTCCCCCGAACAGGCCGCTGCCGCCGAGGCCGGGCCGGAGTCCGACGTGTTCTCGCTCGCGTCGACGCTCGTGTACGCCGCCACCGGCCGCGGTCCCTTCGGGCGCACGACGAACGGGCTGGCGATGCTGCGCCGCATCAGCGACGACGAGCCCGACCTCACCGGAGTGCCCCCCGAGCTGCGAGAGGTGCTCCTCCCGTGCCTCGCGAAGGTCCCGGCGGACCGGCCGAGCGCCGCCGAGCTGGCGGGGAAGCTCGGCGAGGGGCGACCGCCCGCACCCGGGTGGAGCCCGTTGCGCGAGTGGGACCCGTCCACCATCGGGCCCTACCGGGTGGTGGGGAGGCTCGGCGCCGGGGCGATGGGGCAGGTGTACCTGGCGAGAGCCGGTTCCGCCGAGGACGGGGCCGACGCACCGCTCGTGGCGGTGAAGGTCGTCCACGAGCCGTACGCCGCCGACAGCCGGTTCCGGGAGCGCTTCGCCCGCGAGATCGCCACGGCCCGCGCCGTGCGCGGCCCCCGCGTCGTCGAGCTCCTCGACGCCGACCCCGATGCCCGTGTCCCGTGGCTGGCCGCCGAGTACGTCCCGGGACCGTCGCTGGAGCAGACCGTCGGCGGGTCCGGCGCGCTCCCGGAGCCCGCGGTCCTGGACGTGGCCGTCGGGCTGGCGGAGGCGCTCGGCGCGCTCCACGACCGCGGTGTCGTGCACCGCGACCTGAAGCCGTCGAACGTGCTGATGGCGCTGGACGGGCCGAAGCTCATCGACTTCGGGATCGCGCGCGCCGTCGACGACACCGCCCTGACCCACACGGGCGGCGTGCTCGGCCCTCCTGGGTTCATGTCGCCGGAGCAGGCCGCGGGCGAGGACGTCGGCCCGGCCTCGGACGTGTTCTCCTTCGCCTCCGTCGTGGTGTTCGCGGCCACCGGGCGCGGGCCGTTCGGGACGACCGGGAGCCCATTGGCGCTCCTGCGCCGGGTGATCGACGACCAGCCCGACACCACCGGCGTCCCCGACCGGCTGCTCGTGGCGATCGCGCCGTGCTTCGCGAAGAACCCGGCCGACCGCCCGACCGCGCCGGAGGTGGCCGACCGGCTCCGGTCGCTCGCTGCCGTGCCGGGCACCGCGGTCCTGCCCCCGCCCACCGCGGTGCAGCCGGCGCCTCCCCCCGACCCCGGCGGTCCACGCCGGATCAGCCGCCGCGCGGTGCTGCTCGGCGGCGCGGCCGCCGGTCTCACGGCGGTCGGGGCCGCGGGCTGGCTCGTGGTGCGCGCGGCCACCCAGCCGCCGCCGGTGCGCGAACCCCGGTGGAGCGTCACCGGACCTTCCACCGGGGGCAACGATCTTCGGGTCATCGCCGACGACCCGCAGGACCGGCTCTTCGTCGCGGCGAAGGACCGCTTCGTCGCCCTCGACCCCGACTCCGGCGAGACGACGTGGTCCTACTCGCGGGAGCGGGAGTCCGGGGCGTTCGGGGTGAACGGGGAGGGCTTCTTCCTCGACGACTGGTCCGGCGTCGCCGCGCTCGACATCGACACCGGCGCCGAGATCTGGTCGCAGCGGTACGGCTCGTTCGTCCTCGCGAGCAACGCCGTGACGCTGTGCGAGCTGTACTCGAGCAGCGAACAGCGCGGCATCCTCTCCTCGGTTCTACCGTCCACCGGGACGATCTGGTGGACGAATGCCGACATCCCCGAGCGGATCTCCTCCGCCGTCTCGAGCGGGGACTACATCCACCTGATGGGGGAGAGCCGCATCTTCGCCATCGACACGTCCGGGAAGCGGCTGTGGGAGCAGCCGAAACCCGCCGCCCCCTCCTGGGGCGCCTCGTCCGCCGCGCTGTTCCTCGTGAGCGGCGGCAGGGTGGAGGCGCTCAACCCGAGGACCGGGACCACCACCTGGTCCGAGAGCTTCCCGACCGACCCGGGGAGGGACATCGGGATCGCCTGTGACGACCACAGCGTGTACGTCGCCGGCGCGAAGTCGCTCGAGGCCCGGGACGCCGGCACCGGCCAACCGCGGTGGCGGGTCGAACAGCCCGTCGTCGCCCCGGGCTCCGGGGACGTGGAGTGGGAGTTCCGGAGCGCCCCGGCGTGCACCGCCGATCTCGTCTTCGTCGCGGAGCTCGGCCTCTCCTACATCCGGCCCCGGACCGAGGCGGCCCGGTACGAGCTCCCGACCCCCCAGTACGACTTCCGGGTCTCCGTCCGGTCGGCGCAGGACGGGACCACGCTGTGGACGGTGCCGCTCCCGGCCGAGCACGACGAGGTCACGTACGCGGTGGCCACCAACCAGGTGTACGTCGGCTCGTTCCGGTCGTTCGACGACGGGACGACCAGGATCCACGCCGTGTCCGTGCAGGATCCCATCCCCTGATCCGGCGGCCCGGGAACACGAGCGCACCTCCCCGCGTTGGAGGGGACGAGCAAGTTGAGCGTGCCTGGCTCAAGACGCGGATGAAGCGGCGAGCCGGGCCCGTGGCAGACTTGAGTGGACCCAGCTCAACCCATCATCGGAGGCACACACCATGGCTCGTGCGGTCGGCATCGACCTCGGGACCACCAACTCCGTCGTCGCCGTCCTCGAAGGTGGCGAGCCGACGGTCATTGCCAACTCGGAGGGGTCGCGCACCACGCCGTCGGTCGTCGCGTTCGCCCGCAACGGCGAGGTGCTCGTCGGGCAGTCGGCGAAGAACCAGGCCGTCACCAACGTGGACCGCACCATCCGGTCGGTCAAGCGGCACATCGGCAGCGACTGGACCACGCCCGACATCGACGGCAAGAAGTACAAGGCGCAGGAGATCAGCGCCCGCGTGCTCCAGAAGCTCAAGCGCGACGCCGAGGCGTACCTGGGCGAGGAGGTCACCGACGCCGTGATCACGGTGCCTGCCTACTTCGAGGACGCGCAGCGGCAGGCCACGAAGGAAGCCGGCCAGATCGCGGGCCTCAACGTGCTCCGCATCGTCAACGAGCCCACCGCGGCCGCGCTGGCCTACGGGCTGGACAAGGGCGAGAAGGAGCAGACGATCCTCGTCTTCGACCTCGGTGGCGGCACCTTCGACGTGTCGCTGCTGGAGATCGGCGAGGGCGTGGTCGAGGTCAAGGCCACCAACGGCGACAACCACCTCGGTGGCGACGACTGGGACGAGCGGATCATCAGCTGGCTCGTCGAGAAGTTCAAGAACAGCCACGGCATCGACCTCACCAAGGACAAGATGGCGATGCAGCGGCTGCGCGAGGCCGCGGAGAAGGCCAAGATCGAGCTGTCGAGCCAGTCGACGGCCACGATCAACCTGCCCTACATCACGGTCGACGCCGACAAGAACCCGCTGTTCCTGGACGAGACGCTGTCGCGCGCCGAGTTCCAGCGGATCACGTCGGACCTGCTCGACCGCACCCGGGCCCCGTTCAACCAGGTGGTCAAGGACGCCGGCATCTCGGTGGGCCAGATCGACCACGTGGTGCTCGTCGGCGGTTCCACCCGCATGCCGGCCGTCACCGAGCTGGTGAAGGAGCTCACCGGCGGCAAGGAGCCCAACAAGGGCGTCAACCCGGACGAGGTCGTCGCCGTGGGCGCCGCCCTGCAGGCCGGTGTGCTGCGCGGTGAGGTCAAGGACGTCCTGCTGCTCGACGTCACCCCGCTGTCTCTCGGCATCGAGACCAAGGGCGGCGTGATGACCAAGCTCATCGAGCGCAACACCACGATCCCCACCAAGCGCTCGGAGATCTTCACCACGGCCGACGACAACCAGCCGTCGGTGCAGATCCAGGTGTTCCAGGGCGAGCGCGAGATCGCGGCCTACAACAAGAAGCTCGGCATGTTCGAGCTGACGGGCCTCCCGCCGGCCCCGCGCGGCGTGCCGCAGATCGAGGTCTCCTTCGACATCGACGCCAACGGCATCGTGAACGTCTCGGCGAAGGACCTGGGCACCGGCAAGAGCCAGGCCATGACGATCACCGGTGGTTCGTCGCTTCCGAAGGAAGAGATCGACCGGATGATGCGCGAGGCCGAGCAGCACGCCGAGGAGGACCGCAAGCGCCGCGAGGACGCCGAGGTCCGCAACCAGGCCGAGTCGCTCGTCTACCAGACGGAGAAGTTCGTCAAGGAGAACGACGAGAAGCTCCCGGCCGACGTCAAGGACTCGGTGAACGCCGCGCTCGGCGAGGCGCAGACCGCGCTGAAGGGAACCGACACCGACGCCATCAAGGCGGCGATGGAGAAGCTCGCCACCGAGTCCCAGAAGATGGGCTCCGCGCTGTACCAGCAGCCGGGCGCCGAGGGTGCCGCACCGGGTGCCGAGCCCGGCCCGCAGGCCCAGCAGGACGGCGCTGACGACGTCGTGGACGCCGAGATCGTCGACGAGGAGAAGGACAAGAAGTGACCGATCACGACCGCAACGAGTCCGCCGAGCGCGGCGACGGGGAGCGGGTCGTGGTCCGGGACCGGCGCCGGATCGACCCGGTCACCGGCGAGGTGCGAGCCCCGGCCGAGCAGTCGGCCGGGGCCGGCCCCGATGCACCGGAGCAGCCCGCCGAGCAGGCCACCGAGCAGGTCGGGGGGCCCGATTCCGTCGCGGCCGCCGAGCTCGCCGCCCAGCTGGCCGAACGCACGGCCGACCTGCAGCGGGTGAGCGCGGAGTACGCCAACTACCGGCGGCGCGTGGAGCGCGACCGGGAGGGCGTCATGGTCGGGGCGCGGGTGCAGTTCGTGTCCGAGCTGCTCACCGTCCTCGACGACATCGACCGCGCCGAGGCCCACGGTGACCTCACCGGCCCGTTCAAGTCCGTCGCCGACAAGGTGGTGGCCGTCACGCAGAAGCTCGGCCTCGAGCCGTTCGGGTTGGAGGGCGAGCCCTTCGACCCGTCGGTCCACGAGGCCGTGCAGCACGAGGCTTCCGACGTCGAGGGGCCCACGGTCACCGTGGTGTCCGCGGTGCTGCGGCGCGGCTACCGCATCGCCGACCGCGTGCTGCGGCCGGCGATGGTCACGGTCACGGATCGCGCCGACGACGGCACCACCACCGAACCGGCCACCGAGCCCGGATCCACCGAGTCCGATCCGGCCGTAGAGCCCTGACAGGAGTGAAGGAGGCGGAGTGACCCAGCGGGACTGGATCGAGAAGGACTTCTACCGCGAGCTGGGCGTCGCCTCCGACGCTTCTGCGGACGAGATCAAGAAGGCGTACCGGAAGCTCGCGCGTGAGCTGCACCCGGACGCCAACCCCGGCGACGCCAAGGCGGAAGCCCGTTTCAAAGCGGTCTCCGAGGCGTACGGGGTGCTCTCCGACGAGAAGAAGCGTCGCGAGTACGACGAGACTCGTGCGCTCTTCGCCGGCGGCGGCGGGTACGGCGGAGCCGGGGGCTTCCCCGGCGGCTTCGGATCCGGCGCGGCCGGTCAGGGCTTCGACCTGAACGACCTGTTCGCCAGGGCCGGCGCCGGGGGAAGCCCCGGCGCCGGTGGGCTCGGTGACCTCTTCGGCGGCCTGTTCGGCGGCCGGGGAGGCGCCGGCCCCACCACCACGACCGGCAGCCGCCGGGGTGCCGACGTGGAGAGCGAGCTGCGCATCGACTTCGTCGACGCGGTGCGCGGCGCCGAGGTGCAGCTGCGGCTCACCTCGCCCGGCCGGTGCGAGCGCTGCGGCGGCACCGGCGCCCGCCCGGGGAGCACGCCGCGCGCGTGCCCCACGTGCGGTGGGGTCGGCCTGGTGAGCCGCAGCCAGGGCGCGTTCGCGTTCTCCGAGCCGTGCCGCGATTGCCGGGGCACCGGCCGGCTCATCGACGACCCGTGCCCGGAGTGCGGCGGCGACGGCGTGAGCACCCGCACCCGCACGATCACCGTCCGCATCCCGGCCGGGGTGGCCGACGGGCAGCAGATCCGGCTCAAGGGGCAGGGCGAGCCGGGCCGGGGTGGTGCTCCGGCGGGCGACCTGTACGTCAAGGTGCACGTCACCCCGCACCGGCTCTTCGGCCGGTCGGAGCGCAACCCGGACGACCTCACGCTCACCGTGCCGGTCACCTTCCCCGAGCTGGCGCTGGGGAGCACGGTCACCGTGCCCACGCTCGACTCCACGGTGTCGCTGCGCATCCCGCCGGGCACCGCGAGCGGGCGCACGTTCCGGGTGCGCGGGCGCGGGGTGCAGCGCAAGGGCAAGACGGGCGACCTGCTGGTCACCGTCGAGGTGGCGGTGCCGTCGCGGCTGAGCGACGAGGCCACGGCGGCGCTGCAGGCCTACGCGGAAGCCACGAAGGAGTTCGACCCGCGGGCCGACCTGCTCGGAGGTGTGCGATGACGATCGGTGGCCAGGGCCTGCCACCTGGCGCCAGCATGGACAGTCCGATCTTCGTGATCTCGGTGGCGGCCGAGCTCGCCGGGCTGCACGCGCAGACGCTGCGCAGCTACGACCGGCTCGGGCTGGTGCGCCCGGGCCGGGCGGCGGGTGGCGGCCGCCGCTACTCGCCGCGTGACATCGCGCTGCTCCGCGAGGTGCAGCGCCTCTCCCAGGAGGAGGGTGTCAACCTGGCGGGCATCAAGCGGATCATCGAGCTCGAGCAGGTGGTCGACGAGCTGAAGTCCCGCCTGGAGGAGCTGGAGCGGGAGCTGGCGGCCGCGCACGCCGCCGCGGAGCAGGCCGCGGCGGCGGTGCACGCCTCGTACCGGCGCGACCTGGTCCCGGTCGACCGCAGGCAGGCCCTCGTCGTCTGGCGGCCCAAGCCACGGTCGTGACAGCCGCGGTCGTGACCGTCAGGCCAGCGCGCCGCACCGGGCGAGCAGGCCGATGACCACCGCGCTCGCGGCCGGCACGGCCGCGAGCACCAGCCACGGCACCACGGGGGCGGCCACGGCCGGGTCCAGCAGCGCGCCCACCACGGTGCTGCCGGCGAGCACCGCGACGCCGCCGGCCGAGGACAGCACGCCGTAGTGGACGCCGAGCCGCCGTTCGCCCGCCAGCCGCGGCACGAGGTCCTGGGCCATGGGCACGGCGAGCATCTGCCCCGCCGTGAGCAGCGCGACCATCGCCACGGCGGGCCAGAGCGGCATCGCCGCGGTGGTGGCCGGGGCGAGCACCGCCAGCGCCACCGCGAGGAACGACGCGGTCATGAGTCCGAAGCCCAGCACGATCGCGCGGGCCGAGCCGAGCCGCCGGCTCCAGCGGGTGGTGCGCAGCTGGCCCGTGATCATCATCACGGAGGCGAGGGCGAAGAGCCAGCCGAGCGCGGCCTGGTCGCCGGTGGCCCGCCGCAGCTCAGCGGGGAGTGCCAGGTAGAGCTGGTTGTAGCAGAGCAGGTAGCCGGAGTAGCCCGCGGCGAACGCGAGGAAGCGCCGGTTGTGCACCACCTCGGTCCACCCGGCGAGCACGGGGTCGTCCGCGTGCTGCGGCTCCCGTCGGGGCAGCCAGCGCAGGTGGGCGAGGCCGATCAGCACGAACGCCGCGGCGGCCACGAGGCAGGCGAGGCGGAACCCGGCGGCGAGGAGCGCCGTGCCGACGAGGGGACCCACCACCGTGCCGACCTGGCCGCTGATCGCGAACATGGCGAAGACGTCCGCGCGCGCCGGTCCCCCGCGCCCGGCGTGCTCACCGGCCTCCCGGGCGAGCGAGGACTCCACGGCGGGTGAGAACAGGGCCGCGGCGAACCCGGTGAGCATGGCGCCGGCGAGCACCGCGGGCAGGCTCCCGGCGAGCCCGAGCAGCACGAAGCCGGCCACGCGCAGCGCGCAGCCCGTGAGGACGACCGGCTTGGCCCCGAACCGGTCGGTGAGCGTGCCCCCGACGATGAACAGGCCCTGCTGGCTGAACGTCCGCAGCCCGAGCACCAGCCCGACCAGCGCACCGGCGAGCGCGAGGTCCTCGGCGAGGTGCGTGGCGAGGTACGGCAGCACCATGTAGAAGCCGATGTTGAAGGCGAGCTGGGTGAGCACCAGCAGCTGCATCACGCGGGGGAGCCGGCCGAAGTCGCGCAGCACGCCGAGCCGCCGTCGCGCGGTGGTCTCTCCGGTGGTCATCATTATCGCCAACTTCTAGCATCTGCGATGCGATGGCGAAAGTCTGCCCTCTGGATCTCGGCATGCGCATCCGTGCACATCATTGACAGGTTGAGCAGACCTGCAGATGATCCGGTCGCTCCCCGCCTCCCCCGAAAGGTTGACGATGCCCCGCCACGGCCGGCACCGGCGCTCCGCACTCGTGACCGTGATCGTCGTGGTCGCGCTCCTCGCCGCCTGCGGTCCCGGCGGTGGCGGCGAAGGGGGCGCTCCGGTGCCGGACGGCGAGCTGCGGATCGCCGCCCAGTTCGCCCCGCGTGCGGGGTACGCCGTCGACACCGACGACGCGTTCGTCCTCACCCAGCTCGGCGCGACGGAGGCGTTGACCGCCGCGGCGGCGGACGGTCAGGTGCGCGCGGCGCTCGCCGAGTCGTGGACCCAGCTCGACCCGCTCACCTGGCGCTTCGTGCTGCGGCCTGGCGTGACGTTCCACGACGGCAGCCCGGTGACGCCCGCCGCGGTGGCCACCGCGCTCCGGTACGTGGTCGGGGTGGCGGCGCCGCCCCGGGCGTTGCGCGGGCTCGGCCTGGTCGTCGCGGAGGACGGCGCGGACGCCGTGCGGGTGTCGACGGCGCAGCCCGACCCGATCCTGCCGCTGCGCCTGAGCAGCCCGAACGCCGTGATCCTCGCCCCGTCGGCCTACGGGGGCGCCACCCCGTCCGTGTTCGGCACCGGAACCGGCCCGATGCGGCTCGTCTCGGCGGAGGGGGCGCAGCGCGCGGTCCTGGAGCGCTTCGACGCGTACTGGGGCGGGCGCCCCGCGCTGGCGCGGGTCACCGCGACGTTCGTGAGCGACCCGGCGGCCCGGGCGCTCGCGCTGCGGGCGGGTGACGTCGACATCGCGCAGGGGCTCCCGGAGTCGTCGCTGCTGGAGTTCTCGGCGGGTTCCGGGTTCGACGAGCAGACGGCGCCGGCGCCCCGCACGGTGTCGCTGCTGCTGAACCAGTCGGCGGCCCCGTTCGCGGACCCGCGGATCCGGCAGGCGGTGGCGCGGTCCCTCGACCGGCGGGCGCTCGCCGAGCAGGCGCTCGCGGGGTCAGCGTTGCCGGCCTCCGAGCTCTTCGGGCCCGCGGTCGCATGGGGTGCTACGGACCCGCCGCCCGCGCCGGACGTCGAGGGCGCGCGGGCCCTGCTCGCCCAGGCCGGGCACGGTCCGGACAACCCGCTGCGGGTGCGGCTGTGGACCTACCCGGTGCGCGCGGAGCTGCCCACGCTCGCCACGGCGGTGCAGGCGATGCTGCGCGACGCCGGCGTCGAGGCGGAGATCCGGGTCGGCGACTACGGCACCCAGGAACCGGAGCTGATCGCCGGCCGCTACGACATGTTCCTGCTCTCCCGCAGCTACCTCACCGACGTCCCGGACGCGGGCGCCACGCTGCGCAGCGACTACACCTGCGACGGCTCGTACAACCTCAACCACTACTGCTCGCCCGCGTACGACGCGCTGATCGCCACGCTGGACACCACCACCGACACGGCCGCGCGGCAGGAGGTCTTCCGCGCGGCCGCCCGGATGCTCACCGAGGACGTCGTGGGCGTGCCGCTGGTGCACTCGCAGGAGAACGTCGTGACCAGCGGCGTCGCCGGGTTCGTGCTCGACCCGTTCGCCAAGCGGCTGGTCACCCCGCAGCTCGCCGTGACCGCCGGATGATCCTCCGCAGGCTCCTCCCGCTGCCCGCGGTCGCGCTCGGGGCGGCCGTGCTGATCTTCCTGCTGCCCCGGCTCGCCGGCGGCGACCCGGTCCGGGCGGTGCTGCGCAGCCGCGTCGCCGAGGCGGAGCCGGACCCGGCGGTCGCGGCCCGCGTGTCCGCCGAGCTCGGGCTCGACCGGCCGCTGCCCGAGCAGTTCCTCCGCTGGCTGAGCGACGTCCTCACCGGTGACCTCGGCCTGTCGTACGCCACCCGCACCCCCGTGGCGCCGCAGCTGCTGTCCGCGATCGGGGTGTCCGCGCTGCTCACAGCGGTGGCGCTGGCGTTGGCCGCCGCGGTCGGGATCCCGGCGGGCGTGCACGCGGCACGCCGGCCCGGCGGGGTCGTGGACCGGCTCGTGGGGGTGGCGTCCGTGCTGGGGGTCGCGGTGCCGGAGTTCATCCTCGCCCCGGTGCTCGTGCTGCTGCTCGCGGTGGCGGTGCCGCTGCTGCCCGCCCTGGGCTGGGGCGGGCCCGCCCACGTCGTACTCCCCGCGATCACGCTCGCGGCGTTCCCCGCGGCGTTGGCCGCGCAGGTCACCCGGGCCGAGACGGCCGACGTGCTCGGCCGCCCGCACGTCGTGCTCGCGCGGGCGAAGGGGCTGCGCGACGGCGTGGTGCTGTGGCGCCACGGCGCCCGGCTGGCGCTGACGGCCGTGACCTCGCTCTCCGGCCTGTTCTTCGCCGGCCTGCTCAGCGGGGCCGTCGTCGTCGAGGTGGTGTTCGCGGTGCCGGGGCTCGGCCGGCTCCTCCACGATGCGGTGGTCGGCCAGGACCTGCCCGTGCTGCAGGCCGGGTTGCTCGCGGTGGTGGTCGTCGCGGTGGTGGCGAGCCTGGTGGCCGACGCCGTGCAGTTGGCGCTCGACCCCGTCGCGCGGACGGCGGCGAGGGCGTGAGACGGGCGGTGCCCGCGCTGGTGCTGGTGGCGCTCGCGGTGCTTGCGGTGCTCCCGCTGGACGCCGTGGCCACGGACCTGACCGACCGGCTCGCGCCGCCGTCGGCCGCCCACCCGCTGGGCACCGACCACCTCGGTCGCGACGTGCTCGCCCGTCTCGTCGGCGGCCTGCGGATCTCGATGGGGCTCACCCTCGTGGCCACGGCGGGCTGCGCGGTGCTGGGTACCGCGGCCGGCCTGCTGTCGGGTTACGCCGGTGGCGTGGCCGGCGGGATCGTGCAGCGGCTCGTGGACGTCCTGGTCGCGGTGCCGACGATCATCGTGGGCCTGATCGTCGCCGCCGTGCGCGAGCCCGGCACGGCCACCGTGCTGATCGCCGTGCTGGTCACCGGCTGGACGCCGTTCGCCCGGCTCGCGCACCACCTCACCGTGCGGGAGCGGGCGCGCGAGTACGTGGAGGGCGCGGTGGCGATCGGCGCCGGGCCGGTGCGCATCGCGGTGCGCCACGTCCTGCCCAACGCGTTGCGCCCCCTGGTGGCGCACGCGTGCCTGCGCTTCGCGAACGTGCTGCTGTCGATCGCGGGGTTGTCGTTCCTCGGGCTCGGCGTGCAGCCTCCGACGCCGGAGTGGGGAGTGATGCTCGCGGAGGGAAGGCAGTTCCTGTTCGCGGCGCCACAGCTGGTGCTGGTGCCCGCGGTGGCCGTCGTCGGCGCTGCGACGATCATCACCGTCCTCGGGCGAGGGCTGGAGCGCCGCTGGAGTAGCACCTAAGCTGCTGTTGCACATCAGTGGCGACAGGGAGTGCGGGTGGCGACGACAGACGCGAGCGGCAGGCGGTCCGGCACGGTCCGGCCGGAACTCAAGGAGGCGCTCGACGCGGTCGGCGTGGTGCCGGCGCGGGTCGACGTGCGCGAGAGCCGGGCCGTGTTCGAACGCGACGGCGTCGTGATCGTGCCCGGCATGCCCACCGACCCCGACGAGCTGGTGGTGGCCGCCGCCCGCACCCTCGGCGGCCGGCTTCGTGCGCTCACCGGGATCCGGCCGCAGGGCGGCACCGACAGCCCGGCACTCGGCCTGCACTCCGACGGCGCGAACGTCGTGGTCGACGTGAACGGCCGCCGCGTGCCGCTGCGCGAGCCCGACGAGGACCACCTCTACATGCTGTGCTCCGCACCCGCCCCCGAGGGCGGCGACTCCGTGCTGATCGACGGCTACGCCCTGGTCGACCGGCTCGCCGAGGTGGCGCCGGAGCTGCACGCCTTCCTCACGCGGTGCGACGTCGACTACTTCGGCGGGTGGCGCACGCCGGCCCGGGGGGTGCCGGCGACCCCGCTCGTCCGCAGGCTCGTGGAGTGGACGCGCGGGGGGCGCCGGGTGGTGCGGGCGAGCGACTACGCCGCCCCGGTGCCCCGCGAGCCGCGGTGGGACGAGCACGCGGCGTTCCTCGACGAGTACGCCGACGTGCTCGCCACCGCGTTCGACTGCGCGCCCCGCTTCCGCCTGGAGGCCGGCGACCTCATGGCGTTGGACAACTACCGCTTCCTGCACGGGCGCGACGGCTTCCGCGGCACCAGAGAGCTGCACGTCCTCGCGGTGCGCTCGGTGGACGCCTGGTAGGGCCAGCGCGCTCACACGCCACCCAGTGTGCTCACACACCACCCAGTGTGCTGACACACCGACTGCAGTCGATGTGTCAGCACCACAACCGATGTGCGAGCCACCGCCGTGCACCACCCCGCTGCTCGCACACCGACATCCGTGCTCGCACACCGACTGCAACCGGTGTGCCAGCGCTACGACCGGTGTGCGAACCCACCGCTACGGGTGCTACAGGGCGCGGGCCGTGTGGTCGGGCAGGGCCCGGTTCAGTCCATCGTGAACGGGTCGTACTTGATCCGGTCGAGCGGGGTGCCCGCCACGAGCATCCGCGAGACCGTGGCGCGGATCATCGCGGGCGAACCGCAGACCAGCACGTCGTGGTCGGACCACGCGCCGTACCGGGTGACGACGTCGGCGAGGGTGCCGCGCTCGGCCCCGGAGGTGCCCTCCTCGTCCTCCTCGACGACGGGGACGACGTCGAGCCAGGGGTTGGAGTAGGAGAACTTGCGGAGGCTGGTGAAGTCGTAGAGGTCGTCCCAGGTGCGCCCGCCGACGAACACCTGGGTGCGGGGCTGTTCGGGCCGCTCGGCGATGTCCTCGAGCAGGGCCTTGATGGGCGCCATGCCGGTGCCGCCGGTGACCATCAGCAGCTCGCGGCCGGTGGAGGGGTCGACGTGCATGCGGCCCATCGGGGGGCCGATGCGCCAGGTGTCGCCGATGTTGGAGTGGGCGACGATGGCGCGGCTCACCCAGCCGCCGTCGACGGCACGCACGTGGAACTCGAGGGTGCCGTCCTCGCGTGGCGCGTTGGCGGGCGAGAGGTAGCGCCACAGGCGCGGGCGCTGCGGAGTCTCGACGCTGACGTACTGGCCGGCGCGGTACGGGATCGGTTCGCTGGTCTGGACGGTGAGGATCGCGAGATCCCAGCCGAGGCGCTCGTGGCCCACCACGCGGCCGAGCCAGGATGCCGGGCCGCGTTCGGCCTGGGCCGCGGTGCGCATGTGGGTGGAGACGCTGGTGTAGGCCTCGACCCACGCGTCGCGGACCTCGGGGGTCCAGACCGTGGGGCCCGCCGTGGTGCCGATCGCCGTGAACAGCGCCTCGCCGACGGCCTCGTAGTGCTCGGCGACCACGCCGAACTTGCGGTGGTCGCGGCCGAGCTGCTCGAGGAAGGGGGCGAGTTCGTCGGGCTGGTCGATCATCTGCACGACGTGCACGAGGGCGCGCATGAGCCGGCTGCGCTGCACCTCCATGTTCACCGGGAACAGGTCGCGCGCCTCGGGGGCGATGCGGAACAGGGTGGCGTAGAACAGCCGCCCCATCTCCTCGGTACGCTCCTCCACCTCAGCCCAGCTGTCGCGGATGAGCTGTGCCCGCTCTTGTGCACCACCGCGGGGCTCACCGAAGTTCGGCAGGTCGGCGGTGAGCAACTGTTCAGCGGTCATGAAGGCCGGCTTCTTCCTGCTCGTCGGGGCGGGGAGCGCGGAACCGGGGTTCCCGGGCTGCAGCTTAACGCGGTGAACCGCTTCCGGTGACTCTTCAGCGCGCAGATGGCACGGTGGGGGCGTGGCTCCCCGAACCCAGCCCCTCGTGCACGCCCGCCCGATGACCGTCCAGCGCACCGTGGAGGTGCCGTCGCCGTCCGAGGAGTGCGACCCCGCCCCGGGATCGGCGGGCGAGCACGCCCTGCAGTGCGCTTACGGCACGGAGGTGCGCGCTCAGCGCTTCTACGCCGACCAGGTGCGGGACCGGTTGCTGCCCACCATGATGGCGTTCGTCCAGCGGATGGAGATGGTGTTCGTCGCGTCGGCCGACAGCCGGGGTGAGTGCGACGCGTCGCTGCGGGCCGGCCCTCCCGGATTCATCCGCGTGCTCGACGCCCGCACCCTCGCCTACCCGGAGTACCGGGGCAACGGGGTGCACGCGAGCCTCGGCAACATCGTGGAGAACGCGCACGTGGGCCTGCTGATGGTGGACTTCGTGGAGGACCTCATCGGGCTGCACGTCAACGGCACGGCGCGGATCGTGGAGGCCGCCGACTTCGCCGCGGCGTTCCCGGCGGTGCCGGTGGACGCCGATGGCGGCAGGCGCCCGGAGCGCTGGGTCGTGGTGGAGGTCGAGGAGGCCTACATCCACTGCCGCAAGCACATCCCGCGCATGGCGCGGGTGGCGGAGAAGCGCGAGTGGGGCACCGACGACCCCGGCCGCAAGGGCGGCGACTACTTCGGTGCCAAGGCCACCCCGCGGTGGCGGCCGCGCCCGCACTCGGGGCGCAGGCGGTTCCCGAGCACCACGCACCTCGGCGGCGGGAGCTCGCGCGTGCTCCGGCCGCGCTGAGTACGCAGTTCTCCGACTGTCCCTCGCGGGGTGCGGGGCCCGACCCTCGGCTGGCCTGTCCGCCGGACGAGGAGGAACGCCACGATGACGGACCACGCCACCACCGACGCGACCGCCGCGCACAACGTCACCGCGCTGCGCACGGGTTATGCGGCGTTCGCCTCGCGCGACGTGCCCGTGGTGCTCGCGCTCCTCGACCCGGACGTCCGCTGGGTCGAGGCCGCGGGGGGACCGTTCGCCGGCACCTACGTGGGCCCCGAGGACGTGTCGCAGGGCGTGTTCGGCCGGCTCGCCGCCGAGTGGGCGGAGTTTCACGTGGAACCAGAGGAGTACATCGCCTCCGGGGACGCCGTCGCCGTGGTCGGCACCTACCGGGGCACCTACCGGTCCACCGGCAAGGCCGTCACCGCCCGGTTCGTGCACGTCTACCACTTCCGGCAGGGTCGCATCGTGCGGCACGAGTCCGTCGGCGACACGGCGATGCTGAACTCGGTGCTCGCCTGAGCCGGCGCGAGCTCTCGAATGGGTGGGCCTTGAGCGGAACACGCTCAACTTTCCTGACGTTGTCACTGTCGACGGGCACGATGGTGCCCGACCGACCCACGTGCAGGAGGAACCGGAGGAATGGATTCCTTCAACCCCACCACCAAGACGCAGCAGGCCATCTCGGCCGCGGCGCAGGCGGCGGCCCTCGCCGGCAACCCGGACGTGGGGCCCACGCACCTGCTCGGCGCGCTGCTGGCCCAGACCGACGGGATCGCCGGCCCGCTGCTGGCCGCCGTCGGCGCCGACCCGGCCGCGGTGCGCAGCGAGGTCACCCAGCTCGGCAACCGGCTGCCGTCGGCGTCCGGCTCCACGGTGAGCGCGCCCCAGCTGTCGCGCGAGGCGCTCGCGGCGATCAAGGCGGCCCAGGAGCTCGCCACGGAGATGGGCGACGAGTACGTCTCCACCGAGCACCTGCTGGTCGGGCTCGCCACCGCCCGCAGCCAGGTGGCCGATCTGCTGCGCCGCCACGGCGCGGGCCCGGAGGCCCTGCGGGAGGCCTTCGCGAAGGTCCGCGGGTCGAGCCGGGTCACCAGTCCCGACCCGGAGAGCACCTACCAGGCACTCGAGAAGTACGGCGTCGACCTCACCGAGCGGGCGCGCAACGGCGAGCTCGACCCGGTGATCGGGCGTGACACCGAGATCCGTCGCGTCGTGCAGGTGCTGTCGCGGCGCACCAAGAACAACCCGGTGCTGATCGGCGAGCCCGGCGTCGGCAAGACGGCCATCGTCGAGGGCCTGGCCCAGCGCATCGTGGCGGGCGACGTCCCCGAGTCGCTGCGCGGCAAGCGGGTGGTGGCGCTCGACCTGGGTGCCATGGTCGCGGGCGCGAAGTACCGCGGTGAGTTCGAGGAGCGGCTCAAGGCCGTCCTCAAGGAGATCACCGACAGCGCGGGCGAGGTCATCACCTTCATCGACGAGCTGCACACGATCGTCGGCGCCGGGGCCACCGGCGAGGGCGCGATGGACGCCGGCAACATGATCAAGCCGATGCTCGCCCGCGGCGAGCTGCGCATGGTCGGCGCCACCACGCTCGACGAGTACCGCCAGCGCATCGAGAAGGACCCGGCGCTGGAGCGCCGGTTCCAGCAGGTGCTGGTCGGCGAGCCGTCGGTGGAGGACACCGTCGGCATCCTGCGCGGCCTCAAGGAGCGCTACGAGGTGCACCACGGCGTCCGGATCACCGACGCCGCGCTGGTGGCGGCGGCCACGCTGTCCGACCGCTACATCACCGCGCGGTTCCTGCCGGACAAGGCGATCGACCTCGTCGACGAGGCGGCGTCGCGGCTGCGGATGGAGATCGACTCGCGGCCCGTCGAGATCGACACGGTCGAGCGCGCCGTGCGCCGGCTGGAGATCGAGGAGATGGCGCTGGAGAAGGAGGACGACCCCGCCTCCCGCGACCGGCTGGCCGCGCTGCGCGCCGAGCTGGCGGAGAAGCGCGAGGAGCTGTCCGCCCTCACCGCCCGGTGGCAGAACGAGAAGGGCGCGATCGAGAGCGTCCGCACCCTGAAGGAGCAGCTGGAGGCGCTGCGCGGGGAGTCGGAGCGCGCCGAGCGCGACGGCGACCTCGGCAAGGCCGCCGAGCTGCGCTACGGCCGCATCCCCGCTCTGGAGAAGCAGCTGGCGGAGGCCACCGCGGTCACGGCACCCGACGCCGACCTGATGCTCAAGGAGGAGGTCGGCCCGGACGACGTGGCCGACGTCGTGTCCGCCTGGACGGGAATCCCGGCCGGGCGGCTGCTCGAGGGCGAGACGGCCAAGCTGCTGCGCATGGAGGACGAGCTGGGCAAGCGCGTCGTCGGCCAGGCCGAGGCCGTGCGCGCGGTGTCCGACGCCGTGCGCCGCGCCCGGGCGGGCATCTCCGACGAGAACCGGCCCACCGGCTCGTTCCTGTTCCTCGGCCCAACCGGTGTCGGCAAGACCGAGCTGGCCAAGGCGCTCGCCGAGTTCCTGTTCGACGACGAGCGCGCGATGGTCCGCATCGACATGAGCGAGTACTCCGAGAAGCACTCGGTGGCGCGGCTCGTCGGTGCCCCTCCCGGCTACGTCGGCTACGACCAGGGTGGCCAGCTCACCGAGGCGGTCCGCAGGCGCCCGTACTCGGTGGTGCTGTTCGACGAGGTCGAGAAGGCGCACTCGGACGTGTTCGACACCCTGCTGCAGGTGCTCGACGACGGCAGGCTCACCGACGGCCAGGGCCGCACGGTCGACTTCCGCAACACGATCCTGGTGCTCACCTCGAACCTCGGCTCGCAGGCCATCGCCGACCCGATGCTCGACGACCAGGGGCGCAAGGACGCCGTGATGACGATCGTGCGGCAGCACTTCAAGCCGGAGTTCCTCAACCGCCTCGACGACGTCGTGGTCTTCCACGCGCTGTCCACCGAGGAGCTCACCGCGATCGTCGACATCCAGCTCGACCGGCTGCGGGAGCGGCTGGCGAAGCGCAGGCTCAGCCTCGAGGTCACCGACGCCGGTCGGGAGTGGCTCGCCATGAACGGGTTCGACCCGGTCTACGGTGCCCGCCCGCTGCGCAGGCTGGTGCAGTCCTCCATCGGCGACCAGCTGGCCAGGGAGCTGCTCGCGGGCGAGATCCGCGAGGGCGACACGGTGCGGGTCGACCTGGATCCCGCGGCCGACGGCGGCCTCGGTGCGCTGATCGTGGGGAAGGGACTTCCGATCACCACGAGTTGAGATCCGTGGCGTTGACGTGCGGGGAGGCGTCGCGCCGCTAGGCTGCCCCACCGTGGGTCTTTCGTCGACGGTGTGGTTCGTCATCGCCGTGATCGCGCTGCTGCTGGGCGCTGCCCTGCTGCTCGCGGACAGCCGGCGCGGGTCGGGGGCGAAGGACCGCAAGCGCTGGGCGGCGCTGCGCGGCTGGGAGTTCCTGGACAGCGATCCGGTGCTCCCCAGCCGCTGGCGCTACGGCACCATCCACCAGGGCGGGCCCGGCGTGGCCCGCAACCTGATCAGCGGCGACGTGCCCACGCCGGACGGTCCGCGGATGGCGTACGTGTTCGACCACGAGCAGGCGGGGCGGCTGACCTCCATCCTGGTGGCGGTGCAGCTGCAGGAGCCGCTGCCCGCGGCCGTGGAGCTGCGGCTCCCGTCGGCTCCGCTGCCCGACGACGCGGGGCTCGACCTGCTCCAGCCGGTCGGTGAGCGCTATGCGTTCGTCTCGGACGCCGGCGCGGTGCGCCCGCTGCTGACGCCCCGGCTCGCCACCGCGGCCGACGCGCTCGGTGACGACGTCGAGCTGCTGTGGGCCGAGGAGTCGTGGGTGCTCGCCACCGCCCCGCTGAGCTCCGACGCCGATCGCGTGCAGGACCTGCTGGCCGACCTCGCCGAGTTCGCCACGGCGCTCGAGCAGGGCCTCGGGGTCCGCCTGCGCAAGGAGTCCTGAGCCCCGCAAGTAGGGTCGTGGCGTGAGCACGGCGCTGGTGACCGGGGCGACGGCGGGGATCGGTGCCGCTTTCGCCGCACGGCTCGCCCGTGACGGCCGTGATCTCGTGCTCGTCGCCCGCGACGGTGATCGGCTCGAGGCGGCGGCCGCCGGGTACCGGGAGCGCGGGGTGCCCGTGCAGGTGCTGCCGGCCGACCTCACCACGGCCGAGGGCCGCGAGCGCGTCGCGGACCGGCTGGCCGACCCGGCGGCGCCGGTGGACCTCCTGGTCAACAACGCGGGCGCCACGCAGCGGCAGCCGTTCCTGCGGGCCGAGCCTGCCGCGCTGCTCGCACAGCACGACCTGAACGTCACCGCGGTGCTGCAGCTGACGAGGGCGGCCCTGCCGGGGATGGTGCAGCGGGGCCGGGGGGCCGTGGTCAACGTGGCGAGCATGCTGGGCTTCGCCACCGGCAGCCGCTCGACCTACACCGCCGAGAAGGCGTGGGTCACGGTCTTCACCGAAGGCATGGCCGCTTCGCTCGCCGACACCGGCGTGCGGGCGCTCGTGCTGTGCCCCGGGTTCGTGCGCACCGAGTTCCACGAGCGCGCCGGGCTGGACGTGGGCGCGCGGAGCGGTCCGGCGTGGCTGGACGCGGAGCGCGTCGTCGAGGAGTGTCTCGCCGACCTGGCGAGGGGAAAGGTGGTGTCCGTGCCGAGCCCGCAGTACAAGGTGCTGGCCGTGTTGATGGACCTGTTGCCGCGGCCGGTGCTGCGGCGGCTCGTCGCCGCGGCGGAGCGTCGTCGATGAACCCCGACGCGGAGCGGGAGGAGCTGGCGGCGCTGGTGCGCGAGCTGGGCGTCGTGCACGAGCGGGTCACCCTCTCCTCGGGGGCGGAGGCCGACTACTACGTGGACCTGCGCCGGGTCACGCTCGAGCACCGGGCGGCGCCGCTCGTCGGGCGGCTCCTGCGGGTGCTCACGGCCGACTGGGAGTACTCGGCGGTCGGTGGTCTCACCCTGGGCGCCGACCCGGTGGCCGACGCCGTGCTGCACGCTGCGGCCGCCGAGCGGGCCGTCGATCCGAGCACACCCCCGGTGGACGCCTTCGTCGTCCGCAAGTCGGCGAAGCAGCACGGCATGCAGCGGCTCATCGAGGGACCGGACGTGGCCGGCCGCCGGGTGCTCGTCGTGGAGGACACCTCGACGACCGGCTCGTCGGTGCTCACCGCGGTGCGCGCCGTGCGGGAGGCCGGAGCCGAGATCGCCGGTGTCGTGACCGTGGTCGATCGCGACACCGGCGCTCGGGAGGCCATCGAGGCCGAGGGCGTCCGTTACCGGGCGTTGCTCGGTCTGGCCGACCTCGGCCTCGCCTGATCGTCCGCTACTGCACGGTGATCCGGACGGCGTCGAAGGCCGGGGTCTGGTCGGCCCGCTGCATCATCGGGATGCGGTGCGACCCGTCACCGGCCCACACCGCGCACTGCGCGGTGCCCGCGGTCGGCATGCCCGAGACGGTGATCTCGACGGTGTCCGGGGCCGCGCCGCCGCCGTTGTCCTGCGTGGCGAGGAAGAACTCCGGCTCCGGCGCGGCGTCCGGCGCCTCGCCGGTGCTCTCGAGCATCCGGCAGGCGGTGTGGAAGTGGCCGCGCTGGATGCCCTCCTCGTCGAGGAACGAGCTCTCCAGGTAGTAGCCACCCGCCGCGGCGCCGAGGAAGCGGTCGCGGATCAGGTTGCGGGTGCTCACCGAGATCTTGAACTCCTCGCCCGCCTGCACGTTCTGCGGGGAATCGGTGATCAGCAGCGACGGGCTCTTGTCCTCCGAGGCGACCTCGCCGAACGCCGTGTCGACGCAGCGGGGGGCCTCCTGGAAGCCGTCGTGCGGCTCGAGCTGGCTGTTCGAGCAGTCCCGGCCGAGGACGTCGAGACCGTTGTTGTCCTCGTTCCCGCCGTTCCCGTTCCCGTTGTTCCCGTTCCCGTTGTTGCCATTGCCCTGGCCGTTGTTGCCCTTGCCGTTGCCCTTCTCGCCCCGGCCCTTGTCCTGGACGTTGACATCGGCGTTCTCGCCTTCCTGGGCGGCGTCCTCCTCGTTGCCGCCCGCGGCGTCGCCCGCACCGGCGTCGGCGTTCTGCTCCTCCTCCTGGCCGGCGTTCTGGTCGGGGTTCTCGTCGGCGTTCTGGTCACCGCCCTCCGCGGCGGCGTCCTCGGAATCCGGTTCGGCGGCGTCCACGCCGCCGACCTCGACGACCTCGGTGTGGCCTGCGTGCCCGTCGTCGGCGTAGGCGGTGCTGCAGGCCGCGGGGGCGAGCGTCACCGCGAGGGCGGCGCCGCAGAGAGCGATCTTGCGGAGGGTCGAGCGGTATCGGGTGGTGCTGGTCGGGGACATGGTCCTCCGTTCGGGGTCGGGGACGGACGTACCGGCGGTCGGGCCGCCGGTGTTGCGGCGGGAGTGGGGAGCTAGCGCCGCATCGAGTGCCGGGCTCGTCGGGAGCGCGGCATCCGGTGGGAACCGGACGAGGAGACGGCTCGGTGGGAGCCGGAGTCGGTGAGCCGGTGGGATCCGGTGTCGGTTCGTTCGTCGATGTCGGTCGGGACGTCCGGGGCCAGGCGGTAGGCGCCGCTGTCGGTGACCGTGGCCAGGGGGACCTCGTCGATCGCGGAGATCGGCCCGGTGTCGTCGAGGCGCGCGGCGCGGGGCGCGGGGATCGCGGCCACGGTTGCGAGCTCCGGGAAGCGGGTCGCGGGGGTCGCGCGCCGCGCCGGCGTGGGCCGCGGAAGCGTGACGCGCTCGCGGCCGGCCGCCGAGCGGTTGCGAAGCCCCCAGAACAGCGCGACGGCGGCGAGCAGCGCGGCGACGAACACGAGGAACGGCACGAGCAGGTCGCTCGTCCGGGTGCCGCCGCCGAGCAGGCCGGGGCCGTGGTGGGGCAGCGCCGAGTAGTCGACGAGGCCGGTGCTCTCCAGGTACTCGTGGTGGCGGTTGACGAACTCCGCCGAGGTGATGGCGAACTGGCGGACCAGGTCGTTCTGGGTGGTGGCCCGCACCTCGGAGATCACCGGGAGGACCTGGGCGTGCGCCTCGCGCACCCGCTGGACGAAGGTCCGGTCGTAGTCAGAGCCGGTCTTCGACGAGATCTCGGCCATCCAGCCCATCTGCTGGGAGCTGGGCCCGTTCGGCAGCTGCACACCGAGCTGACCGGCGATCTGGCGCGTCTGCTCGTCGAGCTGGGCGTGCTCGGTGGCGAGCTTGCGGCCGACCTCGCGCACGTCGGCGCCGCTGGCCATCTGCTCGGCCTGCTGCGAGGTGGGTCCCTCCCACAGGTTGGCCATCCGGACCTTCTCGATCAGGTCCCGGTCGGCGGGGCCGAGTGGGCCCCACTGGGTCTGCTGCCAGCCGAGCGTGCCCGGGGCCCCGGTGGCCCAGGACTGGTACACCGAGGCCGACACGGCCACGAGCACGGCGACGATCACGGCGCCGCGGAGTAGACGGGGGATCCGGCGGAGCATTGGTGCCTTCCTCTTGGGGAGCGAGGGGGGACGAGCGGGGGGAGCGCCGCTCAAGCGAGGTCGAACTGTTCGGTGTGGATCCGGTCCAGGGGGGCTCCGAGCACGTCGAGGGCGCCGAGGGCGTCGGTGACGAGGGCTGGTGGGCCGCAGATGAAGTAGTCCACCTCCGCGGCGTTGTGCGCGCCGCCGAGCACGGCGGAGAGGAGATCGACGTTGATGTCGCCGGTGTGTCCCGACCACCCCTCGACCGGCCTGCGCAGGACCTCGGTGACCTCGAGGTCGATCAGCTGCCGCAGCTCGGCGAGCTCGCCGCGGAACAGCAGGTCCTCCGGGGCGCTCGCGACGACGACGAGGCGGTAGGGGCGCGGGTCGTTCCGGTGGGCGGCGGTCCGCAGCATGCTCATCATCGGGGTGATGCCGACGCCGCCGGCGATCATGACGAACCCTGCGGACGCCTCCGCGTCGTTGGTGAACGCGCCGTGCGGTCCGTCCACCCACACCGTGGCGCCCACCGGCAGTCGGCGCAGCGCCCTGGTGAAGTCGCCGGTGTGGCGGATCGTGAACTCGGTGGCGTCGGAGTGGGCGCTGGAGGCGATCGTGAACGGGTGCTCCTCCGCCATCACCGAGCGGTCGAGGCGGATCCAGGCGAACTGACCGGGCGCGAACGCCCAGGACGTGGCGGGGCGGCCGACGCGGGCGCACGGCTCGAGCACGAGGGTGCTCACGGTGCGGTTCTCGCGCCGGACGTCGCGCACGACGAACTCCGTCGACGGGTCGCACAGGGGCCGCCACACCCAGCGGTGGCCGAGCACCAGCACGAGCAGCACGGCGAAGAGCATGAACATCGTGCCGATCACGGCGTCGCGCACGAGCTGGTCCAGCAGCCACACGTGCAGGCCCGCGGCGAGCAGCGCGGTGGCGGCGAGCGTGACGTGCGACAGCTTCCACAGCTCGTAGGACAGGCGGGCCTGGTTGCGCAGCACGGTCAGCACGGCCAGCGCGATGAGCGCGAGCGTGGAGACTGTGGCCGCCCTCGCCCGCCCCGGGGCGGTGGTGAGGTCGAGCAGGGTGATGTTCGCCGGGTCGGCGGCGACCACGCAGGCGAGGTGGGCGAAGATCAGCGAGGCGGTGACGATGCCGAGGAACCGGTGCACGTCGATGACCGACTCGATGCCGAACGCGCGGTTGAGCGAGCGCAGCCGGGAGGGCAGGACCGCCGCGCACACGAGCGCCGAGAGGGCGAGCAGCCCCGTGATGGTGGAGAGCTTCTGCCAGAGGCCGCCGGTCGTCGGCAGGCCGAGGTGGGCGACCGACGGCAGCGCGAGGAAGGCGAACGTCGGAGCGCCTATGATCGCTCCGAGTCCGCCCAGCCAGGTTGCGCGCAGTAGCCGGTGGTCCATGGGGCGTGACCGTATGAGGTGCCCTCACATCCGGGTTGCGATCCTGAGAGGGCAGTGGGCCGGATGCGTTCACAGGCGCGACGAGTGGTGGTCGATTGCGCCGGACGACGTAATCGTTGGCCCGAACGCGACACAGGGTCTTCAGGCAGCGGCCGATCATTCTTCCGATTCGCATGCTTCGTGCCGCTCGCCGACAACCGCGTACCGCAGGGGGACGTCACGGCGGGTCGATGCGCCGGGTGACGCGACGGGCGGGGCGCCGACCGGGCGAGCCGTGATCCTTTCGAGACGAATTGCGGCGGTGGTCGACGACCCGTTCGCAGGCCGGGGACACACGGATGTCAGAAGATCACAATCGGGTCACCCGCGAGCGGTGCCGGGCAACCCCCGGTGCCGATCTCCATACGGCGTACGCTAAATTCTGCGTACAGTGTGTTGAGAAGGGGGTTCGATGACGATCCTGGTGACGGGCGGAACGGGGAACATCGGCCGGAAGGTCGTCGACCACCTGCTCGCCCGCGGGGCGGGCGCGGTCCGCGCGCTCACGGTGAACCCGGCGAAGGCCGCGCTGCCGGACAGCCTCGAGGTCGCCGTCGGCTCCCTGCGCAAGCCCGCGACGCTGCCCGCGGCGTTCGACGGGGTCGAGGCGATGTACCTCGCGCCGACCCCCGACACGGTCGAGGAGGTGCTGCGGCTGGCGCGCGAGGCCGGGGTGCGGCGGGTCGTCGACCTGTCCGGCGAGCACGAGAGCTGGTGGGGCGGCGTCGCGAAGGCGGTGGAGGCGAGCGGGCTGGTGTGGACGCACCTGTCCCCCGGCGACTTCATGGAGAACGCGCTGTCGTGGGCGCCGCAGATCATCGCCACCGACACCGTCCGCGAGCCCTACCCGCACGGGCGCAGCACGCCGATCGCCATGGACGACATCGCGCGCGTCGCGGCCACGGTGTTGACCACCCTCGGGCACGAGGGGGAGTCGCTGCCGCTCAGCGGACCGGAGATCCTCACCCGCGTCGACCTCGCCGACCGGATCGGCGCCGCGCGCGGCAAGCCGGTGCGCTTCGAGACCGTCACGCGGGACGAGGCGGTGGCGGTGCTGGCACCGGAGATGGGCGACACCGCCGAGTGGTACGTCGACACGATCCTGGCCGGCTCGGTGGACTGGCCCGCCGAGGTGCAGCCCACCGTGGAGCGGGTGACCGGCGCGCCCGCCACCACGTTCGCGCAGTGGGCGCTGGCCAACGCCGCGAGCTTCCTGCCCTGAACGCGCCGGGTACCGGCCGCTGCGGCCGGGACCCGGCGATCGGCGTCAGGGCCCGAGCGTCAGGGCACGAGGATCGCCCGCCCGCGCACCCGGCCCGCGTCGAGGTCGTCGATCGCCTGCTGGAAGTCGTCCAACGCGTACCGCGCGGTGTGCAGCGTGACCAGGCCGCGCGCCGCCAGCTCCATCAGGTCGCACAGGTCGTCGTAGCTGCCCACCAGGTTCCCGACCACGTTCTTCTCCGCGGAGATCAGATCGATCGTCGGGACGTCGACGTTCTCGCCGTACCCGACCACGTGGTAGTCGCCCGCGCGCTTCGTCATCCGCAGGCCCTCGGCCGTGCTGCCGCCCTCGCCGACGAAGTCGACCACCACCTCGGCGCCCGCGCCCTTCGTGAGGTCGAGGACGTGGTCGACGTGCCCGCCGTCGGCCACCACGCCCTGGTCCGCGCCGATCGACCCGGCCAGCTCCACCGCCGCCGGGTTGCGGTCGACCACCACGATCCGGGCCGGCGTCAACGCCTTGAGCACCTGGATCCCGATGTGGCCCAGTCCCCCGGCGCCGATCACCACGCACGTGTCGCGGGGGCCCAGGCGCCGGGCCGCCTTGGCAGCCGCGTGGTACGCGGTGAGACCGGCGTCGGCGAGCGCCGCGACGTCGGCGGGCTCCAGCCCGTCGTCCAGCTTGACGACGCTGCGCGCCGATGTCCGCAGGTACTCGGCGTACCCGCCGTGGGTGTCGATGCCCGGGAACGCCGAATCCGTGCAGTGCACGTCGTCGCCCGAGCGGCAGGCGCGGCACAGGCCGCAGGTGATCAGCGGGTGCACGATGACCTTGTCGCCCTCGCGGACGTTGGTCACCGCGCTGCCGACCGCGTGCACCCAGCCGGCGTTCTCGTGGCCGATCGTGTACGGCAGCGTGACGCCGGACTTCTCCGCCCACTGCCCTTCGAGGATGTGCAGGTCGGTGCGGCAGACGCCCGCCCCGCCGATCCGCACCACCACGTCGAACGGCCCCTCGGGCGAGGGCTCCGGCACGTCGGTCATCTCCAGGGCGCGGTGGTACCCGACCACCTGCACGGCCTTCACGATGCGTTCTCCTCCAGGTCGTACCGGGTGGCCAGCAGGCCACGGCAGAAGTGGGCGTTGCCTTCGATCGATATCCGCGTGGACCGGGCCAGCCGCAGCCGCAGCGGCACCTCGTCGGGCGGGCACGGGGTGCCGTCGGCGTCGACCAGCACGGGCAGGGCGGGGTCGGTGCCCAGCCCGATCGCTGCCCGGCGGCGCAGCAGCGCGGTGGTGGCGTCGTCGGCGGGGAGGTCGCCGAGTGTGACGAGGTGCAGGTCCGTCTCCGCCAGGCCGCGGTCGGCCCGGAGCAGCCGGGTCAGCACCCGTTCCACCGCGGCGGTGTGCGCCTTGCGCTTGAACGTCACCCGCAGCTCGTCGAGGCTGTCGCGCGCCTCGTGGACGAACGTGCCGCGGTAGCCGGCGTCCGCCGCGAGACCGCGGTTGATCAGGTCGGAGTCGTGGTGGTCGTCGAGCTCCACCACCACCTCGCCGGTCCACGGCAGCGCCGTCAGCGCGTCCTTCGCGTCCGACGCCATCAGGTAGGCGAAGTTCGGCGCGCAGAAGCTGGTGGGCAGCCGCAGGTGCACCTCGACCCGACCGCCGTCGACGTCCAGGGAGCGGACGAAGCCGAGGTCGGTGATCGGCTCGTCCAGCTCGGGGTCGACCACCGTGGCGAGTGCTGCGAACGCGTCCCGTTCGGGGGTGGACATGCTCAGGCCACCGCCACGGCCTGCGGCTCCTCGCGGGGGAGCTGCAGGTGCTCCGGCACCGGGATGTCGTACATCGCCGCGGCGTTCAGCCCGAGGATCTTCTTCTTCTGCGCCGTGGTGAGCGGCGCGTACTCGGTCAGGTTCTCGGGGATCTGGAAGTCCACGAACCGCTCGACGAGCCACCGCGGCGTCCAGATCGCGTAGTCGCTGGAGAACTGGATCCGGTCCTCGTCCAGCCAGTACAGCAGCTCTCCGATGATCTTGGCGAAGTACTCCGGGCGCGTGTGGATGAACGGGATCGCCACCGCCAGACCGGCGTGCACGTTCGGCTCCTGCGTGGCGATCCAGCAGAAGTCCTCCAGCCGCGGCAGCCCGCAGTGCTCGATCACGAAGTTCATTTCCGTGAAGTCCGTGGCGACCTTGTCCACGTCGGCGACGTCGAACGCGTCGCGGTCCAGCGGCCGGATCGTCGGGCCCTTGTGGATGTGGATGTTGCGGATCCCCAGCTCCTGGGCGGCCTCCAGGTAGCGGTAGGACCAGGGGTCGTCGAGCTTCCAGCCGCGCGACTGGCCGTACCACTCGGCCGTGTAGAGCTTCACGCCCTTCAGACCGAACCGCTTCGCGTCCTCGCGGAGCTGTTTGAGCCCCTCCTCGCCGCGGCGCGGATCCCAGTGGTGGTTGTAGGTCAGCTTGTCCGGGTGGGCCGCGGCCAGCGCCGCCGCCTCCTCGGTCTGGCCGAAGCCGGTCTCGTAGAACTCGCCGAGGTGGGCCGGCTGGAAGATCGCGTGGTCGACGTACCCGTCGTCGAACAGGTCCTTCATCAGCCGCTCGCCGCCCTGGTAGAGGTACTCCTCGTAGGGCCAGACCTCGGACTCGGGGCTGAGGTTGCGGTGGTAGTCGTAGAAGCAGTCGATGAACTGCTTGCCGTGGATGTTGCGCTGGTTCTCCGGGCGCGCGTCCCAGAGCGCCACGTGCGCGTCGACGATGAAGTAGCTCTCGCCGTCCTTCGAGTACATCGTTGTCTCCTCGTCTCGCGGGATGGCCCGGGACGCTAGACAGCCGCCGGCCCGCTGCGGGCCCGGCAGCGTCTCAATCTGAGACCACGTCACAGCGACGTCGCGACAGCGTTGTGTCACAGTTCGAGGACGCAGCGAAGCGTCCGAGGAGAGGTTCTCGATGGACGGAGAGGCGCAGCTCGCCGAGCGCGAGCTCATCGCGCGGCAGCGCGGCGGAGTGGTCCCGGTCTCGTCCCGGCTCACCGCGTCCTGGCGCCGCAGCGCGGACTACGGGGTGCCGCTCGACGCGGTGAACCCGGTCTTCACGGGCCAGGTCGACGACGGCTCGCTCTTCTTCGAGTGCGGGCAGGAGGTGCTCACGGGCCTGCACGACACCCTGGCGGGCGAGCCGGTGAGCCTCATGCTCACCGACAGCACGGGCCTGGTGCTGAGCCGGATGTGCAACGACACCACGCTCCTGCGGGCCCTCGACCGCGTGTATCTCGCGCCCGGCTTCGCGTTCTCCGAGCGGGAGGCGGGCACGAACGGGCTCGGGCTCGCCCTCGCCGACCGTTCCCCGTCGCTCGTGCGGGCCGACGAGCACTACTGCACCGGCCTGTGGGGCTACACGTGCGCCGCGGTGCCGGTGGCCGACCCCGCCACGGGCGCCCTGCTCGGCAGCGTCAACCTCACGACGTGGTCGCGGCAGGCCGACGCCCTGCTCCTCGCGCTGGCCCGGACGGCGGCCGGCCACACCACGGCCCTGATGCAGGCCCGTTCGCGCGGCGCCCGGTCGCGGCCCGCGCCGCGGGGTGAGGTGTTCCGGGTGGCCCCGGCCGAGCCGGACGAGGCGCCGCCCGCGCTGTCGGCGGCCTGGCGTGGCCCGCTCGACGCCGTGGCGGACGCGTTCGACGCGGGCCGCGGGGTCGCGGTGGTCGGCGAGCCGGGCGTCGGGAAGGCCGCGCTGCTCGCCGCGGCCCACCGGCGGGTGCGCCCGCACGACCGGCTGCTGACCGCACGCCCCCCTGCTCCGGACGACGCGGAGTCGTGGCTCGCGCTGTGGACGCCCGAGCTGGGCAAGGAGCGCACCAGCGTGGTGGTCGGCCGCGTCGACACGCTGCCGTCGTGGGTGGCCGCCGAGCTGGGCGCGATCTTCGAACAGGTGGGGCGCCGCGCCTTCGCGCTCACCGCCGAGGACCCGGCCGCGATCCCCGATCCGCTGCTGCGGCTGGTGGACGAGGTGGTGGAGGTGCCCGCGCTGCGCTACCGGACCGACGACGTGCTGCCGCTCGCCCGCTGGTTCGCCCGCCGCGCCCGTGGCCGCGAGGTGCGGTTCACCCCCGACGCCGCCCGGGCGCTCTCGACCTACCACTGGCCCGGCAACGCCGCCCAGCTGCAGCGCGTGGTGCGCGACGCCGCCACCCGCGTCGACGTGGTGGACGGGCGCCACCTCGCCCCCGAGGTGTTCACCGGCGCCACCCGGCGGCTCACCCGGATCGAGACGATCGAGCGCGACGAGATCGTGCGCTGCCTGGTGGAGCCGGGCGCGACGGCCGCGCGGGCGGCGGCGGAGCTGGGCATGAGCCGGGCCACGATCTACCGCAAGATCGCGCAGTACGGGATCCGGATCCCGGGCCGCGGCTGATCGCGGCGGCCCGCCGGGGCATCATCGCCGGGTGCGTGACGAGGACGGCGGCGCGGGGCCCAGCGAGTGGTCCGTGCCCGGGCAGGTGGGCGTGGGGCCGTGGCCGGGTGGCCGGCCGGCCTGGCCGCGCGACGAGCGGTACGACCCGGAACTGCTCGAGCACGGCGACGCCCGCAACGTGGTGGACGCCTACCGCTACTGGCGCCGGGACGCCGTGGCCGCCGACCTCGCCCGCCGGGCCCACCCGTTCCACGTGGCCATCGAGAACTTCGGGCACGACCACAACATCGGCACGGTGGTGCGCACCGCCAACGCGTTCGCCGCCGCGGGTGTGCACATCGTGGGGCGCAGGCGCTGGAACCGGCGCGGGGCGATGGTGACCGACCGCTACCTGCAGGTGCACCACCACGACGACGTGGCCGCCCTCGCCGCGTTCGCCGCGGACGCCGGCCTGGCGGTGGTGGCCGTGGACAACACCCCCGGCGCCGCCCGGATCGAGACGGCCCGGCTCCCCCGGGAGTGCCTCCTGCTCTTCGGGCAGGAGGGCCCGGGCGTGACCGGCGAGGCCCGGGCGGCGGCTGGGCTCACCGTGTCGATCGCGCAGTTCGGCTCGACCCGCTCCATCAACGCCGGGGTGGCGGCGGGCATCGCCATGCACACCTGGATCCGCCAGCACGCGGACCTCGACACCGCCTGGTGACGCCCGGCCCGGCGGGCGGGTCTCAGACCGCCGCCAGCTCGTCGGCCGGCACCACCAGCAGCGCGGGGACCGGCGGGCCACCGGGCACCCGGTAGAGCTCGTCGACCGCGAACAGCCACTCAGCCGACCGGGGGAACGTGAGCAGGTGGACGTCGCCGCTGCGCAGGCGGACCCGGTCGCCCGCGGCGAGGTGGCGGCCCAGCCGCACCAGTTCGCCGAGGTCGTTGAGCACGGTGGCCGCGATGGCCGGTGCGGTGGCGAACAGGATGAGCTCGGGGTGGCCGAAGCCCGCGAGACCGACGGTGTGGACGTAGGGCGGGCCGTCCTCGTCGCCGGGCACCGCCTGCAGCGCCCAGCCGTGGCGCCGGATGGTGTCGCGCTGCCAGGCCTCGTACTGCTCGGCGTTGTGGGTGGGTGCGCTGTGCTCCATGGCTCGAACATACATTCGAA
The DNA here is from genome assembly GCF_042657305.1 of Pseudonocardia zijingensis. Lineage (NCBI taxonomy): Bacteria > Bacillati > Actinomycetota > Actinomycetes > Pseudonocardiales > Pseudonocardiaceae > Pseudonocardia > Pseudonocardia zijingensis. The sequence goes on along the minus strand of NZ_JBHSKO010000007.1, from coordinate 260,267 downwards.
CACCGACAAAAGCAGTGGGGAACGCGCGGAAGGAGTACGTACTCTCCCGCTCCGTGCGGATCGATCGTCAGACCCTCGTGTTCGACGCCGACGACACCCTCTGGGAGAACAACGTCCTCTTCGAGCGGGTGGTCGACGCCTACCTCGACTGGCTCGCCCACCCCACCCTCGACCGCGCCGCCACCCGCGCCGTGCTCGACGAGGTGGAGCGCGCCAACGTCGTGGTGCACGGGTACGGCAGCGCGAGCTTCCTGCGCAGCCTGCACGACTGCTTCGAGCGGCTGAGCGAGCGCCCCGCCACCCCCGCGGAGGCGCGCGAGATCGAGGAGCTGGCGGCGGCGCTCGTGTTCGACGAGGTGGAGCTCGTGCCCGGCGTGGACGAGACCCTCGCCGAGCTCGGCGGACGGCACGACCTGCTGCTCCTCACGAAGGGCCGGCAGGCCGAGCAGCAGCGCAAGATCGACGCCTCGAACCTCGCGCACCACTTCGCGGGCGTGCACATCGTGGCGGAGAAGCACGTCGGCACCTACCGGTCGCTCGTCGCCGAGCAGGGGCTCGAGCCCGGCGCCACCTGGATGATCGGCAACTCGCCGCGCTCGGACATCCTCCCGGCCCGCGCGGCAGGCCTGAACGCCGTGTTCGTGCCGAACCCGCACACCTGGGCGCTGGAGGAGGACGAGCTCGACCCCGCGGACCCCGGCGTGCTGCACCTGCGGCACTTCCGCGAGCTCACCGCCCACTTCTGACGCGGCCGGGTGCTCGCACACCGGTCGTGGAGTCGGCACACCGGTTGCAGTCGGTGTGTGGGCCCCACTGCCGGTGTGTGAGCGCGCCGGGGTGGCTCGTTGGGGTGCTGGCACATCGGGTGTGGTGCCGGCACACCGGTTGCAGTCGGTGTGTCGGCACCACAGGTGGTGTGTGGGCGAGCAGCGGCGGCTGGTGGTGCGTTCGCCCGTCGGTTGGTGGTGGTGGTGCCGTGCCGGCGGCGGCCGGGGTGGGGCCTCGGTGACTCGCACACCGGTTGTGGTGCTCGCACATCGGTTGCAGTCGGTGTGTGAGGCCCACACCCGGTGTGTGAGCGCGTCGGGGTGGTTCGTTGGGGTGCTGGCACATCGGTTGCAGTCGGTGTGTGGGCCCCACTGCCGGTGTGTGAGCGCCCCGTGGCCCTAGGACGTCGACCGGGCCAGCGCGAATCCGGAGATCCGCTTCATGACGTCCTCGCCCACCTTGCTCGGGTGCCCCGCGTCGAACGGCGGCTGCGGGTCGTACTCGATGAACACCTGGGCGGCCTTGGCCGACACCTCGTCGAGGAGGAGCTCGACGAGCCGGATGGCCATGTCGATCCCGGAGGAGACGCCCGCTGCGGTGATCACCCGCCGGTCGAGGTGCTCCACCACGCGCTGCTGGACCGGCTCGGCGCCGAACTCGCGCAGGAGCTCGTAGGCGCCCCAGTGGGTGGTGGCGGTGAGCCCTTCGAGCAGCCCGGCGGCGCCGAGGACGAGCGAGCCCGTGCACACGGAGGTGGTGAACCGGGTGCCGGGGTGCACCGCGCGCAGCCAGTCGCGGTACGGGGTGTCGCCGAGCAGGTCGCGGGTGCCCGGGCCGCCGGGCACCACGACGACGTCGGGCGCGGTGACCTCGTCGAGGGACCTGTCGACGGTGAGGCCGAGGTACCCGTTGTCGGTGCGGACCTCCCCACGGTGCGCGCCGGTGAACACGACGTCCACCTCGGGGAGGTGCTGCAGCACCTCGTAGGGGCCGATGGCGTCGAGCGCGGTGACGCGGGGGAACAGCACGACGGCGACCTGCACGGCAGGCTCCTCTCGAAGTCGGTCACCGGACGGCGAAGTGCCGCCGGTAGTGGTCTGGTGGCACGCCGAGGCGGCGCAGGAAGGCGCGGCGCATGGTCTCCGCGGACCCGAAGCCCGCGCGGGCGGCGGCCACGGAGACCAGCACGGGTTCGGACTCCAGGAGCCTGCGGGCGGCGTCGACGCGCACCTGCTCCACGTAGTCGCCGGGCGGGCAGCCCAGCGCGCGGGTGAACTCCCGGCTGAAGTGCCGCTCGCTCATCCCGACGCGGGCGGCGAGCACCGGGACGCGCAGGTCGGCGGTGGGGTCGGCGTGGATGAGGTCCTGGGCCTCGCGGACGCCGGGCCGGCGCGCGGGCGGGGTCCAGACCGGGCCGGCGAACTGGCTCTGCCCGCCCGGTCTGCGCAGGAACACCACGAGGTGGCGGGCGACCTGCTGGGCGAGCTCGACGCCGTGGTCGGCCTCCACGAGTGCGAGGGCGAGGTCGATGCCCGCGGTGACGCCCGCGGCCGTCCAGATCCGGCCCTGCCTCAGGTAGATGGCGTCCGGCCGGACGTCGACGGCCGGGTGGGCGTCGGCGAGCCGGGCGGCGTAGTGCCAGTGGGTGGTGGCGCGCAGCCCGTCGAGCAGGCCGGCGGCGGCGAGCACGAAGGAACCGGTGCACACCGACACCACCCGGTCGGCCCGTGGTGCCGCCCGGCGCAGCCAGTGGACGAACGGGTCGTCCGCGGCGAGTTCGAGCGGGCCCCTGCCGCCCGGCACGAGCAGGGTTCCGATCTGCCCCGACTCGGGCAGCGGGCCGTCCGCGACCAGCTGCATGCCGCTGGGGGTGCGCACGGGGCCGGGCTGCGCGGCCACGAGCGACACGCGGTAGCCCGGGCCGCAGTCACGGTGCTCCAGCACCTCCGTGGCCCCCGCGAACACCTCGTGCGGCCCCGCCACGTCGAGCGGCTGCACCCCGTCGAACAGCGGGATCAGGACCTCGTGGAGGGGCACCGGACCAGCGTCGCCCGGCCTGTTCATGGCGTCAACGACGGGCATCCCTCGTTTCCGGCCATCGTGCAGACTGGCCGGGTGGATGCCGCGGACGTCGACTGGAGGGAACGGGCGGGTGTCGCCGAGCGCGCCGTCGTTCGCCGGCACGTGCGCCGGATCGGTGGCGTCCTGCCCTCCACCCGGATCGGCCGGGTCCGCTGGCCCCGCCGGACCCCGTCCCTGTTCGCGCCGTGGCACTACTGGTGGCAGGCGCACCTGCTCGACTGCCTGATCGACGCCCAGCTGCGCGCGCCCCAGCGGTCGCGGGCGAAGGCGATCGCCGCGCTCGCCCGCAGCGTGCGGCTGCGCAACGGTGGTGCCTGGCTGAACCGCTACTTCGACGACATCGCGTGGCTCGGGCTCGCGCTGCAGCGCGCGGGCACCCTGGTGGGGCGCTCCGGGCCCTCGGCGCTGCCCAGGATCCTGCACCGGCTGCACGACGGCTGGACCGAGGGCGGTGGCGGCGGGATCTGGTGGCGCCGCGACGACGACGTCAAGGCGGCCCCCGCCAACGGCCCGGCCGCCATCCTGCTGGCCCGCGACGGGCAGTCCGCGTTCGCCGCGGCCATCGTCGACTGGATGGCCGAGACGCTCGTGGACCCGGACACCGGCCTGGTGCGCGACGGCGTGCGGATCGCGCCGGACGGGAGCATCCGGGCCGTCGAGCCGTACGTCTACACCTACAACCAGGGCGCCTACCTGGGCGCCTGCGTCGAGCTCGCCGCCCGGGACGGCCACCAGCGCTGGACCGACCGGGCGCTCGCGCTCGTCGACGCGGTGCGCCACCGGCTCGCCGGGCCGGACGGGGTGCTGCCCGGCTCCGGCGGGGGTGACGGTGGCCTGTTCGCCGGCATCACGGCCCGCTACCTCGCCGACGCCGCGCTGCGCCTGCCCGAGCTCGCCGACGCCGCGCGCGAGCTGGTGTTCGTCAACGCCGACGCGGTGTGGAAGGGCCGCGTGGAGCTGGCCCGCGGCCCGGTGTTCTCGGCCGAGTGGCGCGACCTGGCGCAGGAACCGCGGCCGGGCACGCCCGAGGCCGACCTGTCGGTGCAGCTGTCGGGCTGGATGCTCCTCGAGGCGGCGGCGCGGCTGCAGGAGGCCTGACCCGGGGCGCCCGGGCGTCAGGCGGCGTCGCGCAGGTCGTCGTCGCGGTCGTCCTCGGGGTGGTGCGCGGTCTCGTCGACCGGCCTGCGCACGTCCTGCAGGTACCGGTAGAGCCCGTAGCCGCTGCCGACGACGAAGAAGCCGACGGCGAGGATCGTGGCCGCCTCCATGAGCCACGGGAGCGTGTCGAGCAGGCCGGCCCCGTAGTAGCCGAGCATGATCAGAGTGGGGACCCACAGGAGCGCGCCGACGGCGTTGGCCACGATGTAGCGGGCGTTGTCCATGCGGGCGGCGCCCGCGATCATCGGGGCCAGCGTGCGCACCCACGGCAGCCAGCGGGCCACCACGATGGCCCAGAAGCCCCACCGTGCGAAGAACGCGGCGGCCCGTTCGAGGTTGGCGCGGTTGAGGATGCGCCCCTCCCGGCGGGCGAGCATGCGGGTGCCCGCGAAGCGCCCCACGAGGTAGCCCACCTGGTTGCCCGTGACGGCGACGCCCGCCGCGACGAACCCGAGCGTCCACGCGCTCATCTCGTGTGCGCCGTGGGCGAGCACGACACCGGCGGCGATGAGCAGGGAGTCACCGGGCAGGAACATCCCGATGATGAAGGCGCACTCGAGGAAGACGAAGACGAGGACGACCGCCCACACGGTGAGCGGCCCCGCCTGGTCGAGCGGCCCGGCGAGGGCGAGCTGCGCGGCGGGGGCGGTCACGGGTCTCCAGCGTAGGGTTTCCCGGAGGCTCGTGGCCGGGTCGACGGGCGTTACGCCGCCTGCCGCCCCGGCTTGCGCCGGGCGCGTACCAGCTCGACCAGGATCGGCAGCACCGATACCAGCACGATGAGGATCAGGATCAGCTCGATGTTCTCGCGCACGAACGCGAACTGGCCGAGCCAGAACCCGAGCACGGTGACCCCGGCGGCCCACGCGACGCCGCCGATCAGCGAGTAGGTGAGGTAGCGCCGTGGGTCCATCCGGCCCACGCCCGCCATGACCGTGATGAACGTGCGCACGATCGGCACGAACCGCGCGAGCACGATGGCCCGGTTGCCGTACTTGTCGAAGAAGCCCTGGGTCTTCACGACGTGGGCGGGCTTGAACAGCCGCGACTGCGGCTTGTCGAAGATCGCGGGCCCGGCCGCGCGTCCCACCCAGTAGCCGGTGGCGTTGCCGATGACGGCAGCGGCCACGAGGATCGTGCACACCAGCCACAGCGGGGCGTCGATCGCGCCCTGCGCCACGAACAGGCCCGCGGTGAACAGCAGCGAGTCACCCGGGAGGAAGAAGCCGAGCAGCAGGCCGCACTCGGCGAAGATGATCAGGGCGAGCCCGACGAGCGCCCACGGCCCGAGCCACGAGATGATCGTGTCGGGCTGCAGCCATTCCGGGCCGAGTGCGAGCGTCACGGGGGAAGACGGTACCGGTCACCCGAGGGGCGGCAGCACACCCGGGGCGAGCAGCGACACGAGTGCCAGCACCGTGCCCAGCGCTCCGCCGCCGAGCAGGGCGAGCAGCAGGGCGGTGGCGGTGGGTGTGCCCGAGCGCCCGGGGACCCCGCGCGCCGGGCGCCAGGTGGCCCGTCCGGGTGCGCCGCTGGCCCTCGCCTGCAGCGCCTCGGCGAGCCGCCGTTCGGACTCGTCGGTCGTGGTCACGGGCCCATGGTGCCGTATCGCCGCGCCGTCCGGGGGATCCGGGGCTCAGGTGCGCGAGCCCATGACCTTGGCGACGGCGTCGAGCGCGCGGCTGGCAGTGGACTTGACGGTGCCCCTGCTGATGCCGGTGGCCTCGGCGATCTCGGCCTCGGATAGCCCGCCGTAGTAGCGCAGCACCAGGACCTCGCGCTGGCGGGGCGGCAGCGTGGACAGCGCGTCGACCACGGCCTGGTGCTCGGCGGAGAGCATCGCGAGCGACTCGGCCGAGCGGGCGTTGACCTGGTGCGGGGGCACGTAGTCGCGCGCCGTGCGCCTGCGCCGCAGCACCGAGCGCGAGCCGTTCACCACCGCGGTGCGCAGGTAGCCGACGGCGGCGGCCTCGTCGCGCAGCCCCGACCAGTGCCGGTGCAGCCCGGCGAACGCCTCCTGCACGACGTCCTCCGCCGTGCTCGGATCGTCGACGAGCAGGATGGCCAGGCGCACCATCCGCATGCGGTGGTCGCGGTAGAGGTCCGAGATGGTGAGGGGCGCGCCCGGGGCATGGGCGTGCCCGGGCCGGTCGTCGAGCCGCCGCAGGCGGGAAAGCGTGGCCTCGACCGCGTTGCCCGCACCGTCCCCCAGCACCCTGCTGAGCCTAGTAGGCGGCGCCGAGCCGCCGACGGGGACGTCGCCCCGCCCGTGCGGGATACTCGGGGCGAAAGCCGCGAACGTCGAGGAGGGTCAGCCGTGCCGATCGCCACCCCCGAGATCTACAACGAGATGCTGGACAAGGCGAAGAGCGGTGAGTTCGCCTACCCGGCCATCAACGTCACGAGCTCGGAGACCCTGAACGCCGCGCTGCGCGGCTTCGCCGAGGCGGAGAGCGACGGGATCGTGCAGTTCTCCACCGGCGGCGCGGAGTTCGCCTCCGGCGGCGGGGTCAAGGACATGGTCACGGGCGCCGTCGCGCTCGCCGAGTTCGCGCACGTGGTCGCGAAGAAGTACCCGGTCAACATCGCGCTGCACACCGACCACTGCCCGAAGGACAAGCTCGACAGCTACGTCCGGCCGCTGATCGCGATCAGCCGGGAGCGGGTCGACCGCGGTGAGAACCCGCTGTTCCAGTCGCACATGTGGGACGGCTCGGCCACCGAGCTGCACGAGAACCTGCGGATCGCGGCGGAGCTCCTCGACAGCGCCGTGAAGGCGAAGATCATCCTCGAGGTCGAGATCGGGGTCGTCGGCGGCGAGGAGGACGGCGTCGCCAACGACATCAACGAGAAGCTCTACACCGCCCCGGGTGACTACGAGGCCACGGTGGAGGCGCTCGGCGGCGGCGAGAAGGGCCGCTACCTGCTCGCGGCCACCTTCGGAAACGTGCACGGCGTCTACAAGCCGGGCAACGTCAAGCTCCGCCCGGAGATCCTCAAGACGGGCCAGGAGGTCGCCACCGCCAAGCTGGGGCTGGCCGAGGGCTCGAAGCCGCTCGACCTGGTCTTCCACGGCGGGTCCGGCTCGCTGCTCGAGGAGATCCACGAGGCCGTGAGCTACGGCGTCGTCAAGATGAACATCGACACCGACACGCAGTACGCCTTCACCCGCCCGATCGCGGGGCACATGTTCACCAACTACGACGGCGTGCTCAAGGTCGACGGTGAGGTGGGCAACAAGAAGGTCTACGACCCGCGCTCGTACATGAAGGTGGCCGAGGCGGCGATGGCGAAGCGGGTCACGCTGGCGTGCGAGAACCTCAAGTCGACGGGCACCTCTCTCCGATGAGTCTTCAGGGCAATCTGCTGGGGCCGGACCCCACCCTGCTGCCGGTCGACCCGGCCGCCGCCGAGCTCGACCGGGGCACCGATGCGGCCGAGGTCGCGGCGAGCCACCCCACGTCGAGCCTGGCGTGGGCGGTGCTCGCCGAGAGCGCCCTCGACCGGGGGGAGACGATCACCGGGTACGCCTACGCGCGCACCGGCTACCACCGCGGGCTCGACCAGCTGCGCCGCTCGGGCTGGAAGGGCTTCGGCCCGGTGCCGTGGTCGCACGAGCCCAACCGGGGCTTCCTGCGGGCGCTGGGCGCGCTCCACAAGGCCGCCGAGGCGATCGGGGAGGCCGACGAGGCCGAACGCTGCCGGGTGTTCCTCACCGACTCCGATCCGGAGGCGGCCGCGGCGCTCGGTCTCGGCTGACCCGTGGCCGCAGCAGCCGGCCGGCTGCGCACCCGGCTCGCTGCCGGCTGGCTCAGGCTGCAGATGTCGGCCCTGCCGATCGGGCAGTGCGCCCTCGCTGCGGGCGGTGCGTGGTTCGTCGCGAACGACCTGGTCGGGCACGCCCGGCCGTTCTTCGCGCCGATCGCCGCCGTGATCAGCTTGGGGATCTCGCTGGGCAGCAGGCTGCGCCGCACCGCCGAACTGGTGGTGGGCGTGAGCCTCGGTGTGCTCGTGGGCGACGCGCTGATCTCGGTGATCGGCAGCGGGCCGTGGCAGATCGTGCTCGTCGTCGCGCTCGCGATGGCGGCCGCGGTGTTCGCCGACGGGGCAACCCTCCTCGTCGGGCAGGCCGGGGCGTCGGCGGTGCTGGTGGCCACCCTCCTGCCACCGGGTGACGCCGGCGGGTTCGACCGCTGCATCGACGCCCTGATCGGGGGCGGCGCCGGGCTGCTCGTGGCCGCGGTGCTGCCCGCCGACCCGGTCGGGCCGGTGCGGCGGGAGGCACGCGCGTTGCTCGACGAGTTGGCCGCCGTGCTCGACGCCACCGCGGGCGCGCTGCGCGACCGGGACCCCGAGGCCGCGTCGAAGGCGCTGGCCCGGGCCCGGGCCACCCAGCCGTTGATCGACGAGATGCGGTCGGCGTTGCTGGGCGGCCACGAGGTCACGCGGGTCTCCCCGCCGTTGCGCCGGCGCCGTCGCGAGCTCGGGCGGTTCGCCGAGCTGGCGGAGCGCGCCGACTACGCCATGCGCAACACCCGCGTGCTCATCCGCCGCACGTACACGGCGCTCTGCGACGACGAGCCCGCCGCTCCGGAGCTCGCCGACGTGCTGAACGAGCTGGCCGTCGCGGTGCGGGCGCTCACCGCGCAGCTGGGGCGCGACGGGGACCGGGAGCTGGCGCGGGAGCCGGTGATCGAGGTGGTGCAGCACGCCCGGCAGCTCGCGGGCACGTTCACCCCGGGGCCGTCGGAGGTCGTGATCGTGGCGCAGGTGCGCTCGATCGCGCTGGACCTGCTGCAGGCCACCGGGATGAGCCGGCAGGACGCCCTCCGCGCGATGCGTGGCGACCCCGAGGAGGACTGAGCGCCGGCCGCCCGATGCCGCCGTCCGGGTGGTCGGGCGCCGAATCCGCCACGATCGGGAACCTCCGGGACCTGATCGACGTTCCCTGCCCGTGCATCTGCTCGTCCGCTGGTTGCTCGCCCCGCTCGCCCGGTTCATCTACCGCCCGGTGGTGCACGGTGCGGAGTGGGTGCCCAAGGACGGGCCGGTGATCCTCGCGGCCAACCACCGCGCCGCCGTCGACACCGCGGTGATCGCGCTGACGGCCGGCCGTCCCGTGTCGTACCTCGCGAAGGCGGAGTACTTCGTCGGCAAGGGGTTGAAGGGCCGCGCGCTGGCGTCGTTCCTCTCGGCGCTGGGGTACGTGCCCGTCGACCGCGCCAACGCGAAGGCGGGGCTGGCGGCCCTGCAGGCGGCGCGCGGGGTGCTCGAGGCCGGTGGCGCCTTCGCGATCTACCCGGAGGGCACCCGGTCCCTCGACGGGCGGCTGCACCGCGGGCACACCGGCGTGGCGAGCCTGGCCCTGTCCACCGGTGCACCCGTCGTGCCGGTCGGGCTGATCGGCACCGAGCTGGTGCAGCCGGTGGGCAAGAAGTTCCCCCGCCCTTACAAGGTGGTCGTGCGGTTCGGCCAGCCGCTCGATTTCAGCCGCTACGAGGGCCTCGAGGGCTCCAGCGCGATCCGCCGCGCCGTCACCGACGAGGTGATGGACGCGATCGCGCGGCTCTCACACCAGGAGTACGTCGACACGTATCACGAGCGCCCAGCGGCCTGAGGCGCCCGGCGCGACACCGCCATGTGCACGGCGAACGCGAGGCCGGCACCGATGAACCAGCTGAACGCGGCCGCGTCGGAGGAGCCGAGCAGCACCACGAGCATGGCCACCGTGGCGCCCACCGCGGTGGCGGCGATCGCCGCCGGGTTGTAGCCGCCGCGGTAGTGGTAGGTGCCGTCGGGGCGCAGGGTGTAGAGGTCGTCGACCACGACGTCGCGCCGCTTCACCAGGTAGTAGTCGGCGATGAGCACGCCGTACAGCGGGCCGATGAAGGCTCCGAGCGTGTCGAGCGTGTAGTGGATGACGTCGGGGCTGGAGTAGAGGTTCCACGGCGTGATGAGCACCGAGCCCACCGCGGCGATCATCCCGCCGGCCCGCCAGCTGATCCGCTGCGGCGCGACGTTGGAGAAGTCGAACGCGGGCGAGACGAAGTTCGCCACGATGTTGATCCCGACCGTCGCGATCATGAAGGTCAGGGCGCCCAGCACCACGGCGTAGGTGTTGTCGAGGCGGGCCACGGTCTCGACCGGGTCGGTGATCAGCTCGCCGAAGACCGGCATCGTGGCGGCCGTGGTGATCACCACGAGCAGCGCGAACGCGAGGAAGTTGATCGGCAGCCCGAGGAAGTTGCCCCGCTTGACGGCGGCGAACGTGCGGCCGTAGCGGGCGAAGTCGCCGTAGTTGAGCATCGGGCCGGAGAAGTAGGACACCACGAGCGCGATGGCGGTGAGCATCACCGGCACCGCGGCCCACCCGGTGATGCTGACCTCGACGAGGTTCAGGTCGATGGCTCCCCAGCCCGCCTGCAGCACGAGGTAGCCGGCGAGCAGGAACATCACCACGTAGACGGCGGGGCCGCAGAAGTCGATGAACTTGCGGATCGCCTCCATGCCGTTCCAGAACACCGCCGCCTGGGCCACCCACATCGCGAGGAACGCCGCCCAGCCGAGCAGCGAGAGGCCCACGAACCCGTACTCGTCGACCTCGGCGTACGGGGCGAGCCCCGGCCACAGCTTCAGCGCGACCACCACGAGGGAGGCCGAGGCGAGGTAGGTCTGGATCCCGTACCAGGCCACGGCGATGAGGCCGCGGATGATCGCCGGGATGTTGGCGCCGAGCACGCCGAACGCCACCCGGGAGATCACCGGGTACGGGGTGCCGGTGGCCTGGCTCGGCCGCGCCACGAGGTTGCACAGCCAGTAGACGATCGTGATGCCGATCAGCAGCGCCACCAGCACCTGCCACGCCGCGAGCCCGAGGGCGAACAGGCTCCCGGCCGTGACGTACCCGCCGACGCTGTGCACGTCGGACATCCAGAACGCGAAGAAGTTGTACGAACCCCAGCGCTGCTCGCGCAACGGTGCGAGGTCCTCGTTGGTGAGCCGGTCGTCGTAGTGGCGCACTTCCGCGTCGGAGTTGGTGAGGGACTCGGTCATCGCGCCTCCCGCAGCAGTGGTCCGGATCCGGCCGCACCTCGGACGCTAAGCGACATCCCGGCGCGTCGGTGGGCCTCGTGACGATGATTCACGCCGTATTGCGCGGGAGGAAACAAATCTCAACTTATAATTGGCTACCGGACCTGGAAATCACGCAGGAGGCCGGTGTAAGGCTTGGCCGGCGGGCGGGCGAACTCGCCCCGGTCGCCGGTGCGCAGCCCGAGCGCCACCAGCGTCTCCACGGTGCGGGTGGCGGCCGCCACCCCGTCCACCACGGGCACCCCGATCTTCGCGCTGATCTCCCGGCACAGGTCGGCCATGCCCGCGCAGCCCAGCACCACGGCGTCGCAGCCGTCCTCGGCCACCGCGCGAGCACATTCGGCGAGCACGGCGTCGCGCGCGCCCGGCTCCTCCAGCGCGAGCACGCCGATGTCGCAGGCCCGCACCCGGCGGCAGAACCGCGCGAGCCCGTAGTGCGCGGCGAGGTCCTCGGCGCGACCCGTGGTCCGCTCCAGCGTGGTCACCACGCTGAACCCCCGCCCCAGGTAGGCGGCGGTGCGCATGGCGGCCTCGGCGATGCCGACCACCGGGCCACGGGCCAGCTCCCGGGCGGCGTCCAGGCCCGGGTCGCCGAAGCAGGCGATCACGTAGCCGTCGGCGGATCCCTCCTCCTCGGCCCGGGCGATCTCGGCGAGCAGGCCGGGCACGGCGAGCGCCTCGTCGTAGTGGCTCTCGATCGAGACCGGCCCCATCGACGGCGTCACCGCGGTGACCGTGGTGCCTGGTCCGGCCGCGGCCGCGGCGCAGGACTCGATGGTGGCGGTCATCGCCGCGGTGGTGTTGGGGTTGACGACGAGGATGCGCGTGGAGGCCACGTCGGCAACCTAGCGCGCGATAAGGTGTTCTTCCCTCGTCGTCGAAAGCAGCGGAGTGCGCGTCCTCATCTGCGCCGTCGGGTCCCGCGGCGATGTCGTCCCGTTCACGGGTGTCGGCACGGCGCTGCGCCGGGCCGGGCACACCGTCACGATCGCGGCGCACCCCTCGTACGCGTCGATGGTCACCGGGGTGGGCTTGCAGGCCCACCCGATGCCCGGTGATCTCGGGGTCCTGCTCGACCTGCCGGAGCGGTCGACCCCCGCCTACCAGGCGGGCCGGGTGCCGCGGCTCACCGAACTGCTGCACCGCGCGGCGCACGCCACGCTCGAGGCCGCCGCCGACGCGGACCTGCTGCTGATGAACGGCTCGGCCCCGTTCGGCTACGACATCGCCGAGGCGCTGGGCATCCCCAGCGCAGGGCTCTACAACCAGCCCATGACGCCCACCAGCGCGTTCCCGCCGATCGTGCTGCACTCCGCCCGGTCGTGGGGCGCGCGGGGGAACCGGCTGCTCGGCGAGCTCGGCCTGCGCAGCATGATCCCGTTCCACCGGGCCGGTGACCGGCTGCGCCGGGAGTTGGGGCTCCCGCCCCGCTCCGTGGGGGCCACCGCCGCGCGTCAGGCCCGCGAGGGCTGGCCGATCCTGCACGGCTACAGCCCCGCGGTGCTCCCCCGTCCCGACGACTGGCGTCCCGGCCTCGAGGTGGTCGGCTACTGGTGGCCCGAGCCGGTGGCGTGGGAGCCGCCCGCGGAGCTCACCGAGTTCCTCGCCGCCGGGCCACCGCCGGTCCTCGTCGGGTTCGGCAGCATGGCGGGTGGTCACGGCGCCCGGTTGCTGCCGCTCGTGGTGGCCGCTCTGCGCGCGGCCGGGGCGCGGGGGATCCTCCAGGCCGGTCGCGCGGGCCTGGGAGCAGACGCTTCCGGCTTCGGGCCGGACGTCCTCGCGATCGGGGACGCCCCGCACGAGTGGCTGCTCCCGCGGGTGGCCGCGGTCGTGCACCACGCGGGGGCCGGCACCACCGGGGCCACGCTGCGGGCGGGCGTGCCGTCTGTGCCCACCCCGGTGTTCGCCGACCAGCCGCTGTGGTCGAAGCGGCTCGTCGAGCTGGGTTGCGCGTCCGAGGTGATCCCCTTCCGCAAGCTGGGGGAGGAACGCCTGACCGCCGCGCTGCGCGCGGTGCTGGAGCCGCGCCACCGCGAGGCCGCGCAGGCGATGGCCCGGCGGCTCGCCGACGAGGACGGCACGCGCGCGGTGGTCGAGCTGGTGGACCGGATCTCCGCGAGCGGCGATCAGGGGGACACGGCGGTCGGGTGACCGGGCTCCGCCGCGTCGGTCCTGGTGGCGTGCGCGGAGACCGTGTGGCGCAGGTGCGCGTGGTGCCGCGTCGCCTCCTCGCCGAGCGCAACGGCGTCCGCGGCCACGAACGCCGCGAGCATCCGCTCGTGCTCGGCGTGCAGGCTGCGCCGTTCCTGCGGCGGCACCTGCGCCATCGGGCGGTGCGGCTCGGTGAGGTTCCACGCCGACTCGAGCATCGCCTGCAGCCTGCCCATCCCGGCGGGCACCACGAGCGCGAGGTGGAACCGCCGGCTCTCCCGGTGGTACGCGCGGCCGTCACCGTCGTCGATCGCCGCGGCGGTGGCGGCGTGGGCGCTGCGGGCCCGGTCGTGGTCGTCGGGGCCCGCGCGGGCCACGGCGGCGGAGAGCGCGGCCTGCTCCAGCACCCCGCGCACGACGTACAGCTCGTCGAGCTCGGTGCTGGTCAGCCGGGCGACCGTGTAGCCGGCCCGCGGCCGGTGCTCGACCAGGCCCTCCCCGACGAGCGTCTTCAGCGCCTCGCGCACCGGGATGACGCTCACCTCGAACAGCGCGGCCACCTCGTCGCACGGGATAGCGAGACCGGGCGGGGCGTCACCGGCGAGGATCACGCGGCGCAGCTCGCCCAGCACCGCCTCCGGCGCGCCTGCCCGGCGGGAGCGGGCGAGCGAGGCGACGAACGTGGTGGCGTCCTCGGGCAGCCTGCGCCGGCTCATGGGCTCACCGTAGGGCCGCGGAGGTGCGCAGCGCCGTTGTCGACCACCCCGGGTGGGCGGCCGCGGCGGCGGCCAGCGCGCGCCGGGCCGCCACCGCGTCCGGGCCGACGGCCGAGGCCAGGCAGCCGCGGCCCGGGAGCGGGCACAGCGACCACCAGTCCCCGGCCACGGCGTCGGCCGGATCCTCACCCCACACGAGGACCTCGGTGCCGAGCACCCGCCGGCCGGCCAGGTGGGCGGCCGAGCCCTGCAACCCGGCGTCGCCCAGCTCCTGCTCCTGCACGAGCAGCGGCCGCGTGCCGTCCCGCACGTGGACGAGCCCGCGGTACCGGCCGGACGGCTCCCCGTTGCGGCCGGCCACCAGCACGTCGCGGCAGCGCAGCCGGGCCCCGTCGCCGAGCTCGGCGTGCAGCTCGGTGTGGTGGTCGGCGCGGGCCGTGACCACGGTCGGCTCGGGCAGGAACTGCAGGCCGGCGCCCTCGGCCACCCGCAGCCGCACCACGAGCCTGCTGGGCCGGCCCGCCTGCCCCGGCAGGGCCAGCGTGGCCGCCACGCCGGTGAGCTCCAGGTCGGCGCCCGGCCCGATCTCCACGTCGAGCGCCACGTCGTCGCCACCCAGCGGGCTCGAGGCCGAGCCGATCATGTGCACGGTGGCCGCTGCCGAGCGCGCGGCGGCGGCGCCGCGCTGGGGCAGCAGCGTGAGCGGCGGCTGCGAGCGCAGCTCCCGCACCACGCTGCGTCCGTCGGGACCGCGTTCGACGACGACCCGTGCCCGTGCCCGCATCGATCAGACGAGCGCGCGGACGGCCGCGACCTGCGCGAGCACCCACTCGGCTACGGCGGTGGCCGCGGGGTCGGCCACCAGCGACTGCGCGATCACGGGCAGTTCGCCCCGCATGCGGTGCGCGTCGGCGGTCATCACGTCCAGGTCGGCGCCGACGAGCGGCGCGAGATCGATCTTGTTGATGACGAGCAGGTCGGCGGTGGTGACGCCCGGACCGCCCTTGCGCGGCACCTTGTCGCCACCCGCCACGTCCACCACGAAGATCTGCCGGTCCACCAGGCCGCGGCTGAACACGGCGGTGAGGTTGTCGCCGCCGCTCTCGACGAGCACCAGGTCGAGGTCGCCGAACCGCTCCTCGAGCAGCTCGATCGCGTCGAGGTTGGCGGTGATGTCGTCGCGGATCGCGGTGTGCGGGCAACAGCCGGTCTGCACGGCCTCCACCCGCTCGGGCGCGAGCACGGCGCTGCGGCGCAGGAAGTCGGCGTCCTCCGTGGTGTAGATGTCGTTGGTCACCACGGCGAGGCGCAGCCGTTCGCCCAGCGCGCGGGCCAGCGCCGCCACCAGCGCCGTCTTGCCGCTGCCGACCGGCCCGCCGATGCCGATGCGCACGGCGCGGCCCCGGGGTTCCACGGGGACGTGCAGGTCCGGCTCGGACTCGGTGGGGTCGAAGCTCACGAGGTGGCCGTGGCCGTGTCCGTGGTCAGCTGACAAAGAGACGCACCTGCTCCCGGTGGTGGTGGACGTGGGCCTGGGCCATGAGGTCGAGCACCGGCGCGCCGGGTGCGGGGAGCCGCTCGGGCCTGCGGGGGACGGTGGCCTCGGCGACCACCGCGTCGAGCACGGGGCCCAGCGCCACCACCGCGGCGTTCACGGCGAACGGGTCGAGGCCGAGCAGCCGCACGGCGGCCGACGCCGGTCCGCTCACGGACAGGTAGGCCGCGCAGTGCGCCGCCTCGGCCGGCGGGCCGCCACTGAGCCCGACCACCGCCCCGACCAGGAGCGGGTGGTGCGGCCGGGGGTGCACGGCCACCAGCACGTCCAGCACCGGCGACGGCCAGGCCACCCGGGCCGCACGCAGGGCCGCCCGGCCCTGGGCCCGGGACGCCTCCCGCTGCGCCACCGCGGGCGTGCGGGCGTCCAGCTCCGCGTCGAGCAGGCCGAAGGGGGCATCGGGCACGGCGGCCGCCGCGGCGAACGCCGCTGCCGTGAGCCCGGCCGTGCGCAGCCGCCCGAGCAGGAACGGCGCCAGGTCGGCGGTGCCCGTGACGAGCCCGCGGGCCACCGCCTCCTCCAGCCCGCCCGAGTGGACGTGCCCGCCACCGGGGAACCGGGCGTCGGCGAGGGTGAGCGCGGCGAGCGAGGGCATCAGAAGAGGAAGTAGCGCTGGGCCATCGGCAGCACGTCGACGGGCGCGGGTTCCACCAGCTCGCCGTCGATGCGCACGGCGAACGAGTCGGGGTCGACCCGGACGTCGGGGGTGGCGTCGTTGGCGACCATGTCCGCCTTTCCCACGGACCGGGTGTCGGCCACCGCGAGCGCGGGCTTGGACAGGCGCAGGTGGTCGAGACCGGCGTCGAGGGCGGCGGCGGCCACGAAGTTGCGGCTGGTCTCGGCGGCCACCAGGGGCGCCGCCCCGAACATCGGCCGCGGGAACACCGGCTGTGGGGTGGGGATCGACGCGTTGGCGTCGCCCATCTGCGCCCACGCGATGAAGCCGCCCTTGAGCACCAGCTCCGGGCGCACCCCGAAGAACTTCGGCTCCCACAGCACGAGGTCGGCGAGCTTGCCGACCTCCACGGAGCCGATCTCGCCCGCCATGCCGTGGGCGACCGCCGGGTTGATCGTGTACTTCGCGACGTACCGGCGGGCCCGCAGGTTGTCGGCGCGCCCGTCGCCGGGCAGCGCACCGCGCGCGGCCTTCATGACGTGCGCGGTCTGCCAGGTCCGGATGATCACCTCGCCGATCCGGCCCATGGCCTGGGAGTCGGAGCTCATCATGGAGATCGCGCCCAGGTCGTGGAGGTGGTCCTCGGCCGCGATCGTGCTGGGCCGGATGCGGCTCTCGGCGAAGGCGAGGTCCTCGGGCACCCCGGGGTTGAGGTGGTGGCAGACCATCAGCATGTCGAGGTGCTCGTCGATCGTGTTGACGGTGTGCGGTCGCGTGGGGTTGGTGGACGACGGCAGCACGTTCGCCGCGGCCACCACCTCGATGATGTCCGGGGCGTGCCCGCCACCTGCACCCTCGGTGTGGAAGGCGTTGATGGAGCGGCCCGCGATCGCGGCGAGGGTGGAGGAGAGGAAGCCGGCCTCGTTGAGGGTGTCGGTGTGGATCGCCACCTGCACACCGGACGCGTCGGCCACCCGCAGGCAGGCGTCGATCGCCGCGGGCGTGGTGCCCCAGTCCTCGTGCAGCTTGAACCCGCCCGCACCGGCCCGCAGCTGCTCCCACAGCGCGTCGGCGCTCGTGGTGTTGCCCTTGCCCATGAGCAGCACGTTGATCGGCAGGTGGTCCAGGGCCTGCAGCATCCGCCCGATCGCGCGCGGCCCGGGCGTGACGGTGGTGGCCTTGGTGCCCTCCGCCGGGCCGGTGCCGCCGCCGGCGAGGGTGGTGATCCCCGCGGCGAGCGCGGTGTCGACCAGGCCCGGGGTGATGAAGTGGACGTGGCAGTCGATGCCGCCCGCCGTGAGGATGCGGCCGTTCCCGGCGATCACCTCGGTGGACGGGCCGATCACCAGATCGGGGTCGACGCCGTCCATCGTGTCGGGGTTGCCGGCCTTGCCGATGCCGACGATCCGCCCGTCGCGCACCCCGACGTCGGCCTTGACCACGCCCCAGTGGTCGAGCACGACGGCGCCGGTGATCACGAGGTCCGGCACGCCGTCGGCGCTGGTGCGGGCCGACTGGCCCATCGACTCGCGGATGACCTTGCCGCCGCCGAACAGCACCTCGTCGCCGGACGCCGCGCCACGGCTGCGGTCCTCGGTGATCTCGATCAGCAGGTCGGTGTCGGCGAGGCGCACCCGGTCGCCCACGGTGGGGCCGAACAGGTCGACGTAGCGGTCGCGTTCGATCGACGTCACTCCGGACCCCTCTCGTCGAGTGCGCCCGCGTACTCGGTGCGCAGGCCCGGCACCTGCCGGGCGCCCGCCAGCGGCACGAGCACGACCTCGCGCTCGACGCCCGGCTCGAACCGCACCGACGTGCCTGCCGGGATGTCGAGGTGCTTGCCCCACGCGGCCGCGCGGTCGAACTCCAGGCCGGGGTTCACCGCGGCGAAGTGGAAGTGCGAGCCCACCTGCACGGGGCGGTCTGCGGTGTTCGTGACCACGAGTGCCGTGCGCTCGCGGCCCGGGTTCAGCTCGACCGGCTCGTCGCCGGGGAGCACCTCGCCGGGAACCATCAGACGATCGGGCTGTGGACGGTGACGAGCTTGGTGCCGTCCGGGAAGGTGGCCTCGACCTGAACCGAGTCGAGCATCTCACCCACGCCTTCGAGCACGTCGTCCTTCGAGAGCACTTCTCGTCCGCTCGACATGAGCTCTCCGACGGTGCGCCCGTCGCGCGCGCCCTCCAGCACGTGCTCGGTGATCAGGGCGACGGCCTCGGGGTGGTTCATCCGCAACCCGCGTGCGCGGCGGGCCCGTGCGACGTCGGCGGCCACGTGGACGAGCAGCTTGTCGCGCTCCTGGGGGCTCAGGTGCATGCCCGCCATCCTCACCGCGAATTGTTACTCGGGTGCTGCGATCATGTTTCCGCCGCAGGCGCGCCCTACCCGCGCGTGACGCGCCGCATCCGACCGGGTCGGGCGCCGATCACCCGATCGTGAGATGGTGCGGCGATGAGCGAGCGCCAACGAGCGAACCATGGGCACCCGGCCCGCGCCCGGCACGCGAGCTTGGGGGCAGGGCGTTGAGCGAGCCGACCCGGTGGGGTCCGCCGGGCCACGGCGCGCCACCGCACCCGACCGCTCCCCACCCGACCGGCCCCGCGCCGATGCGCCCGCCGCCCCCGGCGGCGCCGGACCGCACGGCGTTCCTGCCCACCACGCCGATCCCCACGGTGCGCGCCGAGGTGCCCCCGGCCCCCACCCGCAGAGCTCCCCTCGCCGACGAGTACCACGACGGGTACGGCGACAGCGACTACGACGACCGGTACGACGATCCCCGCGACGACCGCCCCGCCAGGCGCGAACCCAGCCGCCCGCGCACGCGCGGGCAGATCTTCGCCGGCCTGGTGCTGCTCCTCGCGCTGGTCGTGTCCGCGCTGATGTACTACCTGACCTACCAGACGCTGGCCTCGGTCGACATCGTGTCGTCCGACCCGCTCGCAAGTGTGGGGAGCCAGGCGGCGAGCCTGGTCGGGGTGATGTTCGGCGCGCTCGTGGTGTTCGTCCTCGCCGTGATCGCGCTCGTGATCGCCCGCCCCAAGGCGATCGCAGGCCTCGGGCTCGCCGCCTCGCTGCTGCTGCCGGTCGGCGCGCTCGTGCTCGGCCTCTGGTACGGCGGCTCGGTGCTGCGGCAGAACGTCGAGAGCGACATCGCGCAGGCCGGTCCGGAGATCGCGGCGCAGGGCGCGGCCGCGGCGGCCGACGCCATCGTGGACGAGCTGGAGAACCGCGGGATCGACGCCGGGCCGCTGCGCGACCTGATCACGTCCGCGGTGGGGTAGGTCCTCCGATCACCCGGTACCGCCGATCACGCTCCTAGATCGCCATCGCGGAGCGCACGTCGGTGACCGAGTCGGTGCCGCCCCGGCCCTCGGCGCTCACGCGCCCGGAGGCGAGCACGTAGTAGTGGCCCGCGGCGTCCAGGGCGAAGCCGACGTGCTGCTCCACCAGCAGCACCGACAGCCCGCCGCGGCGGGTGAGCGCCAGGATCGCCTCCTCGATCTCGGCCACCACGGAGGGCTGGATGCCCTCGGTGGGCTCGTCGAGGATCAGCATCCGGGGCTGTGTGATCAGCGCGCGGGCGATCGCGAGCTGCTGGCGCTGCCCGCCCGACAGCAGGCCGGCCCGCCGGCCCAGCAGGTCCTTCAGCGCCGGGAACAGGTCGAGTGCCTCGTCGATGCGGGCTCTGCCGTCCCGCTTGGTGTCGGCGACGACCTGCAGGTTCTCCAGCGTGGTCAGCTGCCCGAACGACTGCTGGCCCTGTGGCACGTACGCCAGGCCGCGGCGTACCCGCTGGTGGGCGGGGATACCCGTGACGTCCTCGCCGTCGAGCAGGATGCGGCCCGACCGGGTGGGCAGCAGCCCGACGGCGGCGCGCAGCAGGGTGGTCTTGCCCGCGCCGTTGTGGCCCAGCACGGCGACCACCCCGTCGGCCGGCACCGCGACGGTGACGCCGTGGATCACCGAGGTGCGGCCGTAGCCGACGTCGACGTCGGTCATGGTGAGCATCTACTGCACCTCCCCGAGCACGGTCTCTACCTCGGCCCGCGAGTGGTGCCCGGGCCCGAGGTAGACCTCCTGCACGCGGGGGTCGGCCTGCACCTCGCGCACGCTGCCCTCTGCGAGCACCTTCCCGGCGTGCAGCACGGTGACGGAGTTGGCGAAGGAGCGCATGAAGTCCATGTCGTGCTCCACCACCACGACCGTGCGGTCGGCGCCGACGCGCCGCAGCAGCCGCCCGGTCTCGTCCTTCTCCTCGGCGCTCATGCCGGCCACGGGTTCGTCGAGCATGAGTAGCCGGGCGTCCTGCACGAGCAGCATCCCGATCTCGAGCCACTGCTTCTGGCCGTGGGCGAGCACCCCGGCGGGGGCGTCGACCAGGTCGGTGAGGCCGATCGTCTCGAGGGCCTGCTCGACCTCCTCCGGCACCCCCTTGCGGCGCCGCAGGAGCGTGCCCGGGCCACGCCGGTGGCCTGCGGCGATGTCGAGGTTCTGCAGGACCGTGAGCTCCTCGAACACGGTGGCCGTCTGGAACGTGCGGCCCACGCCGAGCCGGGCGATCCGGTGGACCTTGAGCCCGGTGAGCTCGTGCCCGCCGTAGCGGACCGAGCCGGTGGCGGGCACCAGCCCCGACACGGCGTCGATGAGCGTGGTCTTGCCCGCGCCGTTGGGTCCGATGAGGAACCGCAGGTCACCGGGCAGCACGGAGAGGTCCACGCCGTCGACCGCCACGAACCCGTCGAAGCTGACGGTGAGATCGGAGACCTCGAGGTAGTCGCGTTGCATCAACTGCCTCCCGACGGCGCCGGAACGGGTTGCGCGGCCGCCGCGGGGCGCGCCGGCCGCGTCCGCCGCCATGCCAGCGACGCCAGGCCGCCGGGCAGGAACGCGATCACGAGCATGAACAGCAGGCCCTGGGCGTAGGTCCAGCCCGACGGGAACTGCTCGGACAGCGTGCTGCCCGCCCACGCCACCGCGATCGCACCCAGCACCGGGCCGAAGAGCGTGGTGCGGCCCCCGATGGCGACGCCGATGAGCATCCCGATCGAGGGCACGATCCCGACGTCGTTGGGCGAGACGATGCCGACGATCGGCACGAACAGCGCACCGGCGATGCCCGCGGTGAACGCGGCCACGACGAACGCGGCCGTCTTGACGGTGGCCGGGTCGTAGCCGAGGAAGCGCACGCGTTCCTCGGCATCGCGGCAGGCCACGAGCAGCTCGCCGTAGCGGCTCACCATGAGCTGACGGGCCAGCGCCAGCAGCACCAGCAGCACGCCCGCCGCCGTGAAGAACAGCACGAGGCGGTTGGCGGGGTCGGCGAGCGCGAAGCCGAAGAACCCGCGGAAGCCCGACAGGCCCGTGGAGCCGCCGGTGCCGGTGGGGTTGCCGATGAGCAGGATCGCGAACGCCGCGGCGAGGGCCTGCGACAGGATCGCGAAGTACGCGCCCCGCACCCGGCGCCGGAACGTGGCCAGCCCCAGCACGGCGGCGACGGCCGCGGGCAGCAGCAGGATCGCGAGCAGCGTGACGACCTCGGAGCGGAACGGTTCCCACCACCACGGCACGCCGTCCGACGAGATCAGCGCCATGAAGTCCGGGGTGCCGCCCGGGCCCGCGTCGGCGAGCTTGAGGTGCATCGCCATCAGGTAGGCGCCCATCCCGAAGAACACGCCCTGGCCGAGCGTCAGCATCCCGCCGCGACCCCACGCCAGCCCGATCCCGACCGCGACGATCGCGAAGCACAGGTATCGGCCGAGCTGGTCGAGCCGGAACGGGGACAGGGCGAGCGGCGCCACGACGAACAACAGCAGCGCGGTGCCCGCGAACGCCGCGGGCACCGCCCACCGCCTGCTCATGCGAGGCTCCTCGTCCGCACCGTGAAGATGCCCTGCGGCCGGACCTGCAGGAATGCGACGATCAGCGCGAACACCAGCACCTTCGCGATGGACGCGGTCGTGGAGTACTCGATCCAGCTCTGCGCCACGCCGAGCAGGAACGCGGCGATCACAGCCCCCTTGATCTGGCCGATGCCGCCCACCACGACCACGAGGAACGCGTCGACGATGTACGACGTGCCGAGGTTGGGCGAGATGGAGCCCATCAGCGTGAGGGCGACCCCCGCGACGCCGGCCAGGCCGGACCCGATGAAGAAGGTCAGCCGGTCGGTGGCGCGGGTGGAGATCCCGGAGGTCTCCGCGAGCGGGCGGTTCTGCACGGTGGCGCGGATCCGGCGCCCGAGCGCGGTGTAACGCAGCGCCGCGGCGAGCGCGAGGAACGCCGCCACCGCGAGCAGCAGGATGAACAGCCGCGTGCGCGGGAACGAGAACCCGAGCACCTCGACCGGCCCGGACAGCCACTCCGGAGCGGGCACGTCCACGCCCGCCGTGCCGAAGACGTCGCGGGCGAGCTGCTGCAGCACCAGCGACACACCCCACGTGACGAGCAGGGTGTCCAGCGGCCGGTGGTACATGCGGCGCAGCAACAGGGCCTCCAGCACCACCCCGAGCACGCCGCCCACCGCGAACGCGATCGGCAGCGACACCAGCAGCGACAGCCCGGCCGCGCCGAGCAGGTTCTGCGTGACGTACGCGGTGTAGGCGCCCGCCATGATGAACTCGCCGTGCGCCATGTTGATCACGCCCATCTGGCCGAACGTGAGCGCGAGGCCCAGCGCCGCCAGCAGGAGGATCGAGCCGCCGGACAGGCCGTTGAAGACCTGCGTGACGAGCGTGTCCACGTCAGCTCGCCAGCCCGGACGCCCACGGGTAGGTGGCGAGGTACGGGTCGGGCTCGATAGGCGCGCCCGAGGTCCACTCGGTGTGGATGAGGCCGTCGGCGCCGATCTTGCCGATCAGCGCGGTCTTGGCGATGTGGTGGTTCTCGCCGTTCACCGTGACGGTGCCCTCGGGGGCGTCGTGGCTCACGCCGCCTGCGGCGGCCTGCACGGCGGCGACGTCGAACGAGCCCGCCTTCTCGACCATGCCCTTCCAGAGGAACAGCGAGGTGTACGCGGCCTCCATCGGGTCGGACGTCACCCGGTTGGCGCCGTACGCCGCCTTGAAGGCCTCGACGAACTGCTGGTTCGTGGGGGTGTCGATCGTCTGGTAGTAGTTCCACGCCACCGGCTGGCCCACGATGTTGTCCACGCCGATGCCGCCGACCTCCTCCTCGGCGATCGACACGCTGAGCACGGGCATCGCGTCCGGGGTGAGCCCCAGGTTCTTGTACTCCTTGAAGAACGCGACGTTGGAGTCGCCGTTCAGGGTGTTGAACACCGCGCCCGCGCCGGCGTCGCGCACCTTGGCGACGATCGTGGCGAAGTCGGTGTGGCCGAGCGGGGCGTACTCCTCACCCCGGATCTCGATGCCGTTCGCCGCCGCGTACGCCTTGATGATCTTGTTGGCGGTCTGCGGGAAGACGTAGTCGCTGCCCACGAGGAACAGGCTCGTGACGCCCTGCTCCTTCAGGTAGTCCAGGGCCGGGATGATCTGCTGGTTCGTGGTGGCGCCGGTGTAGAAGATGTTCTTCGACGACTCCAGGCCCTCGTACTGCACCGGGTAGAACAGCAGCGAGTTGTTGCTCTCGAACACCGGCAGCATCGCCTTGCGCGACGAGGACGTCCAGCCGCCGAACACCGCGGCTACGCAGTCGCTGCGGATCAGCTTCTGGGCCTTCTCGGCGAAGATCGTGGGCTCCGACGAACCGTCCTCCGCCACGATCGACAGCTGCTTGCCCAGCACCCCGCCCGCGGCGTTGATCTGCTCGGCGGCCAGGGAGAGCGCGTCGAAGACGGTGTTCTCGCTGATCGCCATCGTGCCCGACCGCGAGTTGAGGAACCCGACCTTCACCTCGCTGCCCGACGTGTCGACGCAGGACGGAGCGGCGGCCGCGCCACCGCCACCGGGGGTGTCCACCCGGGCCCCGCAGGCGGACAGCACGAGGCCGACGGTCAACAGGGCGGCGGCCCGGATGGCTCGGCGAGAGCGGGAAACGGTCACGGGCGGTTCCTTCCGAGAACGATGGCCTCGGCCGAACGTAGGAACGCGATGTTTCGCCCGTGATCAGTTCAGGTGAACACGATGTGTCCCGGCTTCACCGACCGTCGCCGCCGGGGCGGACGAGCAACCAGTCGGAGGTGTGCCGGTACCAGGTCCTCCGCGGCACCGGGCGCGGGTGCGGAACCCCGTCGGCCACCACGATCGCGGGCTCGCAGCCGACCTGCACGGCCCGGCCCAGTGCCGAGCCGGTGCCCCGGGGCGCCCGCGCAGGCACGGCCCGCACCCGCCCGTCCGGGGTGCGGCCGCTCCATCCCGCCCGCACGGCGATCCCGCGGGGCCCGGGGGCGACGACGAGCCGGCGCGCCCGCCCGCGCAGCACGAGCGTCTCGTCGCAGTAGCACTCGCCGCGGACGTCGTGGATCTCACCGCGGCCGACGAGCACGCCGCCGGTGTCGTCGCGCACGAGCGGCACGGGCTCCGCCGACCCGGCCACCGCGAGCCGCGCCGCGGCGTCGCCGGTGGGCAGGCCCCACGCCACGGTGACGGGCGAGCGCGCGTCCGGCAGGTACGCCACCTCGACGTCCAGCCGCTCGGTGCGCAGCAGCCGCAGCAGCACCGCGGCGAGGTCGGCGTCGGTGCCCGCGACGACCACGCGGCGCGGCGCGCGCTCGGCGAGAACGGGGTCGAGGTCGGTGCGTCCGGGCCGGGCGGGCAACGCCACCGACTCCAGGGCAGCGAGAGGACCACCGGGGCGACTACCGTGCACGGGGAGCCGCCGGGCCTGCCCCTGATCGGAGCAGGTCAGCAGCACCACGTCCGAATCGATCGGGCTCACTGATCGGTTACCCTTCCCCGCCGCGGACGAGGCGCGGCCAGGACTGGAGTTTCACATGCCGGCGATCGTGCTGATCGGCGCCCAATGGGGCGACGAGGGCAAGGGCAAGGCCACCGACATTCTCGGTAGCCAGGTCCAGTGGGTGGTCCGTTACCAGGGCGGCAACAACGCGGGACACACCGTGGTGCTGCCCGACGGTCAGGACTTCGCCCTGCACCTGATCCCGTCCGGGATCCTCACGCCCGGCGTGAAGAACGTGATCGGCAACGGTGTCGTGGTGGACCCCGGCGTGCTGCTCGAGGAGCTCTCCGGCCTCGAGGCCCGCGACGTGGACACGAGCAACCTTCTGATCAGCGCGGATGCACACTTGATCATGCCGTACCACGTGGCCATCGACAAGGTCACGGAACGCTTCCTGGGCAAGGCCAAGATCGGCACCACCGGGCGCGGCATCGGCCCGGCCTATCAGGACAAGGTGGCCCGCGTCGGCGTGCGCGTGGCCGACGTGCTCGACGAGAAGATCCTGCACCAGAAGGTCGAGGCCGCCCTCGACTACAAGAACCAGGTGCTGGTGAAGGTCTACAACCGGCGCGCGCTGCAGGTCGACCAGGTCGTCGACACCGTGCTCGCGCACGGGCGCAAGTTCGCCGACCGGATCGCCGACACCCGGCTGCTGCTCAACAAGGCCCTCGAGGCCGACGAGACCGTGCTACTCGAGGGATCGCAGGGCACGCTCCTCGACGTCGACCACGGCACCTACCCGTTCGTCACCAGCTCGAACCCGACGGCGGGCGGCGCGGCCGTCGGCTCGGGCATCGGGCCGAACCGGATCACGCGCGTGATCGGGATCCTCAAGGCCTACACCACCCGCGTCGGCTCCGGACCGTTCCCCACCGAGCTGCTCGACGCGATGGGAGACCACCTGCGCAAGGCGGGCGGCGAGGTCGGGGTCACCACCGGCCGTCCGCGCCGGTGCGGCTGGTTCGACGCCGTGATCGGCCGCTACGCCGCCCGCGTCAACGGCATCACCGACTTCTTCCTCACCAAGCTCGACGTCCTCTCCGGCCTGGAGACGGTGCCGATCTGCGTCGGCTACGAGGTGGACGGCCGGCGGGTCGACGACATGCCGATGACCCAGACCGACGTGCACCACGCCCTGCCGGTCTACGAGGAACTGCCGGGCTGGTTCGAGGACATCTCGGACTGCCGCAGCTTCGACGACCTCCCGGCCAACGCCCGCGCCTACGTGGAGCGGATCGAGGAGCTCACCGGGGCGCCGGTGAGCGCCATCGGCGTCGGGCCCGGGCGGGAAGAGACGATCACGCGCGACGTCTGAGGGTCTTCGCCGGGGCAGGGCCGGGGCGAACACGAGCAGTACCGCCACCACGACGAGCAGCCCGGCGGCCACCACGCCTGCGGGTGTGGGCAGCGGTGGCCGGTGCGGCCAGCCCAGCAGCATGACGCCCGACGCCGTGGCGATCGCCCCCGCCAGCACGGGTGCGGTCGCCATCAGCGCCGCGAGTGATCGAGATCTCGCGCAGGTCACGGTGTTTGACTCGACCGAACACCTCCGGGCGTTGCACCGATCGGCGGTGCGTGAGGGCCCGGGGTGAGCGTCGTGACCGGATGCGCATCTCGGCCCCCAGAACGGGAGACTCGCCCCACTCCGCGCGAGTCTCCCGTTTCGCCGGCTGAGTTGCGCGTTCCGGGGGGGGGGGGCGAGGTGCGCGTTCCGGGGGGCGTCAGGCGGCGCAGCTGCCCGTGTCGACCTCGCGCCGCAGGTTGCCCGCCGCCTGCACCGCGCCCGACACCTGGTCGACGGTGAGCACGAACCCGGTCTCCTGGTCGTCGAGCGCGGCGCCGAACACCACGCCGATCACGCGGCCGTCCGGTGCGATCATCGGTCCGCCGGAGTTGCCGGAGCGGACGACGGCCCGCACGGTGTACACCTCGCGCGTGACCTCGCCGTCGTCGTAGATGTCCGGGCCCTTGAGCCGGATCAGCGAGCGGACCTTCGCGGCGGTGGCCGTGTACGGGCCGTCGAGCGGATAGCCGACGATGATCGCGTCGTCGCCCGCGGAGGCGGCCGTGGTGTCGAACGGCAGCGGCTCGGCGTCGAGATCGGGCACGCGGAGCACGGCGATGTCCACAGCCGGGTCGTACAGCACCACCTCGGCGTCGAGCTCGCGCACGCGCCCGCGCCGCCCGACGACCTCCACCCCCGTCTCGGCGGTGCCCGCCACCACGTGCGCGTTGGTCATCACCAGCTCCGGCGCGATCACGAAGCCGGTGCCCTCGAGCTGGCGGGCGCAGGACGGCGCGCGGCCGCGGACCTTGAGCACGCTGCTCGCGACGTCCTCGACGATCGGGCTCTGGGCGAGCCGGGCGTCGGGCGCGCCGACCTCGGTGATCGGGGTCTCGGCGAACGGGCTCAGCACGTCCGGGAAGCCGGAGTTGTTGAGCAGCTGCCGCAGCTCCTCGGGCAGCGCCTTGGCCGCGTCGGGCATCACGTTGTCGACGGCGCGCAGCACCTCGGAGCCGCGCACCCCCGCGGCGAGGCCGGGGAAGCTGGCGGAGGCGAGCGGCAGCGCGACGAGCCACGCCGCCACGACCACCGTGATCGCCTGCAGCACCGAGCCCAGCGTGGAGTCGACCTGCAGGGACCGCTGCCCCGTGATGCGGTCGCGGATGCGCCTGCCGAAGAACACGCCGGTGGTCTCGCCGAGCGCCACCAGCAGCACCACCACCACGATGCTGACGATCACGCGCGTGGTGGGCGCCTCGACGCCCGCGGCGAGCAGCGGCGCCAGCCGCACACCGAGCACCGCGCCCGTGAGCACGCCGACGAACGACAGCAGCGCGACGGCCATGCCGTGGCGCCACCCCGACACGGCTGCGATCAGCGCGAGGAGGACGACGACGAGATCAACCCAGCTCACGTCGCCCCTGCCCCCACCCTCACGATCCTGCGATCTCCTGCCGGCCGGCACGGGCTGCCGACCACGCTGCGTCGAGGTCCATCACCCGAGTGGTGTCCCACGGTCGCGCCCATCCGCCCCGATCCAACAGCGCGGACAATAGGCCCCCCGTGAAACCCCATACGAGCAACCCCGCCGTGACGAAAGCGGGTCCGGTGAGCCCGGACGGGTGACGTACGCGGATCCGGTGGGCCGGGTCGGCGAGCGTGGCGAGCGGAACGCGCACGACGTCGGCGGTCTCTCCCGGATCGACGGCGTGCACCGCCACCGGCCGCGCCCAGTGGGCGAGCACCGGCGTGACGACGAACCCGGACGGCGGCACGAACAGGTCGGGCAGCAACGCGAGCGGCACCACCCCCCGGGGCTCGACGCCTGCCTCCTCCTCTGCCTCCCGCAGGGCCGTGGCCACCGCGTCGGTGTCGCCGGGGTCGGCTCCCCCGCCGGGGAAGGCCACCTGCCCGGCGTGCTGCCGCAGCGTGCTGGCCCGCTCGACGAGGAGCACGTCCGGGCCGTGGTGGGCGTTCTCGCCGAAGAGCACGAGCACGGCGGCGCGCCGCCCGGGGGTGGGCGGCGGCATCCGGTGGCGCATCAGCTCCGACGCGTCGACGCCCTCGACGCGCGACAGCAGCGGCCGCAGCCACTCCGGGGCCTGCTC
This sequence comes from Pseudonocardia zijingensis, assembly GCF_042657305.1. NCBI lineage: Bacteria > Bacillati > Actinomycetota > Actinomycetes > Pseudonocardiales > Pseudonocardiaceae > Pseudonocardia > Pseudonocardia zijingensis. Next base: position 231,661 of record NZ_JBHSKO010000007.1, on the reverse strand, counting down.
GGGCTGCAGCGATGCGCTCACGAGAGCCGCTCCACGGCGGCGGCCACCTCGTCGGCCGTGCGGAACGGGGTGGGCGGGTCGACCCGGGTGACCGTGCCGTCGGCACGCACAACGTACGACGCGGGCAGCGCGGGCGGCACGTCGAGCGCCGCGCGCAGGGTGCCGTCCGGATCGGTGACCGACGGCAGCGCCACCCCGAGCTCGGCGAGCAGCGTGAGCGCGGCGCGCGGGTCGTCGCGCACGTCGACGCCGAGCACCGGCACCGCGCCCGGACGCTGCGCGTACGCGGCGAGCGCGGGCAGCTCCTCCCGGCAGGGCACGCACCAGGACGCCCAGACGTTGACGAGCGCCGGGCGGCCGGCGAGCGCCGCCCCGACGTCGACCGGACCGGGCACGCCCAGGCACGGGGCCGTGACGCCCGCGAGCGGGCCGGCAGGCGGCGCGCCGGTGGGGGACGGGCACGGCACCGACCCGGCCGCCGCGCGCGGTGCCGCCAGCTCGGCGTCGGAGACCTGAACCTGCTCCGGGGGCACGGGACCGGCCGCGGGCTCCGTGGCCGCGCGCGGCCACAGCGCGAACACGGCGGCTGCGGCGAGCACCGCGACGACCACCGTGGTGACGACCTCCGAGCGCCGCACGCCGGTGCCGCGAGGATCGGTCACGGGGCGTCGGCGTCCTCACCGCCGGCCGCGGGAGGCGCTTCGTCGTCGGGGATGCCGACCATGGCGAGCAGGTGCGGGCGCGAGGGGCCCTTCACCAGCTTTGCGGCCTGGACCTGGTCGGTGGGGCCGGTGCCGAAGGCGGGGCAGTCGGTGCCCAGCGAACACGCCCCGCACGCCGGTTTGCGCGCGTGGCAGACGCGCCGCCCATGGAAGATCACATAGTGGGACACCATCGTCCAGTCGCGCTTCGGCACGAGCTCGCCGATCGCGTGCTCGACCTTGACCGGGTCCTCCTCGGTGGTCCAGCCCCAGCGCCGGACCAGGCGGCCGAAGTGGGTGTCGACGGTGATGCCCGGGATGCCGAAGGCGTTGCCGAGGATCACGTTGGCGGTCTTGCGACCGATCCCGGGCAGCGCCACGAGCTCCTCGAGCGTGTGCGGCAGCACGCCGTCGTGCTTCTCGACGACGGCGGTGCCCATCCCGATGAGCGAGTTGGCCTTGTTCCGGAAGAACCCGGTGCTGTGGATCATCTCCTCGAGCTCCGCGCGATCGGCCTGCGCGTAGTCGAGCGCGGTGGGGTACCGCTTGAACAGCGCCGGTGTGACGGAGTTGACCAGCTTGTCGGTGGACTGCGCGGACAGGATCGTGGCCACGGCGAGCTCGAGGGGCGTGGTGAAGTCGAGCTCGCAGTGGGCGTCGGGATGGGTGGCGGCGAGCATGCGCAGCATCCGCGCGACGCGCCGGGACCGCCCGAGCGCGGGCTCCCCCGCGGCGACCCGCTTGGCGAGCCGGGCGGCGCTGCGCGGCGTGGCGATCGGCACCGGGGTGGCGGCCTCGGGAGCGGCGGGCGTGGCACCCCGCTGAGGTGCGCTGCGGGAGGCGGTGGTCACGTCGTCGAGACTACGGAACCGTCCCGACAGCCTGTGACGGCGCCGGACCCGACGGTCACGAAATCATAACGGGATGGGAACTCGTCGACCCCCGTGGCGAGTCGCTGCCCGCGGTGCGAGACCATCTGACGCGACATGACTGCCTGGTTGTCCGTCCTCGTGCCGCTGCTGGTGATGTTCTTCGCCCTCGGGATGGAGCGCGTCGAATCCCGGCTGCGGGAGACCACTGTGCGTCCCGAAGAGGTCGAGGAGCTGCTCGAGCGGCCCCGGCCCGACGAGGTTCGTGCACTCTTCCGGCAGGGATCCGGCCGAGCACTGGAGCTCTTCCGGCTGCGCAACCGCGGGCTGCGGGGGCGCAAATCCGCCCGGCGCAACAAGGCGGCTTGACCGGCTGCGCGGGCGAGACCGGGTGAAACTGCCCGGTCGGGCAACGAATTCGACGGCGACGGCGTCACACAGGGTGCGAGCAACCCCTAGACTGACCGGCCGGTGATCCGGTCGCGGGGCCGCGACCTGGGACGAGGAGCGACGCAGTGGACGAGGTGCTGATCCGCGCAGGGATCTTCCAGGGTGTTGAGCCGCACGCGGCCGAGGCGCTGGCCCAGGCGCTCGAGCCCGCGGACTTCCCGCGCGGGCACGTGATCTTCGCGGAAGGTGAGCCGGGCGACCGGCTGTACATCGTGGGCAGCGGCAAGGTGAAGATCGGGCGCAAGTCGCCCGACGGCCGCGAGAACCTGCTCATGGTGGCCGGGCCGTCGGACATGTTCGGCGAGCTGTCCATCTTCGACCCGGGCCCGCGCACGTCCTCGGCCACCGCGGTCACCGAGGTCCGCACCTTCACGATGGACCGCCCCGCTCTGCGGGAGTGGATCGGCAAGCGCCCCGAGATCGCGGAGCAGCTGCTGCGCGTGCTCGCCCGTCGTCTGCGGCGCACCAACAACGCACTCGCCGACCTCATCTTCACCGACGTCCCCGGGCGCGTCGCGAAGGCGCTGCTGCAGCTCGCGCGCCAGTTCGGCTCCCAGGAGTCCGGGCTGCTGCGCGTCACGCACGACCTCACGCAGGAGGAGATCGCCCAGCTCGTCGGGGCCAGCCGGGAGACCGTCAACAAGGCCCTCGCCGACTTCGCCCACCGCGGCTGGCTGCGCCTGGAGGGCAAGAGCGTGCTGATCCTCGAGCCGGAGCGCCTCGCCCGCCGCGCCCGCTGACCGCCCGCGGCGCCTGATCGTCGCGGAGAGCCGCACAAGGGGGCTCCCGAGGAGGCGCTGAGGTACGGCTCGGGCCCGGTGGCCCGCCTGGGAAGTACCTCGCGGTGGGCGCCGCGGCAGTCCTGTGCTGCTCGGGCCCGGGTGGGTGCTCGCACACAACCTCTGGTGCTCACACACCGACTGCAATCGGTGTGTCGGCGCCACGATCGGTGTGTCGGCGTCCGCGGTGATGGGCGGCCGGTGCTGGCACACCACCTCTGGTGGTCGCGCATCGACTGCAATCGGTGTGTCGGCACCGAAGTCGGTGTGTCGGCGTCCGCCGTGTCCGCTGACCGCGCGCGGCGCCTGGTCGTCGCGGCGAGCGGCACAAGGGGGCTCTCGAGGGGGCGCTGAGGTGCGGCTCGGGCCCGGGTGGGTGCTCGCACACGACCTCTGGTGCTCACACACCGACTGCAATCGGTGTGTCGGCACCGCAGTCGGTGTGTCGGCGTCCGCCGCGCCCGCTGACCGCCCGCGGCGCCTGATCGTCGCGGCGAGCCGCACAAGAGGGCTCCCGAGGAGGCGCTGAGGTACGGCTCGGGCCGGGTGGTCCGTCTGGGAAGTACCTCGCGGCGGGTGCCGCGGCAGTCCTGTGCTGCTCGGGCCCGCCGGGTGCTGGCACACCACCTCTGGTGGTCGCGCATCGACTGCAATCGGTGTGTCGGCACCACGATCGGTGTGTCGGCCTCGCCACGTTGGGCGGCCGGTGCTGGCACACCACCTGTGGTGGTCGCACATCGACTGCAACTGGTGTGTCGGCACCACAACCGATGTGCGGGCCACGCCGGCCCCGGCGGCCAGGTGCTCACTCGCCCCATCGACCGCACCGAGCCGCGCGCCGCGGTCCTCGGGACCGCGGTGAGGTGCTGCTCGATCTCCGTCGGCGAAAAATAGTGGTACGGCCGTACCAAATCGTGCGACGCTGGTGGCCATGTCGTCCTCAGCGTCGCTCGCCGACTACCGCGCCGCCCTCACCGCTCCGGGTGCGGCGGTGCCGGTGCTCGCCTCGGCCGTCGGCCGGTTCCCGATCGCGATGCTGCCTCTGGCGACGCTGCTCTACGTCCAGCGGGCGACCGGGTCGTTCGCCGCGGCGGGTCTGGTGTCCGCCGGGCAGATGATCGGGGTTGCCGCCGGTTCGGTGGCCCAGGGGCGCGTGGTCGACCGGCTGGGGCCGAGCCGGCCGTTGCAGGTGATCGTGGTGCTGTTCGTGCTGGCGGTCGGAGCTCTGGTGGCCGCCGTCGAGAGCGCGCAGCCGCTGCCCGTGGTGGTGGTGCTGGCCACGGTGGCCGGGGCCGTCCGGCCGGCGCTGGAGGGCGCGTCCCGCTCCTTGTGGACCACGCTCGTGCCCCCGGGCCCCACGCGCGCGGCTGCACTGACGTACGAGGCGATCAGCCTCGAGGTCTTCTTCATCCTCGGCCCGGCCATCGCCGCGTTCCTCGTGGCGGCGCCGTGGCCGGGGCTCGGCCTGGCGGTGGCCTGCACCGCGATGTCGCTCGGCGCGGGCGCGTTCGCTCTGAGCCGCCCGGCCCGCGGCATCGGGCACGCGCCGGCCCGCGAGGGCGTGTCGCTCCTGGGTGCGCTCGCCCGGCCCGGGATGCGCACGGTGGCGGTGGCCGCGCTCGGATTCGGGCTGGTCATCGGGTCGGTTGAGGTCGGAGTGCCCGCGGTCACCGCGGCGGTCGGCTCGCCCACCCTCGGCGGGGTGCTCCTGTCGGCGTGGTCGATCTCTTCGGTGCTCGCCGGTGTGCTCTACGGCATGCGCCCGTGGCCCCGCCCGCTGCACCTGCGGATGCCGGCGCTGCTCGGCGGCTTCGCGGTGCTGGTGGCCGCAATGGCGCTCGTCGGGCCCACCGGTTCGCTGGCGGTGCTCGTGATCACGATGGTCTTCTCGGGCGCGCTGATCACCCCGCAGGTCACCGGCCACTCCCTCGCCGTCGACATCGCGGCGCCGCCCGGGGCGGCGGCCGAGGCGTTCGGGTGGGTGATCACGGCGGCCACGCTGGGCATCGCCACGGGCCAGTCGAGCGCGGGGATCGTGGTGGAGCAGTTCGGCCCGGCCGCGGCCTTCGTGTCCGGTGGGACGGCCGGGGTGGTGCTGGCGGCGGTGCTGTGGCTGCGGCGGGCCACCCTGCTGCCGCGGCCCGCGCAGCCGTCCGCCGCGGTGGCCTGACCCGGCTCAGGCCGTGAGCCCGGCGCTGATCAGCCAGATGTGCTCGCAGGTCGACGACGCCCGCTGCAACGCCTCCCGGGACTCCTGCGAGGCGTGGTAGAAGCTCCGCTCGATCATCCAGCACAGGGCGCGCGCCATCGCCGACGCCTGGTCCGGTTCGGTGCCGGGCGGCACCCCGGCCCGTTCCAGGACGGCGGCGATGGCGCCGATGAACAGGTCGGCCGTGTGGCTCCAGAGCGCTCCGATCTCCGGCACGGTCAACGAGAGGTCGATCGCCGTGCGCATCACGAGGCCGTGCTCGTTCCACAGCTCGACGGTGCGCTGCATCGCGGCGGCGATGGCCCGGCGCGGGTCGTCCGTTTCCGCGGTGGCGCGCGAGCGCTCCCAAAGGTGCTCGACGGTGCGCGCCACGAGCGCCGTGACCACCTCCTGCTTGGAGCCGAAGTAGAAGTACAGGGCACCGCGGGTGATGCCGGCGCCCTGGGCGATGTCGCCGACGGTCATGGCGTCGTAGCCCTTCTGCGCCAGCAGGGCCTCGCAGGTGTCCAGGATCGCCCGCTCCCGGAGGTCGCCCTTGCGTTCGGTGACGCGCCGGCTCCGCGCAGCTCGGTGGTCGGGCATCAGAGCTGAGCACCCTCCGGGAAGTCGGTGGTGCGCGACAGCGCCTCCCAGGTGCGGATGTCCTCGTCGACGGCGGCGCGGGCCGTGGTGACGAGCCGCAGCGCGTCCGACCCCAGCACGAGGTGGGCGGGCGGCTGCTCGACCGACGCGATGTGCACCACGGCCTCCCCGGCCTTGGCCGGGTTGCCCAGCTGGTTGCCGCTGGCCTTCTGCCGCGCCTCCCGGATGGGGGCGAACAGCTCGTCGTAGTCGGCGATGGAGCGCGCGGCACGGGTCATGGAGCGGGCTGCCCAGTCGGTGCGGAAGGAGCCGGGTTCGATCGCCGTGACGTGGATCCCGAACTGTGCGACCTCCTTGCCCAGCGCCTCGAGGATGCCCTCCAGTGCGAACTTGCTGCCGCAGTAGGCGGACATGCCCGGCACCGCCATGAGCCCACCCATGGACGTGACGGCCATCAGGTGCCCGCGGCGGCGCCCGCGCATGTGGGGCAGCGCCGCCTGGAGGGTGGCCATCGCGCCGAACACGTTGACCTCGAACTGCCGCCGCACCTCGGCCAGCGGCGTCTCCTCGAAGACGCCCTCCAGTCCGTAGCCGGCGTTGGCGATCACCACGTCCAGCGGGCCGACGGTCCGCTCCACCTCGGCGACGACGTCCACGGCGGCCGCGGCGTCGGTGACGTCGAGCAGGCGGCCGTGGGCGCGCCCGGGCTCGAGGTCCTCGAAGGCCTGCCGGTCCTCCTCGGAGCGGACCGTTCCCACGACCGTGTGGCCCGCGGCGAGGGCGGACCGCGCGAACGCACGTCCGAGGCCCGAGCTGACACCGGTGATGAGCCACTTCTGACTCTGCATCGTTCCTCCGCGGATGGCTCGGCGCGAGCAGGATCGCTCCGCCATCCGAGAACTCTACACCGCGTCGATTTTTTTCATCGCTGTGCAGATTATGTGCGCAGGTGGTCCAGCTGCGCTCGGACCGACAGCTCCGCAGCCGGCCACAGCACCTCGTCGACGTCGGCGTAGACGAGCTCCACCACCTGGCGCGGGGTGGCGTCCGGACCGAGCCGGGCCAGCGCGCCGCGCACCTGCTCCAGCCGCTCCTCGCGGTGGGCGAGGTAGGCGGCCGCCACGGCGGGCGCGTCGGGGAGCTCCGGCCCGTGGCCGGGCAGCACGGCGGTGCCGGGGGCGAGCTCGGCGAGCCGGTGCAGCGAGTGGAGGTAGGGCCCGAGCGCACCGTCCGGGTGGGCGATCACGGTGGTGCCGCGGCCGAGGATCGTGTCGCCGGTGAGCACGGCCTGGTCTGCGCCCGGCCCGTCGAGCAGGAACGACAGCGAGTCGGACGTGTGGCCGGGCGTGGCCACCACCCGCAGCTCGACGCCCGCCGCCGCGACGACGTCGCCGTCCCCGAGCGCCTCGGAGCCGAGCACGAGGGACGGGTCCAGCGCGCGCACCGGCGCCCCCGTGAGCTCGGCGAACCGGCGTGCGCCGCCGGCGTGGTCGTGGTGGCGGTGGGTGAGCAGCACGAGCGCGACGGGCCCCTGCTCGGCCACCCGCCGCAGATGCTCGTCGTCCTCCTCCCCGGGGTCGACCACCACGCACCCGGCCTCGCCGGGTGCCCGCAGCACCCAGGTGTTGGTGCCGTCGAGGGTCATGGGGGAGGGATTCTCGGCGAGGAGCACCGAGGCGAGCGGGGTGACCGGGCGCAGCACGCCGTACGCGGGGGCGCTCACGCGGGGCGGCCCTGGAAGCCGTCGGCGGGGATCGTGGTGTCGTCGGGGAGCACGGACACGAGCCTGCCACCCTCGCAGCGCACGGTCGGTGTGATCGGCCGGATCACCCGGTGACCCGCCGCGGCGAGCACGGCGCTGCTCTCCGCGAACCCGGCGATCTCCTGGAGGGTGCGCGCCGTCGGCGCCATCAACTGCATCTCGTCCTCCTGCCAGCGCTCCAGCGCCTCGTCGGGGTTCCACCACTGGGCGTCGACCGCCTCCGTGGTGTGCGCGTCGGCCTCCTGCCCGGCCGGCACCCGCGCCACGAAGAACGCGGTGTCGTAGCGCCGGGGCGACCCGACCGGGGTGATCCACCGCGCCCAGGCGTGCAGGAGATCGGCGCGCAGCACCAGCCCGTTGGCCGCCAGGACGTCCGTGAACGTCCGCCGCCTGGCGACGACGTCGGCCCGGTGCCGCCGCACGTCCGGCGGGACGCCCGGTCCGGCCAGCAGCACGCCGCACTCCTCGAAGGTCTCCCGGACGGCGGCCTGCACGAAGGCGCCGGCGAGATCGGGGTCGACGCCGAGCCGCCCGGCCCACCACCCGGGGCCGGGGCCCGCCCAGTGGTCCGGATCGGGCCGGTCGCCCGCGTCCACGCCCCCGCCGGGGAACACGGTCATCCCGGCCGCGAACGCCATCCCGGTGACCCGGCGCTGTAGGAAGACCTGCAGCGGGCTGCGTCCGGGCACCGGGTGGGGGTGGTCGCGCAGCAGCAACACGGTGGCGGCCGGGCGCGGAACCACCGGTGCGGGGGACATACGCCGAGGCTAGCCCGGTGGGAGGAGAGGATGTGCGGCATGGATCGGCTGCGCGTGGGTCTGGTGGGCGGGGGCCCGTGGGCCAGAACCGTCCACGCGCCGGGTCTCGCGGCCCATCCAGGCACCGAGCTCGCGGCGGTGTGGACACGCCGCCCGGAGGTGGCGGCCGAGCTCGCCGCGGAGCACGGCGCGCGCTGCTACCCCGACCTCGAGATCCTCTTCGACGCCGTGGACGTCGTGGCGTTCGCCGTGCCGCCCCCGGTGCAGAGCAGGCTGGCGCTCTTCGCCGCGGCCGCGGGCAAGCACCTGATCTGCGAGGAGCCGCTCGCGGCCACGGTGGGTGAGGCCAGGGCGGTGGTGGACGCCGTCGAGCAGACCGGTGTGCACTCCACGCTCGTGCTGACGATGCGGCACGTGCCCGGGGTGCGCGAGTGGCTCGACGAGATCCCCGCCGAGCCCGCCGGGCCTGACACCGTCGCCTCGGCCCGCTGGCTCTGCGCCTCACCCCGGCGGGCCGGGCACGGCGCGCTCCGCGACCTCGGTCCCCATGTGCTCGACCTCCTCGACGCGGCCGTCGGCCCGGTCACGGACGTGCCGTGGGCGCGGCACGAGGAGCCCGACCTCTGGCGCTTCGGGCTCCTGCACTCCGGGGGCGCACGCAGCACCGTGACGCTGTGCACGCAGGTGCCCGTCGAACCGCCCGAGATCGAGTTCACCGTGTTCGGCGGCGCCGGACGCCACCGGCTCGCCGGCCGCGGCGCCGACGCCCCCACCTGCTACGCGGCACTGCTCGACGAGCTCGTGGCCGCCGTGGACGGGTCGGGGCCGGCGCCCGCCCTCGACGTCCGGCGCGGGTTGCACCTGCAGGAGCTTGTGGAGGCCGTGCGGTTCGCCGCGGCCTGACTGCCGTGCGAGCGCCTGGGCGAACAGTGGTCGAGATCGGGGAATCCACCGACCGGCGGCCGCGGACGGGAGCCTCAGCTCCTCCAACCGCTCCTCGAACGGGCCGCCGGTGTCGCTGGGTGAGCGGTGCCCCGGAGCAAGGCAACCGGGCGCCCGTGCCCTGGGGTCGGCTTCCGGTGTCTCGGCTCCCGAGGGCTGGAGGGGGTTGCATCCGGCACCGCCGGTGCCAGCCCGCGCATCCATGCGGCGATCAACGAGGGCTCCCCAGCCCATGATCGGTGAACCGGCCCGTTTCCCGACGGGATGCGTCGGGTTTCGCGCCGGAACGACGATCATGCCCCCGGGCGGGCGGCCCACGCCGCGTGTGATCGGCGCGAGCCGCACACCGGGGCTGTCACAGCCGCCGTGAGGTCCTGCTCGGGCGGGTTGGTCGAACCGGGAAGCACGTCCCAGCGGGCACGGCGACAGCCTCGTGCTGCTCGAGCCCGCGAGGTCCGGGCGCCGCTCCGTGCTGAGCAACGATCGAGTGGGGAATCGCTCGTCTAAGCGCCAAGGTCGGGCGGCGAGCCGCGGTGGCTGCCGTTGGTGATCCGGCGCCCGATCCGCTGCCGGTGGCCCTCCAGGAGCTCGGCCTGCAGGCGGGCCAGCAGTTGGCGGTCGGCGTCGCTCAACCGGGCCACGGACTCGGTGCGCGGCCCGAGCTCCGAGCGGCTCTCCTCGTCCTGCTCCTCCGGCTCGTTCTCGGCCGCCTCGTGTTCGGCGGCAGGCTCGTCCGGGAAACGGTGCCGGGCCGGCGTGCGCGGCACGGGCCGGGGAGCGGGGCGGTCGAAGCCGGACTCCTCGACGGGCCCGGGCTCGGGCTCCGGCTCGGCCTTCGGCTCCGCCCGCTCCTCGAGCACCGACGGGGCCATCGCCCAGGTGCCCGAGAGCCACTCCTCCGACCACTCGTCATCGGGTAGCGCGGCGGCAGGCGGCGACGGGGCCGGCTGGGGCGGGGCCGGCCGCGCGCGCCGGGAGCCCAGGCCGAGCGGGTCCTCGGTGGGGTCCAGCAGCGGGGCCAGCAGGGGCTGGTGCAACGGCCCGTTCAACGGGTCGCTCAGGGAGTCGAGGGCGGACGTCTCGCGCCGGGCCGGCCGCTCCTCCGGCGTGCCGTCGTCGGTCGGGCGCTCCGGTGCGTCGGCGTCGGTCTCCACGCGGCGCAGGTTCGGCCGCGACTCGTTCAGCGGAACCGGCCGCGCGATCGGGTTCGGCCCCGAGCGGCGCACGAGCGGGATCGGGTTCGGCACGTTCCGGGAGATCGGGGTGACGGAGGGCTGGGGCCGGGCCGCGCGCGGCGTCAGCGGCGTGGGCGGTGCGGGACGCGCCTCGTCCCGCACCGGGAGCGGCCGGGGTGGGGCGAGCGGGTGGGGCGAGGGGAGGTCCGCGAAGTCGTCCTCCACGTCCTCCGGCTCGTCGTCCTCCTCGTGCCGGTCGTCCTCGTCCTCGAGGTCGTACGGGCGCTCGTCGGTGTCCTCGTCGTCGGAGTCGGCGTCGTCGGAGCCGTCGTATTCGGAGCCCTCGTCGCCGCGCGCCTCGTCCTCGCGGGCCTCGTCCTCGGCGGTGTCCTCGTCGAAGTCGTCGTGCTCCTCGAGCAGCCGCTCGGGCTCCGGCTCGGGGTCCTCCCGCGGCGCACCCGCGGGCTGCAGTCGCACGGTGGCTGCGGCCGGGTCGTCGGGCAGGGGCTCGGGGGCCCGCGCCGGCGGCCGGGGGGCCGGCCTGGGCGGATCGGCCGCGAGCGGGTGGGGCGCCGGGGCGAACGCGTGGCGCTCCGGCGCGGGCGGCGGCTGCGGGGCCGGGGCGGGCCTGACGGCGGCCTGCGGCGACGGACGCCATGGCCGGTCGTCGCCCACCTCGTGGCGCAGCTCCACGGCGGCGTCGAGGGCCGCGGCGTGGTAGCGCGGCACCGGCCCGTCGGCGGGCAGCACCTCGACCGACGCGGGCGCGCCTGCCCGGTCGAGGGCCGCGCCGAGCTGGTAGGCGAGCACCTCGGCGTGCCGGGTGTGGTCGTGCACCCGCACCAGCACCACGGGGTGCGGGAGCGGACCGGGGGCCGAGCCCGCGGGAGTGAGCCTGCGGGCCAGCAGCACGGTGCACCCGGTGAGTGGGCGCGCCGGGAAGTCGAGGAGGGCACCGGCCACCGGGTCGTCGCCCGCCGGGGCCGTGAACCGGTGCTCGGTGCCGGTGGACGGCTGGGGCGGCGGGAGCGCCGCGGCGGGGGCGAGGTCGGTGCGGGCGCTGTGAGCGGCGGCCACCAGCGCGGAGTGCACCGGCGGCGGCAGCACGACCCGGGCGGCCACCAGGCTCGCGGTGATCATCTCGACCGCCCGCGCGTCCTCACCCAGCGCGACGAGCTCGCGCGCCCATCGCAGCAGGTCGTCGTCGACCCGTCCGGCCAGCGCCAGCAGCAGGTCGTGCGTCGTGTCGCGCGACGTCGTGTCCTCCACGTGGCCTCCTCCCCTCGGGCCGGCCGCCCCCCTCACGCGCCGACCAGCGCGGTGGCGGATCGCCACAGCGGCCTGGAACCGATGATGGCTGCGTGGTGGTAGGGGGAGCGCTCTCCGTGCGGTGGGAGCACCTCCACGCACGGTGTGCGGTCGCCGTGGGCGCGCAACACGCGCTGGAGCGTGCCCGCGAGCTCCCACGGCCGTTCGGCGCCCAGCACCACGACCACGCGCTGCGCGCCGCGCATCCCCTGCCGCAGCTCGATGCACCCGGGGTGCCCGCGGACCACCGCGAGCACGGACAGAGCAGCGGTGTCGACCGCGCCGTCGCCGGGCTCGAACACGGCGTCGACGGCGGGCGGCTCCGCGGCGGGCAGCACCGCGTCCAGCAGCGGGTGCGCCGAACCGACGGCCTGCTCGAGCAGGTCGCGCTCGGCGTCGGTGACGGCCACCCGGTGGCGCAGGAGCTCGCGCGGCAGTGTGGAGCCGAGCACCTCCCGCCCGCCGTCGGCGAGCCAGTCGCGCATCCGCCACAGGATCCCGTCGGGGAGCCGGCCCGCGAGCCGCAGCAGCAGCTCGTGGCAGGCGTGGTCGGGGCTGCTCACGATTCGGTGAGCTCGACGACCAGCTCGACCTCGACCGGGACGCCCAACGGCAGCTCGGCCACGCCCACGGCGGACCGGGCGTGCCTGCCCGCGTCGCCGAAGATCTCGGCGAGCACGTCCGACGCTCCGTTGATCACCTTCGGCTGTTCGGTGAACCCTGGGGCCGAGGCGACGAACCCGACGACCTTGACGACGCCCGCGACGGAGTCGATGCCCACCAGGGCGTCGACCGCGGCGAGTGCGTTGAGCGCGCAGATGCGCGCGAGGTCGGCGGCCTGGCCGGTGTCGATCTCGGCACCGACCTTGCCCAGGGCGGCCGGCTTCCCGTCGACGAACGGCACCTGGCCGGAGGTGAACACCAGCGAGCCGGATCGGCGGGCCGGGATGTAGGAGCCCGCGGGTGCGGGCACGGCGGGCAGCGTGATGCCCAGCTTCTCGAGGCGCTCGGTCGGCTTGGTCACGGCGTCAGCTCCGCACCGGGCGCTTGAACCACGCCACGAGCTGCTCGGGGTTGGCGCCGGTGGTGACGGTGACGAGTTCCCAGCCGTCCCGGCCGAAGTTGTTGAGGATCGCCTGCGTGTTGTGGATGAGCACGGGAGCGGTGAGGTATTCCCACCTGACGTCCGACGAACCGGGGGAGGTCATGACTGGTCACTGTAGTAAGCGCCTCACCCGCTCGGACGGCCGGTCGCGGCGCGGCTCCGTAACCTGGAGCGGTGAGCTCATCCGGTTGGCCAGCAGAGTTGTCGGCGGCCCGCCTGCACGTCGTGTCCGGCAAGGGTGGCACCGGCAAGACCACCGTGGCCGCGGCGCTGGCGCTGGCGCTGGCCTCGGGCGGCCGGCGCACGCTGCTCGTCGAGGTGGAGGGCCGGCAGGGCATCGCCCAGCTGTTCGACACTCCCCCGCTCCCGTACGAGGAGCGCCGGATCGCGATCGCGCCCGGTGGCGGCGAGGTCAAGGCCCTCGCCGTCGACGCGGAGGCGGCGCTGCTGGAGTACTTCGAGCTCTTCTACCGGCTCGGGATGGCCGGCCGCACGCTGCGCCGGATGGGAGCTGTGGAGTTCGCCACCACGCTCGCCCCGGGGCTGCGTGACGTGCTGCTCACCGGCAAGGTCAAGGAGTGCGTCAACCGGCGCGACGCCGCCGGGCAGCCGGTGTACGACGCCGTGGTGCTCGACGCGCCGCCCACCGGCCGCGTGGTGAGCTTCCTCGACGTCACGAAGGCGATGGCCGACCTCGCGCGCACCGGCCCGATCCACAGCCAGGCCGCGGGCGTGGTGCAGGTGCTGCACTCGCCGCTCACCGCGGTGCACCTGGTCACGCTGCTGGAGGACCTGCCCGTCACCGAGACGCTCGAGACGGTGGACGAGCTCACCGCTGCGGGGTTCCCGGTGGGTGCGGTGATCGTCAACCGGGTGCGGCCGCAGTGGTTGCCCGACCGGTCGGTGACCGCCGCGGCGGGTGGCCGGGTCGATTCCGGCCGCATCCGCGCGGGCCTGGCCTCCGCCGGGCTCGACCTGCCCTCCGACGTCATCGACGGGCTCGTGGCCGAGACCGTGGAGCATGCCGTGCGCGTGCACGGCGAGGCCGCGGCGCTCACCCGGCTCGAGGAGGCGGTGGCGCTGCCCCGGCTGGAGCTGCCCCAGCTCGTGGAGGGGGTGGACCTCGGCTCGCTGTACGAGCTGGCCGAGTCGCTCGTGGAGCAGGGCGTGGGCCGGCCGGTGGCGAGCGGGGTCGGATCGTGAGCCCGCGCACCACTCCGGAGCTCGACGTGGACGCGTTGCTGGACGACCCGGGCACCCGGATCGTGGTGTGCTGCGGGTCCGGTGGGGTCGGCAAGACCACCACGTCGGCCGCGCTGGCGATCCGCGCCGCCGAGCGGGGCAGGCGCACCGTGGTGCTCACCATCGACCCCGCGCGCCGCCTCGCCCAGGCCCTCGGCATGCAGGCCCTCGGCAACGAGCCCGGCCGCGTGGCCGCCGCACGGGGCGACCTGCACGCGATGATGCTGGACATGCGCCGGACCTTCGACGAGATGGTCCACGCCCACGCCGAGCCCGACCGGGCCGAGGCGATCATCGCCAACCCCTTCTACCAGACGATCTCCTCGTCGTTCTCCGGCACGCAGGAGTACATGGCGATGGAGAAGCTGGGTCAGCTCGCGGCCACCGGCGAGTGGGACCTCATCGTGGTCGACACGCCGCCGTCGCGCTCCGCGCTGGACTTCCTGGACGCGCCGCAGCGCATGTCCACGTTCCTCGACGGCCGGATGATCCGCCTGCTGTCCGCCCCCGCGCGGGCGGGCGGGCGCGGGCTGCGCAAGCTCGTGGGCGCGGGCTTCTCGCTGTTCGCCAAGGCCGTCTCGACGATCATCGGCGGCCAGATGCTGGCCGACGCGTCGGCGTTCGTGCAGGCCTTCGACACGATGTTCGGCGGGTTCCGGGAGCGGGCCACGGCCACCTACGCCCTGCTGCGCTCGCCGGGCACCGCGTTCCTCGTGGTGGCCGCGCCGGAGCCGGACGCGCTGCGCGAGGCCGCCTACTTCGTCGACCGGCTCGCCGCCGACGACATGCCGCTGGCCGGTCTGGTGCTCAACCGCACCCACCCGGTGCTGGCCGACCTCTCCGCCACCCGGGCCCGTGCCGTGGCCGAGGAGATGCGGTCGGCGCCGCTCGCGGCGGCCGTGCTGCGGCTGCACGCCGACCGCGTGGACCTCGCCGACCGGGAGGAGCGCCTGCTCTCCCGCTTCACCGCCGCCCACCCGGGCGTGGCGGTGGCGCGGGTACCGGTGGTGGCGGGCGACATCGCCGACCTCGACGGGCTGCGCGAGGTCGGCGAGCGGCTCGCGGGCACCGCGGAGGCCGGCGCCCCGGCCCTGCGTTCGGTCCGCTGACGCGACCTGTTGCCGGGGGCCTGGCGGGGTCAGCCGGTGCGGGGGTGGCAGCCCCAGAGCAGGGTGGCCCAGAAGCTGCAGTCGACGTACATCACGGGCTCGACCTGTCGCGTCGAGACGCCGTCAGGTGATTCCTGGACGACTGCAGCGGGGAGCACGACGGCAGCGGCGAGAAGCGTGCTGACGGCGAGCCGGGCGACGAGCTGAGTGGCGAGTCCCTTGGCGTTCTGCGGTTTCACGAACGTTGTTCTCCTTCGTGTCGGCGGGCCTCAACAAGCGGGACGCTAGGGGTGTTGCCGGCACAGCACGAGATCGAGAACGGACGTCCTACGCCCGGTTCTTGCCATCGAGACCCGTCAGCCCACCGTGGGTCCGCCGGGTTCGACGAAGGCTGAGGCGTACTCCGGGGCCGGCGCGATGTTCGTGATCACGTCGATCAGCACCCCGCACGGGTCGGCGACGATGAAGTGGCGCTGCCCGAACGGCTCGCTGCGCAGTTCCAGCAGCGGGCTCAGCCCGCCGCGCACGACGAGGCGCTCCCACTCGGCGTCGACGTCGGCCACCTCGAAGTTGAGCAGCAGCCCCTGCACCGGGCGGCGGTGGCCCTCCGGGAGGGTGGGGTGGGTGTGGTCGAGGAGGGCGAGCTCGTAGGCGGGCGGGCCGGCCCGGCGCAGGCTGACGTACCAGTCCGCCTCGAACGTGGTATCGAAGCCGAAGAAGCGCGTGTAGAACTCGTGCGCCTCCCGCAGCCGGGACGTGCCGATCACCGGGTAGAAGCTGGTCAGCTGCACGGTTCCCCCTGATTCGCGTACCGTTGGTATGTGAAGACGGTAGTTCACATACCAACGGTATGTCAACGGAGGCGGGCGAGATGGGACGGGTGGAGCAGCGGGAGCGGACGCGCGCCGAGCTGCTGGCCGTGAGCAGGCGGCTGTTCGCGACGCGCGGGTACGCCGCGGTGGGCCTGGCGGAGATCGTGCGCGAGGCGGGGGTGACGAAAGGGGCGCTCTACCACCACTTCGAGGGCGGCAAGACCGACCTGTTCCGCGCGGTGCTGGCCCAGGTGCAGGACGAGGTCGGGCGCACGGTGGCGACGACGGCAGGTGCGGAGACCGACCCGTGGGATCGGCTGCTGGCGGGGTGCCGCGCCTTCCTCACGGCGAGCACCGACCACGCCGTCCGCCGGATCATGCTCCTGGACGGGCCCGCCGTGCTCGGGTGGAGCGAGTGGCGTGCGATGGACGAGGGCGGGTCGGCCCGCCACCTCGCCGACGCGCTGACCACGCTCGTGGAGGCGGGCGTGGTGGTGCCCCAGCCGGTGGCGCCGCTGGCCCGGCTGCTGTCGGGCGCGATGAACGAGGCGGCGCTCTGGCTCGCCGAGAGCGGCGACCCCGCCGACCTCGACGCCGTGCTCACGGCTCTGTTCCGCATGCTGGCGGCCATGCGCGCCTGAGCGGCGGGCGCCGCCGCGTCACGCCGTCTCGTCCAGCCCGTGGTGGCGGCGGCGCTGCTCTCGTTCGGCCGCCCGCGCCAGCTGCTCGGCCGTCTCCTCCGCCACCGACTCGTAGTGGGCCGTGCGGGCGTCGTGCAGGAGGTCGGCCCACGACGTGACGTCCGGCCGGGCCCGCAGCAGCGCGCGGCGCTCGCGCTCGGTCATGCCGCCCCACACCCCGAACTCGATGCGCTGGTCGAGGGCGTGGGCGAGGCACTCCGTGCGTACCGGGCAGGCCCGGCAGAACAGCTTCGCCTCCCGCTGCCGTGCCCCCGTGACGAAGAGGCCTTCCGCGTCGGTCGTGCGGCACCGTGCAGCAACCCGCCAGTTCCACCGGCCCGTCATGGTCGCCCCTCCCCGGATCCCGTGCTCGTCATGACCAGCACAGACGAATTCTCAGAGGCCGGGGTTCCACCGGTAACCGAGCAAAATTACTCAATCGCGGTCGGGCGATCTCCCCTACTCCATCCGGCGGTCGGCGTAACCTGGCGCCCCGTGAGCTTCCCGCGCCATCTCGCCCGGCCGATCGGCCTGCTGCTCGGGCTCGGGCTCCTCGCAGGCGTGGTCGTCGCGGGGATGGCCTTCCCCGTCACCGCAGGTCTGGGGCTGATCGCCAGCGACACCGGCGACAGCGTCAACACGGTGTCCGCCGACCTGGTGGACGGCCCGCTGCCCCAGTCCACCACGGTCACCGACTCGGCGGGCGTGCCGATCGCGCGGTTCTTCGAGCAGGGCCAGAACCGGCGATCCGTCACGGCCGACCAGATCTCGCCCGCCATGAAGGCGGCCATCGTGGCCATCGAGGACCGGCGGTTCTACCAGCACCAGGGCGTCGACTGGCAGGGCACGCTGCGCGCGCTCGCCGCCAACTCCGCGTCCGGTGAGGTGGTGCAGGGCGCGTCCACGCTCACCCAGCAGTACGTCAAGAACTACATGCTCTACGTGGCCGCGGAGACGGAGACGGAGCGGCTCAAGGCCACCGAGCAGACCCCAGCGCGCAAGCTCAAGGAAGCGCAGATCGCCCTGCAGATGGAGCAGCGGCTCTCCAAGGACGAGATCCTCACCCGCTACCTCAACATCGTCTCCTTCGGCAACGGGGCGGCGGGCATCGCGGCGGCGGCGCGCACCTACTTCGGCACCACCCCCGACCAGCTCACGGTCCCGCAGGCCGCACTGCTGGCCGGCATGGTCAACAGCACCTCGGCGTTCGACCCGGTCACCAACCCGGAGGCGGCGCTGGAGCGGCGCAACCTGGTGATCCACCAGATGCGCGACCAGCAGATGATCGACAGCGCGCAGGCGGAGGCGGCGCTCGCCACCCCGCTCGGCGTGGTCAGCCCGCTCAACACCCAGCCCAACGGCTGCATCGGCGCGGGCGACGCCGGGTTCTTCTGCAAGTACGTGGTGGACTACCTCACCGAGGCCGGCTTCTCCCTCGACCAGCTCAACCGCGGCGGCTACACGATCAAGAGCACGCTCGACCGCAACGTGCTCAACACCATGAAGGCCTCGCTCGACGCCGAGGTGCCGCCGAAGCAGCCCAACGTCGCCAACGTGATGTCGGTCGTGCAGCCGGGCCGCGACAAGCACCGCGTGCTCGGGATGGCCTCCAGCCGCACGTTCGGGCTCGACGCCGAGGAGCTCGAGACGAGCTACGGGCTGCCGTACGAGCCGGTCAACCTGGGTGCGGGCTCGGTCTACAAGATCTTCACCGCCGCCACGGCCCTGGAGAAGGGCCTGGGCATCAACTACCAGCTCACGGTGCCCCCGAGCGGCTACGCCTCGCCGATCTACATCGACGGGGCGGGCCGGCCGCTCCCGGTCCGCAACTCCAGCGACAACCTGCCGCCGCGCATGTCGCTCACCGACGCGCTGGCGCAGTCGCCCAACACCGCGTTCATCAAGCTCGAGGAGTTCACCGGCGTGCCGCCGGTCGTCGACATGGCGGTCCGGCTCGGCATGCGCTCCCTGGCCAAGACCCCATTCGTCGACCCGGGCACCGGCCGCCCCACCGACCGCTCGATCGCCGAGGTCACGAAGGCGCAGAACCTGGCCTCGTTCACCCTGGGCGTCAGCCCCACCAGCGTGCTCGAACTCTCGAACGTCGGCGCCACCCTGGCCAGCGCGGGCACCTGGTGCCCGCCCAGCCCCATCGAGTCGATCACCGACGCCGCGGGCAACCCGGTGCCGGTCACCGAGGCGCCGTGCGAGCAGGCCGTCGAGCCGGGCCTGGCCAACGCCATGTTCAACGCGCTCAGCAAGGACGACGTGCCGGGCGGCACGGCGGCGGGCGCCGCGAGCCAGGTGGGCTGGAACCGGCCGATGGCGGGCAAGACCGGCACCACCCAGCAGCACAAGTCGGCGGCGTTCGTCGGGTTCGTGCCGCAGATGGCCGGGGCGGTCATCACGTTCGACAACTCGCGCTCGCCCCGCCCGCTGTGCGACGGCGCCGGGTCGCCGTTCCCGTGCCGCAGCGGCAACATCTTCGGCGGCAAGACGCCCGCCGAGACGTGGTTCGGCGCGATGAAGCCGCTCACCGACCCGCTCCCGGTGCTCCCGCTCCCCACCGTCGACGACCGCTTCCTCGAAGGTGGTGCCGAGTCGCGCATCCCCGACGTGGTGGGCGACTCCGAGAACGAGGCGCGCGAGGAGCTGGAGGACGCGGGCTGGTCGGTGTCGGTGCGAGAGGTCGACAACGCCGCCGACCGGGGCACCGTGGTGGGCCAGAACCCGCGGGGGTCGGCACTGCCGGGCGAGACCGTGGAGCTCAGCATCTCCAGCGGCGAGGCACCCCCACCACCCGACGCCCCCGGCGACGATGACGACGATGACGACGAAGGGGACGGCGACTGACCTCACCTGTTCGGGTCACCGCCGCGCCGCCACGTCCGGGTTCCTCGATCGGGGAAAGGTGCGCGCCTACCATCCGCCCACGTGAGTGCCTGTTCGGATGAGGGTTCGTCCGCGCGGGACGTGCCCCCCGACGGGACGCCCGCGGAGCGCAGGCTGCACGAGGAGATCCCCCGGCCACGGCCTCCCGGGTGGCCGCCCGGCCCGCCGCCGCGGCCGCGGATCGTCGACGAGCCCGGGATCCTCGGGCTCTCGCGGTTGACGCGCGGGCGGTTCGGCTCGCGGCTGTTCAACCTGTTCTTCGTGCTGGTGTTCGTGGTGATCCTGGTGCAGATGGTCTCGGCGATCCTCGAACACCCCTGGTAGGGCCTGATGGGCCGCCGCTCCGAGCGGGGCACGCGGGGTGTCCCGGCTACCCTGGGCGGGGAATGCGGCCGGCACGCGGAGGAGGTGAGCGGCGATCGCCACCGAGTCCGTACCGCCACGTCCGCCCGGCCCTGCGCCGCAGCTGTCGGCCCCCACATCGCACCGCGTCCGCAGCGTGCTCGCCATCCCGGCGTTCCGCAGGTTGTGGCTGGTCACGTCCGTCGCGGGCATGTGCGACTGGATGAGCCTGCTCGCCCTGTCCGCCCTCGCCACCCAGCTCACCAGCGGCTACACGGCGCAGAGCTTCGCGCTCGGCGGCGTGGTGGCCACCAAGCTGTTCCCGGCGCTGGTGCTGGGGCCGCTCGCCGGGGCGCTCGCCGACAAGTTCGACCGCCGCCGCGTGATGGTGGTGTGCGACCTGCTGCGGTTCGCCCTCTTCGTGTCCATCCCGCTGGTCGGGTCGCTGTGGTGGCTGTTCCTCGCCACGTTCCTGATCGAGATCTGCGCGCTGTTCTGGATCCCGGCCAAGGACGCGTCGGTGCCCAACCTGCTGCGCCGCCCCGACCAGGTGGAGACGGCCAACCAGCTCAACCTGGTGATGACCTACGGGGTCGCCGTCATCACCGCGGCCAGCCTGTTCGCCGTGATCAACCGCGTGGGCGGGATGCTCGGCGGGACTGGCTCGGCACTGCACACGGTGTTCGTCGCGCTCTTCCTGAGCGGTGCCGCCTACCTCGTCATCGCGCTCACGGTCTGGTTCCGCATCCCGGAGATCTCCGGGCGCGCCACCGAGCGCAGGGCGGCGGGTCCCAGCGTCGTCGGCATGCTGCGCGACGGCGCGTCGTTCGTCGTGCGCACGCCGCTGATCCGCGGGCTCGTCACCGGCATCGTCGGAGCCTTCGCGGCGGGCGGCACGGTGGTGGGGTCGGCCACCCTCTACGCCGCCAGCCTCGGGGGTGGCAACGCCGCGTACGGCGTGCTGTTCGCGTCGGTGTTCGTCGGGCTGGCCCTCGGCATGGGTGCCGCGCCGCGGATGGCGCGCCGCATCCCGCACAACCGGCTCTTCGGCGCCGCGATCGTCGCGGCCGGGATCGCGCTGGTGCTGGTGTCGCTCGCCCCGCACCTGTTCGTGGCGATCGGGGCCGTCATGCTGGTGGGGGGTTTCGCGGGCATCGCGTTCCTCACCGGGCTCACGATCATCGGCTCGCAGGTGGCCGACGAGGTGCGCGGGCGCATCGTCGCGTTCGTGCAGTCGATCGTGCGGCTCACGCTGCTCGGCTCCATGGCGCTGGTCCCGGTGATCGTCGGCCTCGTCAGCGCCCGGCGGGTCGAGCTGTTCGGCTACCCGTTCCTCGTCGACGGCACCCGCGTGGTGATGCTCGCGGGCGGCCTGGTGGCCGCCGTGGTCGGCATGCTCGCGTACCGGCAGATGGACGACCGGCGCACCGAGCCGATCCTGCCCGACCTGCTGGCGGCCCTGCGCCGCGGCGAGCCGCGCCACGGCGGTGGCGTGCTGATAGCCGTGGAGGGGGCTCCGGCCGAGGAGACCACCGAGCAGGCGGCGCGGCTGGCCCAGCGGCTGCGGGCGGCGGGCCACTTCGTCGTGGAGCCCGACGGCGGCGAGCGCGACCGGGAGCGGTGGAGCGCCGCCACGCGCGAGGCGGCCCTGTCCGGGGCGCGGGCCCGGGCGCTCGCCGCGGCCGCCGTACGGGCCGACCAGGTGGAACGCGTGATCCGCCCGGCGCTGGCGCAGGGTGCCGTGGTGGTCGTCGACCGGTTCCTCGTGAGCCCGCTGGTGCAGTTCGGGGTGGCCGCCCACCACGGGTCCGGCGAGCCCCAGCTCGACCCGCACGAGCTGGAGAGCATCGCCGCCTGGGCCACCGGCCGGCTGCGGCCCGACGCGTCGGTGCTGCTCGACCGCGCGCCGGTGGAGGCGCCGCCGCCGGCCGGTGGCGTGGCCGGTGAGGAGCACGTGCGCGTCCAGCGCCTGCTCACGCGGATGGCCGCAGCGGAGCCGCACCGCTACGTGGTGGTCGACGCCGACGGCACGCGCGACGAGGTGGCGGAGCGAGTCTTCCGCGGGGTGGAGCCGCTGCTGCCCCCCGCACCGTCCCGGGAGGAGGACACGGCGGTGATCGGGCGATGACGGTCTGGGACGAGGTGGTCGGGCAGCCGGCCGCCGTGGCCGAGCTGTCCGCCGCGGCGTCCGATCCCACCGCCATGACCCACGCGTGGCTCTTCACCGGCCCGCCCGGATCCGGGCGGTCGGTGGCGGCGCGCGCGTTCGCGGCCGCGCTGCAGTGCCCGCGGCACGGGTGCGGCGAGTGCACGGCCTGCCACACCGTCCTCGCGGGCACCCACTCCGACGTGCGCGAGGTGGTGCCGGAGGGGTTGTCGATCTCGGTGCGCTCGATGCGCCAGCTCGTGCAGTCCGCCGCCCGCCGCCCGGCCACCGGGCGCTACCAGATCCTCATCATCACCGACGCCGACCGGCTCACCGAGAACGCCGCCAACGCGCTGCTCAAGGCCGTCGAGGAACCACCCGACCAGACGATCTTCCTGCTCTGCGCGCCGTCGGACCACCCGGAGGACGTCGCCGTCACCATCCGGTCGCGGTGCCGGCCGATCCCGCTGCGCACGCCGTCGGCCCCGGCCATCGCCGACGTGCTGGTGCGCCGCGACGGCATCGACCAGGAGACCGCGAGCTGGGCGGCGTCCGTGGCGGCCGGGCACGTCGGGCGGGCGCGCAGGCTCGCCCGCGACCCGGCCGCCCGGGCCCACCGGGAGCTGGTGCTGGGCCTGCCGCTGCGCGTGCGCAACCTCGGCGACGCATTCACCTACGCGAGCGACCTGGTGCGCGACGCCAAGGCCGAGGCCACCGAGCTCAGCGAGAGCCGCGACGCCGCCGAGCGCGAGGAGCTCGCCGTCGCGATGGGGGCGGGCGGCACCGGCAAGGGGGCCGCTGCGGCCGCCCGCGGCGCCAAGGCCGCCGAGCGCGACCTGGAGCGGCAGCAGAAGTCGCGCAACACGCGCACCCAGCGCGACGCGCTCGACCGGGCGCTCACCGACCTCGCCGGGTTCCTCCGCGACGCGCTGGTGGTGGGCAGCGGCGCGCAGGTGCCCCTCACCCACCCCGACCGCGAGTCCGACGTGCGGCGGGCCGCCACGGACTGGTCGCCCGAGTCGGTGCTGCGCAGGCTGGAGGCGGTGCTGGCGTGCCGCACCGCGCTCGACCAGAACGTCAAGCCCGACATCGCCGTCGAGGCGATGATGACAGCGCTGCAGCGCGGCTAGCGCCGCCTGGATCACGAAGCCCATCGACCCGGACTTCCTCAACACGGCCTAGAGGTCAGCCGACGGCGAACTCCATTTGCTCGTCGGAGTCGTCGGGCAGAATCCACTGGTGTGGGGGACACGGCGCACACGCTGATCTCGGCGCGGGAGGCCGAGGTGCTGGCGGCCGTCGGCGAGCACCTCACGAATTCCGAGATCGCCACGCGGCTGTTCATCTCCGTCCGCACCGTGGAGAGCCACGTCTCCTCGCTGCTGCGCAAGCTCGGGGCGGAGGACCGCAGGGCGCTCACCCTCATCGCGGGCGAGCGGGCGGCCGCACCCGCACCGGCGTCCACCCCCGCGTTGCCGCCCGCGCTCACCCCGTTCGTGGGCCGGGCCCGGGAGCGGGCCGAGCTGGCGGCGGCGCTGCAGAGCCAGCGCCTCGTCACCGCGGTCGGGCCGGGTGGCGTGGGCAAGACGCGCCTCGCGCTGGCGGTGGCCGCCGACGTCGCCGACCGGTTCGCCGACGGCGTGCGGTACGTCGACCTCGTCCCCGTCACCGACGCCTCGATGATCGCTCCCACCGTGGCCGCCGCGCTGGGGCTCGGTGAGCAGCAGGGCCGCACCCGGCTGCAGACCGTGCTCGACTGGGCCGGCCACCGCAGCGCCCTGCTCCTGCTCGACAACTGCGAGCACCTCGTCGACGGCGTCGCCGACCTGGTGGAGCGGCTGCTCGCCCACAGCCCCGGCACCACCGTGCTGGCCACCAGCAGGGCCCGGCTGCTGCTGCCGTTCGAGCGGGTGTTCCCGGTGGCCGGGATGTCGGTCGACCGCACGGAGGGCGACGCCGTCGCGCTGTTCGAGGAACGCGCCGCGGCCGCTGGTGTGGCGCTGCAGCCGGACGACCGGCCCCGCATCGCCCGGGTCTGCCGCGGGCTCGACGGCGTCCCGCTCGCCATCGAGCTGGCGGCCGCCCGGCTGCCCGCGCTCGGCCTCGACGGGCTGGAGGCCGGGCTGGCCGACCGGTTGCAGCTGCTCACCGGTGCGCGGCGCGTCGACAGCAGGCACCGCTCGCTGCGCTCCACGCTCGACTGGAGCTACGCGCTACTGGATCCGCAGGTCAGAGCGGTGCTGCGGCGGGTTGCGGTGTTCGCGGGGCCGTTCCGCGTGGAGAGCGCGGTGGCGGTGGCGGGGGCGCAGCCGGTGGCCGAGCGGGAGGTGGCCGCCCACCTCGCGGCGCTCACCGACCACAGCCTCCTGGTGTCCGTCGCGGCGTCCGACGGCACGCGCTACCGGGCGCTGGAGACCGTCCGCCAGTACGGTGTGGAGCTGCTGGAGCAGGACGGCGAGCTCGCCGACTGCCGCACGCGCCACCTGGAGTGGGCGCTGCGCACGGCGGCCGACCTGCTCGCCGACGACGAGGTCGACTCCCCGGGGTGGCGGTCCCGATTCGACCGGCTCGCCGACGAGCTGCGGGCCGGGCTCGGTTGGGCCGAAGGCGCCGGGTCGAAGCACGCCTACGACGGCAAGGTGCTGCTGGCCACGCTGTGCCACCGCCGCGGCATCGCGAGCGAGGCGCAGTGGCGTTTCGAGCAGGCGGCCGCCGTGGCGCCCGACGAGTCGGGTGCTGCCGGGGCACTGCGCCTCGCCGCCGACGTGGCCGCAAGCCGGCTGGCGGGCGACGACGCGATCCGGCTGCACCGGGCGGCGGCCGAGCACCACCGCCGCGCCGGTGATCCCGCCGCAGCGGCCCGCAACCTCGCGCGGGCGGCGGAGCTGTGGAACCGCGCGTCCGGCACCATCGCGGCGCGTCCGGACGAACTCGCGCCGAGCGTCCTGATCGAGGAGGCGCGGGAGCTGGCGGGCGACGACCCGGTCGCGCAGGCGCGCGTCGCCGCTGCTGAGTCGTTCGCCGTGCCGGAGACGGAGGAGGCCTGCGCCGAGGCCGTGCGCGTCGCGCTGGAGGCCGCGCGGCGTGCGGGCGACCCGATGGCGGAGAGCACGGCCCTCGACCGGCTCACCACCATTCAGCTCTCGCGGGGAGAGTGCCGGGCGGCCCTGGCCGGGGCGCGGTACCGGATCGAGCTGCTCACGCCGCTCGCCCTCGATCCCGGCGTGGGCTTCGACCTGTCCGACGCGCACGTGATGGCCGTCGAGTCGGCGATCGCGGCGGGCCGGCTCCCCGAGGCGCGCCGGCTCGCGGAGGGCATCCTCGACCTCCCGTTGCACCGCGAGGACGGCCACGTCCGGGTGGCGCGGCTGATCCTGGTCTGCGCCCTGGAGGGCGACTGGGAGCGCGCCATCGCCGCGGGCGACCAGTTCCGCGAGGGCTGGGAGCGCGCAGGCAACCCGCGGGTGCCCACCCTGCGCCGGGCGGCCCGGGCGATGGCCACGGTCCACGGCATGCGGGGCGACGAGGCCGCCCGCGCTGAGTGGATGCGCATCTTCAGCGCGCTCGTGCCGTCCCTGCGCCAGACGCACGACCGGCACAGCAGCGCGTACCTCGAGTCGCTCCTGCTGCTGCACCTCGGGCGGCACCGCGAGGCGGTCGACTGTTTGTCGATCCACCCCCACGAGCTGCGCCGCTGGTACGAGGGCATCTGGCGCCCCTGGTACGCCGCGGCGTGGGCCGAGGCGGGGGTGCTCGCCGGGGAGCCGGACGCCGGCGAGCGCATCGCCGCCGTGCGGGCCACCACCGCGGAGAACGCCGTCACCGCGGCGCTCGTCGACCGGGCCGCCGCGCTCGCATCGGGCCAGCGCGCCGGCGTCCTGGCGGCGGCGGAGGCGCTGGAGGCGGCGGGGTGTCGCTACCAGTGGGCCCGCAGCCTGCTCCTCGCGGGCGGCCCGGAGCGGGAGCGGGGCGCGTCCGCGCTGGCAGCGATGGGTGCCGTGGTCGTCTGAGTGCTCACCACGGAGCGCGGTTCCGTGGTGGTTCCGTGCTCCGCACGGATGGCACGGGGGCCGCGGCGGACGATCGTTCTCCCCATGCTGAACCAGCTCCACACCGCCGCTGACATCGCCGCCGACCACCGCCGCACCCTGCTGGCGGAGGCCGATGCCCACCGGCTCGCCCGCGTGGCCCGGCCCGCTCGCCACGCCCGGCGCGCCTGGCTCCCGTTCCTGCGGCTGCGTCGCGCTCAGCGCGTTCAGACCTGCGGCAGCGCACCTGCGTAGCGCGTCGCGAGCGTGCGGACGTGGTCGACGAGCTCGGGGGGTTCGGCCACGTGGAAGTCGAGGCCGAGCATCCCGATCCAGACGGCCACCATCTCGAGGCTGTCGCCGCCGGTCACGAGCACGCTGCGGTGCTCGTCCACGGTCTCGACCACGCCGACCGTCGGGTTGATGCGGGCGAGCACCTCGTCGGCGGGTGCGTCGACCTCGATGCGGGCGTGCACCGCCCAGCCGGTGAACGCCACCTCGCGCAGCACGAACGCGGTGTAGTCCCCGCCGGGCAGCGGGTCGGGGGTGAACCGAGGGCCGCCGGGCACCTTGAGGCGCATCCAGTCGACGCGGTAGCTGCGCCACTCGCGCGTGCGCCGTTCCCGCGCCACGGCGTACCACCGCTGCTGCCAGCTCACGAGCCGGTAGGGCTCGGCCTCCACGTGCTCGTCGTCGCGGTAGACGAACCGGATGCCCGTGTGGTCGCGCACCGCCACCGCGAGCTCGGTGAGCAGTGCCGGGTCGACCGGAGGGTCGTCCACGTTCGTCGCGGTGTTCGCCGGGCCGGTGGACGTGCTGTCGTGCAGGGCGCGGACGCGGCGACGCAGCCGGGACGGCAGCACGTGCTCGAGCTTCGCCAGCGCGAGGGCGCTCGACTCCTCGATGCCGCGCACGGCCGTCACCGCCTGCAACCCCACCGCGATCGCCACGGCCTCGTCGTCGTCGAGCAGGAGGGGCGGCAGCTTGCCCTGGTCGCCGAGCCGGTACCCGCCGCGTGGCCCGCGGATCGTGTCGATCGGGTAGTCGAGCTCCCGGAGCCGCTCGACGTCCTTGCGCACCGTCCGCTCGCCCACGCCGAGCCGCGCGGCCAGCACCTCACCCGGCCACGTGCCGGGTTTCTGGAGCAGCCCGAGCAGCGCCAGCAGACGGCGCGAAGTTTCGAGCACATCTCCTCCGAATACAGGAACGAACTGTGCCGGTACTGCCTCTAGCGTAGCCACCATGACCAGCACCCAGACGCTCTCCGTCCGCCCCTTCGAGATCGCGGTCCCCCAGGCCGACCTCGACGACCTGCAGCACCGGCTCGAGATCACGCGGTTCCCGGAGCCGGCACCCGGCGACGACTGGAGCTACGGCACCCCGGTCTCCTACCTGCGGGAGACGGTGGAGCACTGGCGTACCGCGTTCGACTGGCGGGCGCAGGAGGAGCGGATGAACGAGTTCCCGCACTTCCTCACCGAGATCGACGGCCAGACCGTCCACTTCGTGCACGTCCGGTCGGCCGTCGAGGGCGCGACCCCGATCGTGCTCACCCACACCTACCCGGGCTCGTTCGCCGACTTCCTCGACGTGATCGGCCCCCTCACCGACCCGGTGGCGCACGGCGGCCGCGCCGAGGACGCCTTCCACGTGGTGATCCCCTCGATCCCAGGCTTCGGGTTCAGCACCCCGCTCTCCGAGGGCGACTGGACGATGGCGCGGGTCGCCCGCACCTGGGACGCGCTCATGCGTGGGCTCGGGTACGAGTCGTACGGCGCCCACGGGAGCGACGGCGGCGCGATGGTCTCCCGCGAGCTCGCGATCCTGAACCCGCCCGGGTTCCTCGGTGCCCACGTCCTCCAGCTGTTCTCGTTCCCGTCGGGTGACCCCGCGGAGTTCGAGAAGATGAGCCCCGCCGACTACGCGGCGCTGCAGTTCGCGGGCTGGTTCCAGACCGTCAACGGGTACGCGCAGATGAACGCCTCCCGCCCGCAGACGATCGCGGCCGCGCTGTCGGACTCGCCGGTGGGTCAGCTCGCCTACAACGAGCTGTTCGAGAACTTCGGCAACGGCACCAGCCTGGTCAGCCGGGACCAGGTGCTGACGCAGGTGACGCTCTACTGGCTCACGAACACCTCGGCGACGGCCGTGCGCTACCACCACGCCGAGCGGAACGCGGATCCCGTGGTCAACGACGGCCCGATCGGCGTCACGGTGTTCGCGGACGACTTCAAGTCGATCCGCCCGTTCGCCGAGCGGGACAACACGAACATCGTGTCCTGGACCGAGCGCCCGCGCGGCGGCCACTTCGCCTCGATGGAGGTGCCGCAGGACCTCGTCGAGGAGATCCGCGCCTTCTACTCCTGAGGCATCCGGAAGAAGATCATGGGGTTGTCGCCGGGCCCGCGCACCGGCGACAACCCCAGCTCCTCGCGCAGCCCGGTGAGCGTCGTGTAGACGTCCCGGGCTCTCGCGCGTGCCGGGGTGAAGAACGGCACGCCGCGTTCGCCCAGCCAGCGCACCACCACGCGGCCCTCGTGCAGCGGCAGCGTGACGCGGAAGTGGTAGACGTCGTGCACGCTCACCGGGATCCCGGACGGCACGCGCGGGAACAGGTGCTCCAGGTACCAGCGGGCGAACCGGCCGCTGTGCGCGGCGTCGACGAACAGGTAGCCGGTGTCGGCGGGCACCCGGTCCAGCGTCTCCTGGATGTCCCCCCGCACGAACGTCCACCGCCCGCGCGCCAGGTCGTCGGGGACGTTGCGCACGACGTTGTCGATCCGGTCGAAGCTGTGCAGCTCCCCCGTCCCGTTGTCGCGCAGGGCGCTGAGGATCCACGACGTCGACCACCCGTGGAACGTCCCCAGCTCCATCACCACCGCGGGCCGGGTGGCCCGCAGCAGCAGGTACGTGATCTCCGCTTCGAGGTCGTCGAGCTGCGGGGTCATCCGCGACCCCATCGACTCCGCGAACGCCCGCTGCTGCTTCCCCACCGCGGCCAGATCGCCCGCGTACTCGCGGTACAGCGCGCAGACGTACGCGAGGTCGATCTTCTCCAAGGGACGGCCTCCAGCGCTCGGGACGGGCCGGGCCACTGTAACCGCCGGTCAGCGCCCCACCGGCCCGGGCGGCGGGGCGCCCCGAGCGGGTCGCTACACTGGGCGCGCACCACCCGCCGCCTTAGCTCAGTCGGTTAGAGCGACGCACTCGTAATGCGTAGGTCTGGGGTTCGACTCCCCAAGGCGGCTCCACGCTTCACCACAGGGTCAGACCGCGTCTCGGTCACCTGTCATGGCCGACGAAAGCAATGATCACCGGGATTCCGGTCCACGACTGGTTTGCGCAGCCGGGACATCGAGCTGGCGCACCGATGCAGCTCCTGGGTAGGATTCTACCTAGCAGCGGACGAGGAGTGCGCTCATGAAGGTAGACACCAGAGACCTGATCAGCATCACCGAAGCGAGCAGCAAGGGCGTCTCGAAGCTGGTGACGGACGCCGAGGCCGGCCGTCCGCAGGTGCTGCTGCGCAACAACAAGGCAGTCGCGGCCGTCGTCGACATCAGCAGTATCGAACGTCTCCAGCGGCTCGACGAACTGGAGGACGACCTGAGACTCCTGAGCATCGCGCTCGTCCGTGCTGCCGCGGACAGTGGTCGTCGCTACGACCTCGACGAGGTCCTGGCGGAGGCCGGGATCGATCCCGACAGCCTGGACGACGAGTAGGACACGAACGCCGTCATGGCCGAGGTGAAGCTGACCGAAGAGGCCCGCGAGGATTTCCTCGATCTTGACGGGGCCTCTCGACGGGTCGTCGCCAAGGCGCTGGGCAAGCTGAGGACCGACCCCCACGTGCGCGGTCAGCCGTTGGGGAACCGCGCAGGTGGGGACCTGACGACCTTTCGGAAGCTCGTCGTCGGCAACCGCGACTACCGGATCATCTATCGGATCGAGCCGGACGGCACCGTGGTCGTGGTCTGGGTGATCGCGAAGCGCGCCGACAACGAGGCGTTCGAGTTGGCGATGAGCCGCGTCCGGTTGCACGCCGACGCGGCGGTGCGAGAGCTCGCCGCCAGCCTGGAACAGATATGGGACCGCTGAACGGCGTGGCGCGCGCCTGACTGCGCACGCGGAGCGACCGATCCTGCCCACCATCACGGAATCTGCTTCCGGCAGCACCACACGTCGCCCGTGAACTCGGCCATGACCGACGGCTCCGGGAGCCTGCTCCCGATCTCGTCCACGAGCCATCGCCTCAGTTCCTCGTGGCTCACGCGGCCCGCGTCGATCGCGCTGGTCGCGTTGCTCTGGGTCATCAGGTAATCCGTCAACCCGGCCGCCGTCATCGGCACGTCGTGCCCCAGTTCCTCGTGCCCGACGAACCCGAGACCTGCTGCCTCGGAGGCCCGCTGGTCGAAGTGGCTCCGCCTAGCAGGCGCGGGGAACCGCGCCCGGTAGGTCTCGGCGAGCCACTCCGTGCACGCGGTCGCATCTCGCGGGTTCCCGCTGAAGAAGTCGGTGTAGGTCACGAACGCGCCCCCGGGTCGGAGGACCCGCCCGACCTCGGCGAGCACGGCGTCCTGGTCGAACCAGTGGAACGCGGCGGCGGTCACGACGAGCTCGGCAACGTCGCCGCGCACCGGCAGCCGCTCGGCCTTTGCCTGGATGTAGGCCACACCCGGCGATGGAGCAGCCTGCTCCAGCATCGGACGCGACGCGTCCACCGCGACGACCTGCTCGGCGATCGACTTCACCGCCCGGGTCGACATGCCCGTCCCGCAGCCCAGGTCGAGCGCGAGCCCGACGGGCGACGACAGGTGAAGGAGACGAACCATGGCTGCCACGGCGGCCGGGTGGTAGTCGGGTCGCGCACGGGCGTACGCCTCAGCCGTGCGCGTTCCGAGAAACGGGTTCCACACCGCCACCGCGATCCCCCTCGTGGTCAGACGCCAACTGCCTCCTGACCGTCTCGTACGTCGCGGGCCGGGGGAAGTGGCCGTCGAGGAGGGTGCGTCTACCGGTCGCGCTTCCGAAGCTCCCTGAGCTGTCGCTGCACATCCTCGATGTCCCAGCGGGCATGACCCTTCGAGGTCTCCCACGTGGGGGTCAGGGTGCCCCTCTGCCCGGTACCGCTGGATCAGGCGCGCCGAGACACCCAGGTAGGCCGCTACCCGGGCGGTGGTCCACAGCCCCTTCGGGGCTGGTCCGTCGGGCACCACCTCACGGTAGGCCGCCACAGCCGACTGGATGGCCTGTTCAACGTGTTCAGGCTTCTTGTTCTAGTCGGTATCGACGGGCTCGTGGCGCACTTTGGACCCTGCCCCCCGGGCGTAGCTCTCACAGGCCGCGCTTCGTATACCTCGTGCGAGGCCCGGGTCCGGCCCGCTCCCAGTCGCCTCTGAATGGCCACCGCGTCAGGCCGGCATCGGGGGCGTCGGTGCCCGGCCGGACACGATGCGTTCGGCCTGCGCGGTCACCGCTCGGTGCCACTCGTGGGGGACGAGCGCGAAGTTGCCGTCGTCGACCGCCTTGAGCGCATCCTCGGCGACCACGGACGGCGGGATCCCTTCGTTCGACATCCCGGTCGCGACCAGTGCTGGGCAGATCATGCTCACCGTGACCGGTGTGTCCGCGAGCGCCATGGCGGCGTGCTGGGCGATCGCGGTGACCGCGTGCTTCGACGGTCCGTACGCGCCACCAGCGGGGAAGACCGCCAGCCCGGCGAGGGACGCGGTGATCAGCACGTGGGCTCGCGCGTTCGCGGCGAGCAGGCGGGGGACGAACGCGCGCAACCCGTTGACGATGCCGTTGACGTTCACGGCGAACACGCGGTCCCACTCGTCGGGCGGCACGTCCCACACAGCACCCAAGGACGGGCCGACGATGCCCGCGTTGAGGCAGACGAGGCTGACTCCCTGGGCTCGTGCCGCGAGCGTCTCCATGGCGGCGGGGTCGGCGACGTCGGCCGTGACGGCGGTTGCACCGAGCCGGTCGGCGGTGGTGGTGAGGGCGTCCGCGTCGATGTCGGCCAGCAGCAGCCGGGCACCCCTCGCGTGGAGTGCGTCGGCGAGGGCTCGGCCGATCCCGCTCGCCGCCCCTGTGACCACGGCGACGTAGTCGGTGCTCACGTGAACATCCCTCCGATTCCGGTGTCGGCGACAGTCAACTCCGTTCGTCGACGCCATGCAGGCGGGCGTGCAGGGGCGCGGACACCGACACCGCGATCCCCCTGCGGCTCGGACGCCAGGCTGCGTGCGCCTGCTAGCCCGATGTGGACGCTCGCCGACGCGGCCCGACAGGTCCGCGTGCAGCAGAAGGCTTCGGCTCCCCGCGGCCGCGGTTCAGCGGAACCGGAAGCAGCCGCGCGACGGTGGGACTCCCTCCCGTCAACGGAACCGATGAGTTCCTGACCCGCGGCCGGTCCAAGCTCGTGACAACCGAAGGAAAGGACCGCGCCATGGCAGAGCTGCTCGTCGACTTCATCACCTCCCTGGACGGCTACGCATCGGGAGAGGGCTGGCCCGGGTTCTGGGGCCTCGAGGGCCCGGAGTACCTCGCGTGGCTCGGGGAGCAGCCCAAGGTCACCTACCTGATGGGAGCGAAGACCTACCGCCTGATGTCGGGCTTCGCCGCCGGCCAGGTCCCGGATGGCGAGGCCGAGCTCCGGGCCGAGGAAGAGGAGTCCGTCGACGAGCTCACGCGAGCGTCCAAGGTGGTGTTCTCCTCCACGCTCGAGGATCCGCTGACGTGGGCCAACTCCACGCTCGTGCGCGACGACCCGGTGGAGGCGGTCCGCGCCATGAAGGAGAACGAGTCGGGGATCCTCACCACGGTCGGCAGCCTCACCCTGTGCCGGTCCCTGCTGCGGGCGGGACTCGTCGACCGCTTCCGGGTGGGAATGTTCCCGGTGATCACCGGGGCCACGGGCGCAGAGCGCATCTACGACGGCTACCCGGACGTCGCCCTCGAGATGATCGACCAGCGCACCTTCGACGGCCGCATCCTGATGGTCGAGTACAAGCCGCGCGTGCTCGAGCACCCGCCGCTCGCCGCCCCTGCGTGACGCGCCGACCGCGGTCGTCACGTACCTGGTGATCTTCGAACACGCGGTGCAGGACCGCCCCGCGACACGCGGCGGCCGGGTAACGGGCACGCCATCGACTTCGAGCAGCCGTGATGCTCGAGACGACCTGCCCGCACTGCGGCCGCCGCAACCGCCACCACATGGCTGTCCGCGCCGGCGCCGGCCCACCGACGCCGGGGAACGTGTCGCTCTGCATAGGCTGCTTCCGCCCCGCCGTCTACGAGAACGGCCCGGCCGGGCTCCGATTGCGACTGCCCAGCGCCGACGAACTGTCCACGATCGAAGCGAATCCGCAGTACCAGCGTGCGGTGCGGAAGCTGCGAGACCGGCAACCCGACCGCCGCCCCGACTCGTCGCCAGACGGGCGTGGTGCGGCAGGTCGACGTGAAGTGAACTGCTGAACCTCCGGCTGCTCTACGGCCGTTCCTCCGTGGCAACCCGCGGAACGAGCACGGCGGGAGCGATCGCGGCCAGAGCGCCGACCGCGATGACGGCGAGCCCGGCTGCCGGACGGGCGAGGAGCCCGCTGACGACGGCGAGGCCGATCGCGGTGCCGAACTGGAGCGCGCTGGACGCGGCACCGGAGGCGACGCCGCTGTGCTCGGCGGGGACGCCGCTGGTCGCGGCGGTGAACATCGCGGGGAACACCAGGCCCATGCCGAGACCGGCCACGATGAGGCCGGGAGTCATGGCGAGGAAGCCGGCACCGGTCGCGACGGCCGGGACGAGCACGGCGGCTCCGGCGGCGCCGACGACCGGGCCGGCGGTGAGCACGACCCTCGGCCCGTGACGCTCCAGGAGCCGCTCACCGGCGAGGTTGCCGATCGTGACGCACCGGTGGGGAGGAGGAACGCGAGCCCTGCCTGCAGCGCGGTCAGGCCGAGGCCGGTGCGGAAGTGGCCCGGTTCCGGGCCCTCCTGCGCGACCTCGCCCGCCCCGACCCCGGCTAACCGAGGACGCGAACCGTGTTCTCGGCCGTCGCGGGTTCGGTGTACTCGACGAAGAGCTTGGCCACGAGCTCACCGCGGCTGGTGACACCGACCTTGTCGCCGGTGGCGAGGCCGCCTGCGATCAGCCGCGTGATGTCGGCCTCGCGCGGGGACAGTTCGTAGGCGGCGATCACGAGCGTCGCGATCTCCGACGCCTTGGCGGGTTCGATCACCATCCCCGTCGAGGTGACCCGGCCGTCCGGGTCGCGCAGGCACGTTCCGTGGCAGATCAGCCAGCCACCGGTCCGTGAGCGGACCCGGATGCGGGAGTCCGCCGACGTCCGGGCCGACAGGGCGGTGCTCAAACCCGTGCGGGCACGTCGATGCCGAACCGGGTGGGGAGCCCGGCCGCTGGGCGGCATCTCGGCCAGCAGCTGCCGGGCCCGGGCGTTGATCGAGACCAGGTCGGCGTCGGTGGCGGCCCTCGCCGCCGGCTGCCACTACGTCGACACCTCCGGTGAGCAGCTCTACGTCAAGGGGGTCTTCGACACCTTCGCCGACGAGGCGACGCGCGCCGGGGTCACCGTCGTGCCGGCCACGAACGACGGGTGCGTGCCCGGAGACCTGGTCGCCCATCTGCTCGCCGAGCACGTCGAGCCGATCGAGGAGATCACCGTCAGCCACTTCGTCGTCGGCGGCGGAATCTCCCGCGGCACACTCCGCTCGGCGGCCGACACGTTCGACGCGCTCACGGCAGGCGGCCTCAGCTACGACGAGGGCGACTGGCGTACCGGGGTGCCCGCCCGTCATACCTCCGTCACCCTTCCCGACGCCCCGCATCCGACCGAGGTGGTGAAACTCCCGTTGTCGGAGGTGGTCACCATCCCCCGCCACGTGCCGGTCCGGCACGTCGAGGGCCTCGTCGACGCGGCGATCGGCGCCCGGCTGAGCACCCCGCTCACCCCGCAGATCATCGACGGCCTGCCCGAGGGGCCGACCGAGGAGGAACGCCGTGCCCAACGGTTCACCTGCCTCCTCGACGCAGTCGGCCCCGACGGCCGGGCGGCCCGCGGCGTCGTGCGGGGCCGCGACAGCTACGGCACCACCGCGGTGATCGCCGTCGAGGCCGCCCGCCGGCTGGTCGCCGACGGCACCGAACCGGGCGTCCTCGCTCCGGCCCAGGCATTCGACCCGGCCGGCTTCCTCACCTTCCTCGAACCACACGCGATCAGCTGGACCGTCACCGTTCTGCCGGCCGTGAACACGGGCCCGGCCGGGCCCGACGCTCACTAGCGTCCGGTTCCATGACGGCGGTCACGACGCGCACGGTCGAATACCCGGCAGACGGCCTGACGATGGTCGGGCACCTCGCGCTCCCCGCGGGCGCCGACCGCAGGCCGGCGGTCCTGATCGGGCCCGAGGGGCCGGGGGTCGACGACGTCCCGCGCCGGCGGGCCGACGCCCTCGCCGAGCTGGGCTACGTGGCGCTGGCGTTCGACATCCACGGCGGTCGCTGGTTCACCGACCCGGAGGAGATGCTGGCGCGCTGC
Source organism: Pseudonocardia zijingensis (assembly GCF_042657305.1). Taxonomy (NCBI): domain Bacteria; kingdom Bacillati; phylum Actinomycetota; class Actinomycetes; order Pseudonocardiales; family Pseudonocardiaceae; genus Pseudonocardia; species Pseudonocardia zijingensis. Next base: position 196,210 of record NZ_JBHSKO010000007.1, on the reverse strand, counting down.
ATGCCGCTGCTCGCCGACCCCGACCGGATGCGGGACATCGGCTTCGCAGCGCTCGACGTGCTGCGCGCCGAACCGCGCACCGACCCCGACCGGATCGCCGCCATCGGCTACGGCACCGGCGGCGCGATCGCGGTGGAGCTCGGGCGCGCCGGCGTCGAGCTGCGTGCGATCGCGACGGTCAACGGTCTGTTCACGGGCCGGCCGGGCGAGGCGAAGAACATCCACTGCCCGGTGTGGGCCGGGGTCGGGTCGGAGGACCCGATCCAGCCGCCCGCGCAACGGGAGGCGTTCACCGCCGAGATGCAGGCCGCAGGCGTCGACTGGCGCCTCGTGACCTACGGCGGCGCGCTGCACGCCTTCCACCACCCGATCACGCGGACCGACCAGAAGCTGCTCCCCGGCGTCGGTTACCACCCGCGCCACGCCGAGCGGGCCTGGCGTGACGTCGTCGACCTGCTCGCCGAGTGCATGCCCATCGGTTCGATCATGGGTGCATGAGCGATCTGGCCGGTGTCGCACGGCTCGCCGTGGTCGCACACCTGGCGCTGGCAGCGGTATGGCTCGGCTCGATGGTCTACAGCCTCGCGGTCGTGCAGCCCCGGGTCGACCGGTTCTTCCCCGACCCGGAACGCCGGGAGGAGTTCCTCCTGGCACTGGCGCAGGGCAACCGCCGTCCGGTGGTCGCGTTGATCGCGGCGCTGCTGCTCACCGACCTCGTCGTGCTGCTGTTCCGACCGGAGCTGCGGCTCGGCTACACGATCGCCCTGGTGGCGTACCTGCTCGCCGGTGCACTGTTCGTCCACGTGTCCTGGCGGCACTGGCCGGCGCGGGTGTTCGCCCTACCCGAGGAGCTGCCGGGGTTCCAACGCCGCCTCCGGCGGATCGCGTGGACGATGACGGCGCTCGTCGGTGCCGCCTTCCTGACGACGTCGGTCGCGAGCGTCGGATGATCGTGGTGATCGCCGGCGCGAGCGGCCTGATCGGCACCGCCCTGCGCCGCAGCCTGGAGGGCGACGGTCACGCCGTCACACGCCTGGTCCGGCGGGCCGCGCACAGACCGGCCGGCCCTTCTCCGCCTCCCCGTCTGGCCACTGCACATCGCCATGGGCCAGATCGCCCCCGAGGTGCTCGGCAGTCTCCGCGTCCTCCCCGAACGCCTCGTGAAGGCCGGCTTCACCTTCGACCACCCCGACATCGGCTCGGCCCTCCGGGCTGCCCTGCTCCGGCCGTGCCCGTAGGAGCTCCCAACGGTGTCCGGGCCCAGCCGACCTCTGCTCTCGCACAGGTTCACCCGCCCTTTCGGCGCAGCGGGGTTGTGGGCGGCACGCACAGGGAGTAGTCGATCGGGGTGCTCGTAGCGCTCGCCGTCACCTTCGGCATCGTCGCCCTCGCCGAGCTGGCGGACACCAGCGCTCTTGCGACGTTCGCCCTCGCCGTCCGCTTCTCCGCGCCCCTGGTGCTCGTGGGCGTCTGCGCCGCCTTCCTCGTGCAGGTGGGGGTCGCGGTCGCCCTCGGGAGCGTCGTCGCGCTGCTCCCGGAGCGGCCCCTCTCGGCCCTCGTCGCCGTGATCTTCCTCGTCGGCGCGGTGCTGCTGCTGCGCGAGGACGACGACGATGACGACGACGAGGTGGCCGTACCGACGACACCGACCCGCTGGCGGGTGGTGGCCACCAGCTTCGGGGTCACGATGCTCTCCGAGCTGGGCGACCCGACGCAGATCGTCGTCGTCACGCTCACCGCGCGGTACCAGGAACCCCTCGCCGTCGCGATCGGCGCGATCGTCGCGTTGTGGCTGGTGTCCGCACTCGCGGTCTTCCTCGGCTACCGCCTTCGCCGGGTGGTGCCGGTCCACTGGGTCACGCGGGCCACGGCGGCACTGCTCGTGGTCCTCGCCATCATCAGTGCGATCGAGGCGATCCGCGGCTGACCCGCCCAGCCTGCCAGTTCTTTTTTGCCCTCACGCATGAGTGATGTGCGCCACTTGTCTTGGGCGAGCGATCATGGAAATCTGCTCTGTTGAATCCATGCGTTCTGATCAGGTTCGAGCGGTTCTCGCCGCGTATCCCGCCACCCGCCTCGTCGAGGGCAACGGGGACGTGTTCGCGATCTACGACCCCGACGGCGACTACGAGCAGCGGCACCGGCAGGGCTGGGCCACGATCGTCAACTCCGACGTCAACGACACCGCCTCCGACCTCGACCGGCCCGGGGTGTTCCAGCTCAACATCGGCCTGCCGAAGGCCCGGTTCGCCGAACTGTTCGCCACCGACGAGGCACCCGACCCCACGGCGTTCGACGTCGTGATGCCGCACCCGGTCTACGCCGGCTACCACTGGGTCTGCGTGCTCAACCCGGACTCGACGTGGCCCGCCGTCCGCGAGCTCCTCGACGCGGCCCACGCGTTCGCCGTGCGCAAGCACCACAACGCCCGCAGGCGGCGCGACCAGCGGGACACCCATTAACACGCCGGCGCCGCTGTACGACGTGGTCACCCGAGCAGACCCGCAGCGCGATCGCCGGTGGTCGGCTCCGCCCTGAGCCACCGTCGGAGATCGGAGTACCGGTGAGGATCACGCTCGCCCTCCTCGCGCTCGTCCTGCCCGTCGTCGTGTCCTGCACGACGGTCGTGCAGCCCCCGGGCAGGCCGCTTCCCGCCGAGGATCCGTCGATCGGGGCCGATCGCGAGGTCTGCCGGGACCTCGACGCGAAGGGAGGCGGGTTCTACACGACGGTCGTGGTCCCGATGCTCGGCCCCGGCCCGAGCGGCCGGAAGTCGATCGATGTCGACATCGTGGCGATGGAGAACGCCGTCGGGTCGCTGGTCGACGTCGGCGGGACGGCCCGGGGCCGGGCCAGTCAGGCGGTCCAGGACGAGGCCGAGCAGACCGCGAGATCAGCCGGCGCATTCGACCTCTACGCGCACGCGGAGGTCACGTCGCTGCTCACGGCGTTCACCGGGCTCGCCGTCGAGTGCACGAAGGCCGGGCACCAGCCCACGTGGTTCGACCCGGAATCGCTGACCGGCTGATCTCGGCGGGTGCTCACCTGAGCAGCGGGCTCCTCGACGCCACGAGGTCCTGCGTGTCGACGCGGTGCTCCTCCCAGATCTGGCGGGACCGCTCCTCCGGGTACGGCTGGACGGTGGGCTCGGCGTCGTACACGCGGGTGAGCCGGTCCGCCGGGCCGTAGTGCGGCCAGCCCGGGTCCCCGGTGGCCGCGAAGCGGAGCCACTCGGTGCGCATCACGCCGGACAGGTGCACCGCCTCGTCGGCGACGGCGGGGCCGAACGCCGCGCGGAGCGCCTCGACGTCGATCGAGCCGAAGACGAGCAGGACGTCCAGGCCGTGGGAGGCGCCGTTGGGGCCCGGGCCCCAGCAGAGCTCGTAGGTCCAGGTGCGGCCGCCGCCGGCGTGCTGGGCGTCGGCGAGTTGCAGGCTGGGCATGCGCATCAGCCAGTCGGCGTTGGCCAGCTCGTGCAGCAGCGCCGGCCCCGCGTCCGGGTAGGCGGCCCGGTACGCGGCGTTGCCGCCGGGCAGCAGCTTGTCGAGCGTGGCCGTCGCCTGCTCGTCGGTGACCTCACGGCCGCGCTCCGCCGCGATCAACCGGTACTCGTCGCGCGTGTGCCCCACGATCAGATCGACGTCGCGCGCGGCGCCGTCGGCGAGGGCCGCCCACGGCGCCCGCGGCAGCACGTCGCCGTCGACCACCGGGGAGAACGGGGTGGGAGTCGTCGCCATGGGCCCCCAGGTCCGGACCCGGCGCGGCAGCGAACGGACCACGGACTGGGTCGCCCGCACCAGCTCGTACGACGGGATGCGAGCCAGACCCGCCGCGGTGGGCTCGGCGCCCACGCTCGACGCGATCGCCGCCGAGACGTCACCCGCCAGCCGTGTGGTGAAGAACGTGCCCGGCACGCTCTGCGCGACCGCCCGCCGGAACAGACCCGCCGCGTCCGGCATGGCGAGCAGCGCCGCGACCGAGCCCGCCCCGGCCGACTGGCCGAACACCGTGACGTTGCCGGGGTCGCCGCCGAACGCCGCGACGTTGTCCTGCACCCACCGCAGGGCGAGAACCTGGTCGAGGATCCCGCGATTGTCCGGCGCATCCGCGAGATGGGCGAAACCCTCCACGCCCATGCGGTAATTCAGGCTGACGACGACCGCACCCCCGGCGGCGATCGCGGCCCCGTCGTAATGCGGGTTGGCGGAGCTGCCGTGCAGATATGCGCCCCCGTGGATCCAGACCATGACCGGGAGGCCACGCCCGCCGGGATCCGGGGTCCAGACGTTGAGCGTCAGCCATTCGTCCGAGGCGTCGGGCGGGGACGACGGCTGCGGAACCGGCGGGCCGAACGCGGAGGCCTCGCGAATCCCGTCCCAGGGCTGGGCCGGAACCGGGGCCCGGAACCGCAACGCTCCGACGGGGGGCTGGGCGTAGGGGATGCCGCGAAACGCTGCGACGGTGTCCTGCCGGATTCCGCGGACGCTCCCCGCGACGGTACGAGCCTCGGGATCGGTGGTCATGGCGACATCGTCACATCGCCGCCGTCGCGCACCTCCACGGGACCGGGCTGCGGCCTCCGGAGGCGGTGCGCACCGGCCACCTGGCGCGGGTGGTGAGCGTCCGCGGGAAACGGCCGGTACAGCGCCGCATCGGCACGGCGGCGCGCGCGGCAGCCGCTACCCGGACCATCCGGCGACGTTCCGCATACGACGACATCATTCGAGCCACGACATCCGGCCGACGCGCTGTTGCCGAAAGTGTTGGTGTTCTCGCGAGTTCGGCGTCGCGGGCCCCGAACAGCCGCTCCGCCGCGGAGATCCGGGTGCATCACGGCGTGGGACGGGCCGGCGCGGTGTCCGTAATCAGGCGCTGCGTGTCAAGATCCTGGCTTCACGTGCGCCCGGCCCGCGGGTAGCTTCGCTGTCAGCTCCACTCGAAGCGTTGCTGACTCGGTCGCAACGTGAGTGGGGGGAGCACCTTCCGTTGCTCGACCCAGTCGCGACGGAACGGCGCCTTCACGGCGCGTTCGATTCCGGCCTGTGCGATGTCGTTCGCACGGCGGATCTCCCTTCCCGCGATGCGCGGGATTCCCCCAGCTGTTGATGCTCTCCGATCCAGGAAGTTGGTCCGACATGTGGCACCGGTCTGCTCACGACGGTGAGGCCTCGCGCCTCCCCGCGTGCGCTGGTGCCTCCGTGCGGTTGCGGCTGTCGCTGCGGGACCGGGTCCTGGGAGTGCTGCGGTGGACGCTCGGCCTGGCCGGCGTCGTCGTGGTGCTGTGGCTGGGGACGGCGTTCCTCGCCGCCGCGCCGGCGGCCGCAGCGGTCGTCGTTCCGGTGGCGGCGCAACAGGGCCTGGCGAAGGGAGGTGTCATCAGGCCCGCGAGTGGTGGCGGCGACGACGGCGAGTCGGACGGCAGGAAGTCCGACAAGAAGGAGTCGGACGGCGAGAAGAAGTCCGACAAGAAGGACTCTGACAAGAAGGACAAGAAGGACTCGAGGAAGAAGGACTCCGACAAGAAGGAGTCGAAGGGGTCCGACGAGAAGAAGTCGAAGAAGAAGGACTCGGACGACAAGAAGACGGACGACAAGAAGTCGGACAAGAAGGAGTCGGACAAGAAGAAGTCCGATAAGGAGAAGTCCGGCAAGAAGGAAGCCGACGAGAAGAAGTCCGAGAAGAAGTCCGAGAAGAAGGATTCCGACGACGAGAAGTCGGAGAAGAAGACCGACGACGAGTCGGAGCCCGCCGAGAAGGCCGCTGCGGAGAAGGGCTCGAGCGGGAAGGAGTCCGGCAAGAAGGACCCCGGCAAGAAGGACTCGGCCGAGAAGGACGGCGCCGAGAAGGAGTCCGACGAGAAGCCCGTGAAGAAGGACGCCGACCGGAAGAAGGCGAAGGCCGACTCCAGGAAGACGGCGTCGGCGGACGACGCCGGCGACGACCGCCCGACCCCCGCCGACGAGGCCGGGAAGAAGACGCAGCGGCACGAGGACGACTCCGACGAGGACGCCGAGCGCGCCGACCGGGTCCGGGCCGTGAGCGGCGGGTCCCGTGACCGTGACGGTGACGAGCAGGGCTCGGCCGTCTCGGAAGAGGACGACGACGAGTCGGCGACGACCACGCGCAGCCGGGACGGCGCCGACGCGGACGACGACTCCGACGACAACGCCGACGACAACTCCGGGCGCGCCCGCGTGACGACCGCCGACCGCGACGCCGAGAAGAAGAAGGCGCGCGAGCGGGACGACGACGCCGAAGGGCGCGACGAGGACGCGGTGAGCCTGCGCGCGACCGCCGCGGACGACGAGGAGGACGACGCGAAGGACGGGGAGCGGGCCGAGGACAGGAAGTCGCTCAGCGCCCTGCGGTCCTCCGGCGAGGGCGACGATGATCGGGACCGGGCCGAGAAGGCCGTGCGCGCGGCGCTCGACGGGCTCGACGCCGACGATCGGAAGCGCGCCGACTCCGACTCCGACTCCGACTCCGAGGACGATCGCGACCGCGATCGCGAGGACGTGAGCGAGGACGTCCGGGACCTCGTCGAGGACGCGGTGCGGTCGGTGGCCGACGAGGACGAGGTGTCCGAGGACGACCTCGAGCGCCTCGTCGAGGCCGCGAGCCGGAAGCTCGACTCGGACGGCGGCGAGGCGAAGCAGCTCAGCGGGGCGCCGGATGCGTCCGACCGCGAGGAGCAGCTGTGCGACGACGGCGAGGGCTGCGACGGCTCGGAGTCGGAGGAACAGCAGCAGGTCTCCTTGTTCAGCGAGCGCGGTCCTCCGGACGAGGACACGAGCCGCAAGTCCGACGAGGACGACGAGGACGACGACGAGGACTCGGCCGAGCGGATCGAGCGGGTGCTCGAGGACCGGATCGAGTCCGACGAGCGCAAGGACGAGCTGGAGCGCGAGAAGAAGAACGCCGCGGCCGGCAGCACGTCGCAGGCCGAGTACGCCGAGAAGGCCGCGAAGCACGCGGAGCTGGAGAAGCGGGCGCGGGAGAACCGCGAGAAGGTTTCGGACGACGAGGTCGAGCTGGTCGACGAGGTCGTGGACGGCCACCGGGAGTTGAGCGAGCGGGAGAAGGAGCTCGACGCCGAGGAGAAGCGGGTCGCCTCGGGCGCGGTCGACCGCGACACGCACGAGGAGAACGTCGCCGAGTTCGAGGAGCGGCGTGAAGAGGTCTACGAGGCCACCGACGAGCTAATGGAGGCCTCCGATCGCGAGGTGCGGGAGGTGTCCGAGGACGACCTCGACGGTGAGGGGTCGACCGCCGGCTGTGACTCGGACGGTGCGTTCACGGCCTGCGGGTCGGTGAGCGAGTCCGCGGACGGCGAGCGGGACTCCGAGCGGAAGCTGTGCCTGTCCGGGGTGACGTCCGGGTGCGGGGCGTCGTCGAAGTCGGGTGGATCGAAGTCCGAGGCGTCGTGCGACGACTCCGGCTGCCGCAGCAGCGCGTCCAGTCGCGGCGCCGACGGCACGGCGAAGAACGCGTCGGCGCGGTGCACCGGGGAGTGCGAGGTGCGCACCCGCGCGGACGAGGACGGCGCTGAGGCGTCCTGTGACGCCGCGGGTGGGTCGTGCGACAGCCGCAGCAAGGGTTCGGGCGCCGACCGGTCCGGTGTGCGCAAGGCGGGAACGGCCGAGGACGAGCGCCGGGTCGAGGGCGGCGGCGCGTCCGTGTGCACGGGCAGCTGCCGCACGTCGAGCGATGTGGAGGTCGACGAGACCGTCGTCGCCGAGGCGGAGGTCGACTGCGAGGACGGGTGCTCCGGGTCTGCGAGCACCACCGGTGAGGCGAGCAGCCGCACCGTCGAGCGTGGCGCCGCCACCGAGTCGGCCACCGACGGCAAGGCGGGCTGCACGGTGACCGGTGGGAGCTGCGCGGCGCGCAGCGAGGCCGATGAGGAGTCGGCGGACGCCGCGGTCGAGGTCGACTGCACCGGTGCCTGCGAAGGCAAGGGCACCGCTATCACCAGCGGCACCGGCGGCGCGCAGCGCACGAGCGATGGCGCGGCGAGCTGCGTGGCCCGCGGCGGGGCGTGCGGGGGCTCCAGCGAGACCCGCGTCGACGACGAGGGGCAGGCCGTCAGCACGGTGGCCGCGAGCGTGCGCTGCGACGACGTCCCGGGCTGCTCGGGTGAGGCCGGCGCGAAGGCGGACGGCAAGGTGACCGGGGTTCCGGCGGTCGCGGGCGCGGCAGCGCCGGTGCGGGAGACCAGCGCGGCGTCGACCTGCGCCGCCACCGACGGCGACTGCGTGAGCAACGCGTCCTCCCGGGCGGACGACGAGGCGTCCTCCCGTGACGTGTCCCTGGTGGGCGCCGTCGACCGGGTGCTCACGGCCGTCAGCGAGGCCTCCTCGCAAACCGTGTGCGCGATCGCAGGCTGCACCGGCCGCGGGTGGAACACGACCTCGGGCGCCGCATCGGGTGACGTCGCCGGCGTACGCAGCAGCACGGGCGCGTCGTCCTGCACGGTGCACGGCGCGGGCGGCACCTGCTCGGGCGGGTCCGGCACGAGGGTCGCCGACCGTGCGCAGGACGGAACGGACGCCGCCGTGTCCGGCCCGGTGAGCGTGTCGACCGTGGGTGCGTCCGTGGAGTGCGCCGGTGGTGCCGGCGGGTGCGGCGGCACGGCGGCGTCGTCGACGAGCGCGCGCGACACCGGGGTCACCCCGCCCGCCCGGGGCACGTCAGCCACGGCGGAGTGCACGGTGACCGGTGGCGGGTGCTCCGGCGAGACGAGCTCCGCCGCCTCCAGCGCTCCCGATTTCGTGGTGACCGACCCGGCGACCGGACTGCCGGTGGCGGGTCAGGCCGCGGCGGGGCCGTCGTCGACCGCGTCGTCGACCGCGGGCCTGGTGTGCGAGGCGGGCACGACGTGCTCCGGTTCGGTGCGCACGAGCACCACGGCGTGGGACGGCGCGGTGGCGAACGGAACGCCGCGTACCTCGGAGGGCAAGGCGTCGTGCACGGGCGCGACCGGGGGCTGCGAGGTCCGTTCGGTCTCGACCGCGTCCAGCGGCCCCGGTGCCGCGCTGGCCCTGGCAGGCGACGGGCAGCCGGTGAACGCGGCCCGGCTGCCTACGGGCCCGTCGGCGGCGTCCGCGGCCGGCGCGGCGATGACGTGCGCGGGTGACACCCCGTGCACCGGCAAGGTCACGAGCGCCGCGACCGCCACCGACCCAGTGGTGTCGCCGGACCCGCGCGGTTCGCACTCCGAGGGGTCGTGCGAGGGCGTGCCGGGCGGGGTGTGCCAGGCGGTGACGAACTCCGGCGCCTCGTCCGGCCCGGACGCGAACGTGATCACGCCGCTGGTGGCGGAGCGGTCCACGGCGAACGCGACCGTCACCTCGGGCACCACCGGCGACGAACCTCCGGCCGGGCAGCCGTCCGACGAGCAGCAGCCGGCGACCCTGCCTGCGCCCACCGCGCCGGGCTCGAGCGCGAACTCCGGCGCCCCCACGGTGCCCGGCGCATCGAGCTGGACGATGGCGAGCGCGACGCTGGACTGCGCGGACGGCGTCGCCTGCTCCGGCACGGCGCGGACCTCCGCCGCAGGCAGCGACGGCCCGATCGCCGTGAAGGGGGCGAACGGGGCCCGCGGGCCACCGGAGGGCCGGGCAGGCACCAGCGCCACGTGCACCACCAGTGAGTCCGGCTGCCGGGCGCAGACCAGCTCCACCGCGGCGAGCGGCCAGGTCGTGGCCGACATCGTCGCCGAACAGAACAACGACGCCGCCGAGCAGGCTGAGCAGCAGGCTGTTGAGGCCGAGCAGCTCGCCGCGCAGGCAGCGGAGATCGCCGCCCGCGAGGGGGCGACCGCAGAACAGAAGAAGGCCGCGAGCGCCGCGGCGACGGCCGCGAAGCAGGCGCGCGCCGCCGCCACCGGGGCCGCAGCGCTGGCGAGCAAGCCGGTGACCGGCGCCCCGGCCACCGTGGCGGATTCGTCCGCCATCGCGCAGTGCGCAGGCCCCGGCTGCACGGCAGGCACGACAGGTGCCACCTCCGGCGTGCCGGGCACGTCCACCACGAACGCCACTTGCACCGCGGCCGCCGCGGGATGCGTGACCGCGAGCGACGCGGGCACCTCCACCAGGCGCGACTCCGGCGAGACCGGAACGGACGGCGCACCGATCGCGGGGATCTCCGGGAGCGGGCGGGCCGGCTCCAGCATCGTCTGCCCCGATGCCGGCTGCACGGGCGCGGTGACCGCGAGCGCGTCCGCCACCGCGAGCGCGAGCGGCCTGCGCAGCACCAGCACCGCGAGCGGGGACACCCGCTGCGCCGGGACAGCCGCGTGCCGGGCCCAGATCAGTGTCTCGACCACGACCTCGACCGCCGCCACCGCTCCGCGGACGAACGCCATGATCGCGGTCGCGTGCGACGACGGTAGCGCCGGTGGCTGCGGGACGCGCGCGGCGTCGAGCACCACGGCGACGGGCGGTGCTCAGGTCCGTGCCACTGCGAGTGCCACCTGCGCAGCCGCCGGAGGCTGCACCGTCGCCACCGGCGGTTCGGCCGGAGAGGCGCTCGCCGAGGCCACCGCGAGCTGCGACGGCACCGGCTGCCGGACGCACACCGCAGGAGAGGCGCGGGCCGCGTTCCCCGGCGGGCACGGCACCGCCGTCGCCCGGTCCGACTGCACCGCAGCGGACAACGGCCGGTGCGCGGGCTCGAGCCAGGTCGGGGCGAGCGCGGGGTACGCCCTGGCCGGCGCGTCGTGCACGGCGTCGGCGGGCTCGAGCTGTCGCCACAGCTGGTCGGTGCACGCGTCGGTGCACCAGTCGCACCCGTCCGGCTCGTGGGCACGGGCATCCGCCCGCGACGCCGGTTCCGGGGGTGCGGGCTCCGGCGGCGGCTGGGTGTTCGTGCAGGCCGATGCAGGCGACGGGTACGCCATGACCAGCGTCGCCTGCTCGAACGAGGCCCGGTGCACGAAGTCGTACGCCGCGCACGTCGAGTTCGACATCAGCTGGGCCCAGCAACAGAACTGGGATCAGGACGGTGGCATCTGGAACGCCCGCCGGTTCGGCGACTGCTCGGGATCGTCGGGAGCCGGTTGCGGCCTCTACCGCAACGGGAACGACGTCGAGTGCACGGGCGACTGCTCGAACTTCCGCCAGAGCATGTCCACGCCGACCTTCACGATGCTCGCGCCGGCTCTCAAGAAGACCGCCGTGTACGTCCAGGCCGAGCTCGATCCCGAGACGCAGCGCAAGGCCGAACAGACCGGCCGCGACCTGCAGGACGCGGGTCTGGGCGACCGGCTCGTGAAGCAGGGCGCCACGGACAACCACATCGCGCGTGCGTACGCGAACGAGAAGGAGGACAAGGAGCAGCTGGCGGCCGAGGCCGACCAGACCGCGGACACCGCCTACGAGGACGCCGTGGCCGAGGGGGCCAGCGCGGCCGAGGCGAAGAGCATCGCCCAGAACTACCGGGCCAGCTACTTCGACGCCGTTGCCGGAGCCCTCACGGCCTACGGCCGGAAGCCTCCTGCTCCCGTCGCCGGCGCCACGGGCGGGCCGATGAGCGAGCTCAAGGCCGCGGCGGACCACAAGGCCCGGTTCGATGCGCTCCACGAGGCCGCCGACCAAGCTGCTGAAGCTCTCCGCAGCAAGCTCCGGGCCGGGCTGAGCGAGGACAGGTCGGCCCCGACGGTCGCCAGTGCGAACGCGCACGCGGACGCCCGCATGCAGGCCGCGTTGGATCTCGCGGCCGAGGCGCAGAAGCTGGGACGCGAGAACGCCGCGCGCCACGGCGCGTCCAAGGACCTCGCCGCCAAGGCCGGGAACCAGCTCCGGACCGACTACCTCACGGTGGTCAACGGGATGCCGGCGGCGGTGCGGGGGCAGTGGGATGCGAACCAGCGCGCGAAGTCCGCGCTCCCCCAGGCTGCCCGGGACGCGCTGGCACCGGCCCGCGCCGCCGCCAACGGCGCACCGGACAACGTCCTGAAAGCGGCGTACGGGCACTGGCGGCGCAGCCCGGCCATCGCCGAGGGACAGGACGCGGCCGCCGACGCCGCCGAGTTCGGCATCCGCTTCGCCGGCGATCCCCTGAAGCTCAGGAAGGGCGGCCCCGGCGCGTGGACGTCCCGCGCCACCTGGGGTTCTCGGCCCGACGTGATCGCGAAGACCCGGGCGGACGCGAAGTACGACTACAGCCAGGACATCGGTGCGACGGTGCGGGAGCACGGTGTGCCCGGTCCGACGCACTCGGAGACGGGGCTGCCGGGGTACCTGCTCGAACCGGGCGACCCGAGCACGCCGGCGGGGCACCTCACCACGGTCCTCGGGATCGAGGAGGGGCAGACGCGGAACAAGCGCGAGATCGCGGCGGCCGCGGCCGACGTGTGGCGCGGTGCCGGGGTCGGCTTCGAGCCCGGCCTCCTCGACAACCAGCTCGAGAACCTCGCAGGCGACGCTGCGCGGGAAGCGCCCGGGCTCGTCGCTGACGGGATGGACCGAGCGGGCGACCTCGCCGCTCAGGAGGCACGGCTTCGCGGCAAGAACGCCGACGAGGTCGAGAACGCGCGATTCCAGGCAGCCGAGGAGTACCTGGCGGCCCTGGGCACCGAGATCGGCAAGGACGGTACGGCTCCGGGTTACGTGGTCGACGAGCTCAGCGGAACGGGCGCGGTCGAACCCGGGATGGCCGCGGTCGCCGCCCACCCCGCGCTCGCCGACGGCAAGGTGAGCCCGGACGAGGTGGACGCTCTCAGCGAGGCCTACGAGGCGGCGTCGGACAGCCTGGCCGGGGCGTCGAACCCGCTCGCGGCGCTGGCGCCCCACATCCCGCGCGGTCCGGTGGCTCGTCACGCAGATCAGCGCGCCGACGCGATGGCGGACTCCCGGGTCGTCGAGACCCTCGTCCCGGAGGAGGACGTCAACGCGGCGGGCTTCGTCGTCCTGCGACCGGAGCACGCCCTCGACGAGCTCCGTACCCGCGAGCAGCGCCTCGACGGCGCACGGGCGCACCAGCAGGCCCTCGAACCCGAGATCGACGACCTCGCCGCGTTCGTGGGCGACTACACCGAGAAGTTCGAGGCGACCGAGGGCCGGCCGCTGAGCCGGCAGGAGGAACTCCTGCTGGGGGTCCAGTACCGGCAGATCCTCGCGGAGGAGGATCGGCTCAACAGCGAGATCGGCAAGAGGCAAACGGCTGTCGTCGAGCAGATGGACCGCCTGATCCCCGTCGACATCGCCATCACGGAGGCGATCGGGAACACCACGGCGGCGCAGAACCTGCGGGCGGCGAGCGCGAACCTGGACAAGATCCTCTCGGTTGACCCCGCGTTGCCGCGGACTGCCACCTCGGAGGAGCGCAACGAGGTCACGAGCCTCGTGAACAAGCTGTACTCGCTCGCCGAGCGCGGTTACGCCGACGTCCGGGACTCCTCGGCCACGGTCGGCCTGCTCGGTGGAATGCTGCTGCCGTCGAGCGGTGCCCCGGACGCCCGGTTGGCGGCGACGTCGGTCGTCCGGCTTCCCACGTACGCCGGTGGGATCTCCTCGGATCCGGGCAACCGGGTCCGCGAGATCTTCGAGGACATGAGCGCCGAGGAGCAGGCGGGCTTCGCCGCTCACTTCACGCCGGCCAGGTTCGAGCGGGAGCACATCCGCGACGCCGAGACGTTCATGGACATGTACATCGAGGAGCTGCCGGAGACCGCGACACCGGCGGAGAGGGCTGCGCGTTTCGACGCCTTCGTGCAGGCGGTGGAGAGCGGCGAGGTCGACATCGATGACTTCGACCGCGTCACCAGGTTCCTGTCGGACGAGGTCCGAGCGCAGCTCGACGACGCCCGACCCGCTCCCGGCATGCAAGGAACGCTGATCTTCAACAGGGCCGCGACCAACAAGCTCGACAACATCGCGGAGGGAGCCCGATACGTACTCGCCGTCGTCGGTGCGTCGGATGAGGGTGCGGAGGTCGCCGGCAACGCGGTGCGGGACATCGGGACGATCGTCATCAATGCGCCAGTCGGTGCGGCGCAGGCCGTGGAGTGGGGCATCGAGTCCGTGCAGTACTCCGTGGGCGCGTGGCGGGAGGTGGTCCTCCCCGGTGGCCGCCACTTCGACGCCGCGACGTCCGGGCGGATCCGGACCCGGCCCGGTGACACCTGGGACAAGGCCTACACCCGCAAGGACCCGTTCCTGGGGAACCTGTTCGTCACGCCGACGATGAACATGGTCCGCAGGTGGGGACCTGCGGTGATCAAGCAGGACTTCTCCACCGTGATCAACGGTGATCCGGAGAACGGGGTGATGGGCTACCGCGAGCACCCGGTCCTCAGCCTCATGGAGGATTTGACCCCCTTCACGGTGCTCGGTGGTGCCGCGTCCCTCGGCCTGCGGATCCCCGCCGTGGCGGCGACGTCCGCCGCGCGGGCGGCAGCCCGGGTCGCGATGGTCGCCCGCGCGGAGTCCTCGCAGGTCGGGCGCCTCGCGGCGCGTGGGCTGACGAAGATCCGGATCCACGGGAAGGAGTTCGATCTCTCCGACGCGGGAGGGCTGGGGTCCTACCGCCAGTGGGACTCGTGGCGCATCGCGGACCTGGACCACCAGGTCGAGGTCGCGGCCGGCCGAGCCCTCGATCTCAACCGCTACGCCGACGCGGTGGCGATCCCGAGCCATCCGGTCGGTTCGGTGCTGGAGCTGATCCCGACCGGGGGACCGGCTCGATGGCTGCGCGAAGCGCTGGACCTCCCCGAGCGACGGGATCTCCCGCTCGAGCGGCAGCAGCACGACGCCGTGGCGGACATTCGGATCGACCCCTCGTACGCCCCGGACCTCAACGACTGCGTGCAGTGGTGCGTCCGCGCCGCGGACGACCACCTGTGGCGGGCCGGCAAGCCGGTTCCCGGAGTACCAGGGCCCGCCACGTTCTTCCCGGAGCGGGCGGCCGGCGATGTGCTCGCGGAGCTCGAGCAGCGGTACGGGCGGCAGCCGCAGGTGATGTCCGCCGACCAGATCCCGCAGCTGGAGGACGGGTTCTACCTGGTCTGGTCCCATCGGAGCGACGGAAGCCGGGACCACATGTTCACCCTCGTCGTCGAGGACGGCGAGGCCGCCTTCCGGGACAAGCAGGGGAACCTCGCGCCGGACAGCCCCGAGGTCAAGAACATCGTCGGCGTCGTGCCGATCGACGGCGAGAACCTGGACGGCGCCGGCACCGGGCTCTTCCCGATCGTCGGCGAACTGTTCGGCGCCCGTCACGAAGACCCGGATCGGCCGTTGCACCGTGACCAGCCGTTGCCCCTGGCGCCGCACCTGGATCCCGAGAAGGCCCGCTCGACCCGGGTTCCGCCGGAGTCGGAACGGCTGTACGTGCGGGACGGCCTGTTCTACCGGGCCGGCACCCGGCAACTCCTCGAAGAGCCGAGTTCGATCTGGTCCTACGTGCTGGACGAGCACGGCAACATCTACGTCGTCGAGCCCGTTGTCGGCCATCGAGGTGTGCTCGGTGACAACGGGCGCGTAGCCGCCGCTGGACTCCTGGCGATCGTGCCGGGCAGGCCGGGCCAGGTGGCCCACATGAACACCCACAGCGGCGGGTTCCCCGACCGGCATCGGGGGAAGTCCGATTTCGGGAACCGCGACCAACTGGAGCGGGTGCTGCAAGAACGGGGCGTGGATCTCACCCGCGTCAGCCCCTCTCTCGATCAGGGCCCCGAGCACGCTGCGTGGAAGGTCCCCAACAGCGTCCGCCGGCCGAGGCCGAACCCGCCGAGCGGTGGGACGAGAAGTCCGCAGACGCCGCCTTCGGCAGCGCCGACCAGGCCCGTGGGCGGCTGTTTCGAGGCGATGTGCGCCTACGGTGCTCTGCCGAGCCCGGACGCGGTCGACCTGACCGCGTTGCCGAAGGGGACGCTGACGGACCCGACCGCGGCCCGGGACGGGGTGCAGGGCGTGTTCCGCGGCCGGTTCGTCCCGGGCTCGTACGAGCAGCTCGAATGGGAGTTCGCCGGGGCTCCGGACGGCGCCGAGTACGTGATGTGGACGTGGGAGGACGGCGGCTCAACCTCGCACATGGTCTACGGGCGCGCCGCCGGCGGCCAGATGGAGTTCTACGACCAGCGCGGCCGGCTCACCGACGAGGAGGCGCGCGCCGAACTGGCCGACACCAGGCTCGTGCTCCGGCGGGGCTTCCCCGGGAGCGGGCGCGACCTCGACGTGAGGGGTGTGGCGCCGGTCGGTGCGATCGACGGAAGCGCGGTCCCGGAGCGGCACGAGCCGGGCCCCGACCGCGGCACCGGTCCCGCGGGGCACCCGTTGCCTCCCTCCGGCGGCGCACGCGGTGCGGGGCCGGCCGCTGGTGGATCCGGCGGGGCCGGGCCAGGCACGCCGGACAGCGCGACGATCGCCACCGGCCTGCCGGCACCCAGCGGTCCGGCCGCGACGACGCGTCCCGACCCCGAGGGTCACGCACCGCAGACGGCGACGTCGAACTGGGAGAGCGCGCTGCCGCCGCCCGGTGGCGCCGCCGCGCCTGCGCACCACGGTCAGCAGGCCCCGGTTCCCGACACCGAGGCGAACTGGATCGCCGAGGCAGCCGAAGTCGCGTACCTGGAATCCCGCAAGCTCCAGGAGGCCAAGCTGCAGGAGGCAGCGGCCGGGGCACTGCCGGCCGGGCCGAACGCGGTTCCGGACACCGCTCACCTCCCTGCGCGGGAACGGCGCATCGTCGACGCCGCACTGCGGGAAGCGATCGACGACAACGAGGAGTGGGCCAGGCAGCGGACAGCGGGCTTCGCGGGGCTGAGCAACAGCGAGCTCGCGCGGAAGATCCAGGAGGCAGCCGGCAGGGACGAGCGTTTCCCGCTGCTCATCGAGCTCGTGCACCGCACGGAGGAGAGCGACGGGCAGCCGATCGTGCTGACGACGAGTCAGCAGGCGGCTCTGCGGCTCGCGTTGAGCGGCAACCACGTGGTGCAGCTCGCCCAGAGCGAGGGCAAGACGTTGGTCGATGCGCTCGCGGGCCTGGTCAACGCGCTCGAAGGCCGACCGGTGGACATGCTGTTCGCCACCCCGAAGCTCCTCGCCGGCACCCGCGATGTGCTGCACCGGCTCGCCGGCGAGCTGGGCGTGCCCGTCCACGAGCTGCCCTCCCACAGCGGCGATGCCGGCAGCGCGCTCGCCACGTACCGGCTCAGCGAGGGCCCGGGGATCACGCTCGGCACCGACAGCCAGTTCCAGCACCACTACGCCCACGAGAAGCACCGGCGTTCGTCCCTCGACGAGGGTCACCGCGAGCTTGCTCCGCGCCGGAGGGCACTGCACGTGACCGAGGCCGACCGCCTCGGCTACGAGGAGGCGGCTTCTCGGAAGATCATCGCTGTGCCCGTTCCGGGTCCGGCTCCCGACGCCGAGGCGCTCGGCAAGATCCTCGAAGCCGCCGCGACGCTCGACAGGAAGCACTACCGGCCGCGCAACCGACTGCGCAAGCAGTTCGAGCTGACCCGCGAGGGCGAACGCCTGGTCGCCGACGCACTGAGCGGCCACGTCGACGACTGGACCGCCGTCGACATCGAGAAGGCGCTGGCTGCGCTGCAGGCCAGCAGGCGCAGGCACTACATCGTCGACAACGGTGAAGTCGTCATCCTCGGCAAGTTCAGCAAGCGGCCCCAACCCGGTCACCGGTGGGCGTTCCACCACTTCGTGGAGGCGAAGGAAGGGGTCCCGGTCCGCCCCGAGCAGAGGACCGTCGCCTCGACCGACGCCCGTGAGTTCTACGGGCTCTACGAGCGCAGGAGCGGTACCACCGGGACCGCGCGCTATGCGGCGCGCGTGTTCGAGAAGCACTACGGGATGCGTGTGGTGGAGGTCCCCAGGTCGAAGACCTCGTTCCTGGAGGAGTCGACGCACACGTTCGCCACGGAGTCGCAGGCCGACGAGTTCGCCGCCCACGTGTACGCCCACGGGATCGCGGACGTCCGGCCCGTGTTCGTCGCCGAGCGCGGGATCGCCGAGTCCGAGGCCGGCGGCGAGCGGTACGGCACCCCGTTCGTCGTCAACGGCGAGTCGTTGCCGCACTGGGAGACGGAGGTGCTCGGTCACGCGGGCGAGGCCGGGGTGGGCAGCGTCCACGACCCGGGCTTCGGCCTGGGTATCGACGTCAGGCTCGGTGCCGGCGACAAGGCACAGCACGATGCGATCAACGAGCGGGGCGGCGCCGTGCTCGTGGTGCGCGTCACCAACCCCTCGCAAGCCTCGGGAAGCCAGCTGAAGACGCGCGTGGGCAGGCACGGTGACCCGGGCTTCGTCTTCGTGGTCAGATCGCTCGGGGACCCCGCCCTCGACGAGTACGCCAACCCGCGTCGCCTGCGCGAGCTGCGCGAGAAGTACCGGGGGCACTCCGGCCGGATCGTCGACCCGGCTGTCGACGCCTTGTTCGAGCAGGCCGTGCGCACCGCCGAGCAGAGGCACCGCGTCGCGCTGGACCGCGTGTTCGACGGCGAGGACGGGCCCGACTCGCTCGTCCACGCAGCCGAGCCGGCTGCCGATCCGCACCCGACGACCGCGCGGGCCACCGACCTCGACCCGGCCGTGGCGGCCCAGCGGGGGGCTGCTGGTGCTGAGGTTGCCACCGCCGGCACCGCGGCGGCCCGGGCCCGCGCCGCTCTCGCCGAGGCATGGCGCGCCCCATGGCAGGGCGACGCCACCGCACACCCGGTGTTCCAGGCCACGGTGGACTTCATCCGGGCGGAGATCGCGATGGCCGGAGCCTTGCAGCGCTACCGCGAGCTGCTGGGTGCGACCCCCGCCACCGAGGACGACAGCGACCGGGTCACGGCGCCGGCGGCCACGCTCACCCTGGAGGAGGTCGGGCGGGCATACTCGCTGGCCCTGGACGGCAAGCACGACGAGGCCGCAGCGATCCTGACCGCTGCTGCGGCCGAGGCCGCGCTCACGGTCCACCGCAACGGTGGCACCTGGGTGGGGGCCGGGCCCACCGCCCAGGCCGCACACCTCGCCGCGATCACGGTGCGGCGGGCCGATGAGACCGGCGCCGACGTGCACGTCGTGTTCGCCCACCTGCTCGCCCTCGTCGCGAAGCTTCCCGGCGACGTCGCCGTGGACGTCACCGCGCGCGAGTTGGAAGCCGAGCTCATGCGGCAGCTGCGCCGCCTCACCCGGGAGGCCGAGCTCGCGGACCGCCTGGGGACGAGCCCGGGCCAGGTGGCGGCCACGGTCCGGGTCGGGGTGCGCCTGCTCGACGAACGGCTCGGCGGCAACTGGTCCGAGGGCGGGGACGAACCGTCGGCTCTGGAGCTCATGGTGACCCGCGAGCTGCACGTCTTCGTGGCGTGGGCGCGCGGTGCTGCCGTCGAGGACATCGCGGCGGAGCTCGGGATCGGCACCACGCAGGTCGACGAGTGGCTCGACATGGCGATCGACTGGCTCGCCGGCCCTGCTTCCCGCCCCGTGGTCACCGAGGCCGACGTCCGGGCGCAGGCCCTCGCCGATCGCTCCGGCGGGAACGGTGACAAGCAGTGGTGGTTCGTGCGCAACCACCTGCGCGCCGTCCAGTCCGGCCTGCACCCCGCCGAGCAGGTGGACTGGGACGGCGACAACCGGGTCGAGGAGCTGATCGCACACATCCGCAACCCGGGCAACGGCGACGGACGCCACCGGGCCCCGGCCTATCGCGCCTTCCTCGACAACGGGATCACCACCATCACGCAGGTGGCGGCCCTGGACGACGGCGCCCTGGCCGCGATGGGGCTGGGGGGCTCGGCCACCACGGCGATCCGCAAGGCGCTCGAGCGCGAGGCGATCAAGGAGGTGCTCGCCCGCCACGCGCAGATCGACTCCGACCGGCGCGAGGCGGTCCTGCCGCCGGTCGAGGGTGCGGACCGAGGAGCGGGCGGCAGTCCCGTCGGCCCGGCCGGCGGGCCCCCGTCGGGGACGACGCTCGGGAGCCTCCCGGGCGGGCGCGGTTCCGGTGCGGACGGCGTTCCGCCGTTCGTGGAGGGCGTGGCCTGGTTCGGCCTACTGGGCCGCGCGGCGGCGGCGGTCGTGTTCGCCGGGGTGAAGCTCGTTCGGGACGTGCGTGCGCGCGGGCCACCGCGCGCGACGGAGGTGCTTTCACGGCTCGTGCGCGCACTCACGGCGCTGCGGGTCCGGGTGCTGGGCGTCCGGCTGGGCGCGGCGGCTGCCGGAACCGCGCTGGCCGGTGCTCTCCTGGGCGCGATGCTGGGCGGACCGGCGACGGCCGCCGCAGCGGCGATCGAGCCGGGACGCGGGGACGCCGCGATCGAGTCGGTCGTACCCGAGCGCGGGCCCGTGGGCGCGGTCGCCCCTGAGGCCGCGCGGGACGACTCGGTGGTCGTGCGGGTAGTGCCCGGCGACACGATCTTCGGCCTCACGCGCCGGTACGGGTTGTCCGGCTACGACCGGGTCACGTCCGACGACCCGGTGCGTGCTGCGGAGATCGAGGCGAACCCAGACCTGATCTTCGCAGGTGAGCAGCTGCGGATCCTGTTGCCGCCTGCGCAGGGCCCCGGACCGGGCACGGAAGAGGCACCGCTGCCGCCCCGGAGCAGCCACGTCTCGCCCGATGGTGGACCCGGCCCGGCCGACACCACGCCGCCGGTCGATGAGGGCCCGCAGCCACCGGCCTACGTCCGGATCACCATCGACGTCGCCAGGAAGATCCTCGGCGGCGCGGTCGTCGCGCTGGCGGTGTTCGCACTGTGGCAGCGGCGGCTCGCCCCCCGCGTGCACTGGTGGGCGCGGAACCTGCCGGTCGAGGTGCAGGTGTGGCTGCTGTGGGGACGCGATGCGGTCCGGGCAGCTCTCTCGTCACCCGCTCGGGCCTGGGGAGCACTGCGGTCCCGGGTGGCGGCCTGGCCGCCCGGCATCCAGCTGTGGCTGCTGTGGGGGGGCGACTGGGCGAAGGCACCATTGGCCTGGCCGGCGCGGATCCTGTCCGGGGCGGCGACGTTCCTGCGGACGCTGAAGCCGTCGGGTGAGGGCCGCCTCTACCCGACGGGGCTGCAGCCCCTCCTCGGACCGGTCGGCGACTGGGTGTTCCAGCTGCTGCACGTGAAGCTCGCGCTGAAGAAGAAGGTGCCGGGTTCGAAGCCGCAGACGTTCCGGGAGTGTGTCCGGGGGCTCTGGCAGCTCGTGAAGTCGAAGGTGTGGAACCGCGCCGCGACGGTCGGCCCGCAGTTCAGGGAGAGCCTGTACGCGCAGGTCCCCCTGCCGCGCTGGTGGGACGAGCTCTTCGAGCTCTGGCTCGGCGGCAGCGGTGGGAACTACGGCGTCGTCAGCGTGCTGGACCAGGCCGACAACCTCAACTTCCGGACGAAGATGAGGAATCGCGTCGTCGGGATGTTCCCGCTGCTGCGCCTCGACGCCGTTCTCGTGGTCGCACGGCTGTTCGCCCTCAGGGTGGGGTTGGTGCACTTCGAGGTTCCGGGGAAGAAGATCGAGCGCAAGGTGCCGAGCCCGGCCGTCGTCGGGTTCCACCCGGTCCGGCGCCTCGTCAACTGGGTGGCAGGCCATGACTGGGCGCTGGTGACGTGGCAGGTCTTCTCCTACATCTCGCAGGTGCACTTCCTGATCGGCGTCGGCCCGCCGGACCCCTACCAGCCGGCCTGGGCGGAACTGCGATTCGCGCCGCTCAAGGTGGAGGTCGTCCGCGACGGCAAGGTCGTGCGGACGATCAGTCTCATCGCTGCTCCGGCGAAGGCGGTACGCGCCGTCGTCCTGGCGTCGGCACGGGCGGTCGGCCGGATCCTGCCGGCCGCGTTCCTGCGGCGCCTCGCGGCAGTCCCGGCGCGGTTCCGGACGCGTCGGGTCCACTACGAGCTGAAGATCAAGCGGCGAGGGCTGACGCGGATCAACGCCGACCTGGGTCGGAAGCGAGACCTGCTGGGTGAGGTCGAGAAGGCGCTGGAGCAACTCGGTGACGGCGTGAGGTCACCGGGTCCGCGGCCGCGGGACGTCGCCTTCTTCACCCTCACCGGTGCACCGGTGAGGGTGGACGACCTGATCGCCGCCCGACGGGATCGCCTGGAGAAGCTGCGGTCGAAGCTCATCGATGCGATCCGCACGGACCAGCAGTCGATCAGGGCGATCCAGGAGTCGCTGACCGTGCTGTGGGACGTCGACGGGTCTGCCACCCAGGGCAGCACGCGCTCCGCGGTGGGGTCGCAGATGCGGATGACAGGCGTGCTCGGTGCGATCAGCGAGCCGGGACGGTCGGGAGCGAACGGGGACTCCGCGTGGGCGGCCGCCTCGCAGGCCCGGGTGGTGGCTGTGATCGCCGACGAGCAGGGCGGCTTCGGCTCCGCCACGCCGGCGTCGGCGAAGGCGGTCGGAGCAGCGAAGGACGCGGCGACGAAGCGGCCGTCGTCGACGACGGGTGCGCAACTGGCGCGGGCGATGTACGACAGCGCGGCCGAGGCGACCACACCCGCCGCCGACGCCCTCGACGCCCCCTCGACCGCCCTGCTGGGTGCCGTCGTCACCCACACCGACTCGGGCACCGAGGTCGTGCTCGTCGGGGTCGGCGACGGCAGGGCCTACCTGATCCGCCGCACCGGCGCCGAGTTGCTGACGATCGACGACAGCATGGCGACCGAGGAGTCGGCGGAAGGCCCGGTCCACTCGGACCCCCATTCCGCGAGCACCCGGTGGCTGGGTGCACGTCCGGCACCCGAGCCCCACGTGGTGGAGCGGACGGTCCACGAACCGGCGTTGCTGGTGCTCGTGACCGATGGGGTGTCGGACCGCTTCGCCACCCCGGAGGACCTCGCCGCTGCCGTCGACTTCGACTCGGGCCTGAACGAGCCGTTCACCGCGGCCCGTCAGGTGGACGACGCGGCGGCGTCCCGGGGCGCAGCGGACGACCGGACCACCGTGGTGGTGGCGCTCGACGGACCCGAGAACACCGGCGATCACCAGCCTGGTGACGGCGCGCCGAAGGGCTCCGCAGGCGGTCTCCACACGGCGCCCGCGGCGGTCTTCGCCGCGTTGGTGGCCCTGGTATCCGTGCTGGCGGTCGCGCTCGGCGGCGTCGGGCCGGCGATCCTCGTGGCGCTCGGCGTGGTCGCAGCCCTGGTGGCGCCCGGGCTGACGGCGGTGCTGCTCGGCCGGGCGTGGAAGGCGCTCCGTGCGGGGCGGGCGGCCGGCGGCGGGCGGGGAACCGGGTCCGGCCCGAACGGCTCGGACGGGGAGAACCCTTCCCGACGCGACGGTGGGCCCGAGGCCGGTGCCGACCGGGCTCCCGAGGTCGACCCCTCGCGGAGGTCGGACGGCCGCCACGATGCACGGCCGCGGGCTCCGCCACGGCGCATCGTGAGCCTGTTGGTCCGGGCTGCGGGCGCTGCGCTGACGGCGCTGCGGACCGGCGGGGCGCGGGCGGCGCCCCCGACCGCCCAGTTGGACGACCGGTTCCTGCCGACCGGCCGAGCAGGCCGTGGCGCGCGGTGGCTGCTCGCGGGTGCCGCAGGGCTGGCGGTCGGGGTGGCGGCCGCTCCGGTCGAGGTGGCGGTCCCGGGGGGCGCGGCGCTCCTCGCGGCGGTCGCGGTCGGCGGCGCGATCGTCGGGGCGTTCGGCAACCGCGGGCAGTGGGTGGCGGTCGGCGTGATCGGTGTGCTGGTCGCGGTGGTCGGACCGGTCGTGCTGGTGGTGGCGTTCCCGGCCTGGCGTGCGGTGGAGGGCAACGCGGCGTTCGCGCTGCGCGGCATGCTGACCTTGGCCGAGCCCAGGCCGGGCCCGCTGGGTGCACTGCTGGCTGCGCCGCTGATCGGCACGTTCGTGGTGGGCGTCCTCACGCTGGTGCCCGCGGCTACCACCGGTCCCTGGTTGGACCGCGTGGTCTCCGGGTTGTACGCCGTGACGGTCGCGATCTTCGGGATGAGCGCGGTGACCGTGGCGTACGACCTGGCGCGCGGCCGCAGCGAGCCGGTGCACCGCGTGGTGCAGGGGCTGGTGACCTGGGTCGCCTACCCGATCACCTCGAACGTCGGCAACGTGTTGCTCACGATCAAGTACGGCTGGGTGGCGTTCGACCCCGTGATGCTCGCGGTGACGGTGGTGCTGGGGGTCGCGTTCGCCCACGCGGCTGTGCTGGGGATCGCGGCCACGCTGCGGCCGCACCGGTTCACCGGGACGTACCTGCGGGCGATGGGTGCCGTCGGCAGCATCACCTTGTTGTACTGGGGGGTGCTGGCGATCTGGCCCGCTCAGTGGGCGGTGTTGGTGGGCCCGGGAGTGGTCGCCGGGTTGGTGTGGGGCCTGACGAAGGACGCCGCCTGGCGGGCCAGGATGATCCGCGGTCCGCCCGGGGACCCGTCGTGGACCCCGGTGCTGATCAACGTGGGCGTACCGGGCCTTCTCGCCGCCTGGCTCGGGGCCCGCTTCCTGGCGGGCCTCGACCTGGGAACAGCCGGCACGATCACGGCTGTCGCGGCCCACGTCACGGTGGTGGCGCTGTGGATGGTGCACCGGGCGCTGCCCGCGAACCCCGCTCCCGGCCACGGGACCGGACGTCCGGCGCGGAAGTGGGGCCGGATCGCTGTCGGGTTCGGCGCCGCCGTCCTCGCCTGGGCTGCCGTGTTCGGGCAGGGCGTCCTGACCGGAACCGTGCCGGCGGCCGTCATGGCCGTGCTGGTGAGCCCGGTCCTGGCGCTGCTGGCGCACCAGGTGTGGACGCACGGCCCGCCCTGGGCCCGCATGGTGATCAGGGCCGGCGTCGTGGTCGCCGTGCTCGTCGCGATCCACTTCGCGACGGTCGGTTCGGCCGCCGCGGCCGTACCCGGTGGTGGGTCCGGCTTGGCGGTCTCCGTGCCGGGGGCGCCGGTCTGGGTGGCGCTCGGCGCCGTGACGCTCACCGCGTCGGTGGTGGCCGTCCTCGCGGTGCGCAAGGCGACGAGCACGGCAGACCCGCGAGCCGGGACGGCGCTCCTGGGCCGAGGGCGGGGCCTGGTCGACCGGCGCACCGTCCGGGCACTGCTGGACGAGCTGACCAGGGTGATCGAGTCCGCCGGAACGCTGACCGTTCGCGAGCGGGCCGGGGTCGTGGCCGTCTTGCGGCGCATGGACGTGGATCGGCACGTCCTGGCGAGCGTCGTCGCGGCGCTGATGGGGCCCGAGCAGCCGGAGCTGGGTGACGGGTGGGCGCTGCGCAACAGCCTCTGGGCGTCGGTGACGCGGCCGGGCCACTACCCGGGCGACCTGGCCGGGGCACTGCAGCACGTCAGGGAGCGCGCCCGGCAGATCCTGCTCGATGAGGTGCCGGGACACCTGCGCGGAGCCGTCTCGGCGGCAGATGCGGATGCACCGCAGCTGGCGTACCTCCACGGCGCCTTCCCGGCCCGGTACCGGCGCGATGAGCCCCGGGACGCAGAGATCGCCCGCACCATCGCGGCCGCGCGTGCCGAGCTCCAGGCAGGCGATCCCGCCGCAGCGGACGCGCTGCTCGACGCAGCGGAGCGGGCTGCTGCCACCGGCTTCGGCCCGCAGGAAGCGTTCACCCCGGTCCATGGAGCGCTGCGGGAGGTCCGGGCCGAGGCCGCCCTGCTCCGGTTCGTCACCGCGCTGCGCCAGACGGGCGTGGACGAATCGCGTTTCGCGATCATCGGCGGCCTGGCGGTGCGGGCGCGTACGGGTGCACCGCGCAGACCGAAGGACGTCGACGTCGCCGTCCTGCTGGAGCCCGCTGACCGCTGGCGCCTCGTGGGTGCGCTGGAGGCGGCAGGATTCGTCGTCGTCTCGACGGTGACGGGGCGGTTCCACCCCGGCGCCGATGGTGCGGAGTTCGAGGAGATCAGCGGTCCCGATCCCGCGAAGCCCCTGACCGGTGCGGGTTTCCGGACCTCCGCCCCGGGTGGACGGCCGGTGACCTTCGACGTCGCCTTCGACGAGCTGGGAATCGAAGCGCTGCTGGTCCGGGGCGCGGCCCCCGCCGGGGCCGCCGGTGTGCCCGTGCCGGTGGCCACGGTGCCGGGCCTCATCGTCAGCAAGCTCCTGAGCGCGCGCCAGGAGGACATGCGCGACGTCGACGACCTGCTCCGCGTGGCGACGCCGGACGAGATCGCTGCGGTGCGGTCCGTGGTCGCGCGCGCGCTGGCCCTCGGCGACGACTGGCGCGCCGCGATCGGTGACGACCCGGCTGTCGCGGGATCCGCTCGCGCCGCGAGGTGGTGGCACCGGGCTCTCGGTGGTCATCGCCTGTGGGCCGGCGTCGTGCTGCTGGGGGTCGTCGTCGCGGTAGCGGTGGCCGGCCTGGACGCCGCCGCCGGAGTGGCCGGGGTCCTCGCCTTCGGCGTGATCCGGCGCGACGGCGGCCCGGACCCGGCCGCGATCGCGCCGGACCGGGAACGTCCCGCCGCTCGCGCCGAGACCCGTGCCCGGGCTCCCCCACCGGGCAGTGGCCCGGCCTCAGGGACCCCCGCAAGCCGGCAGCGCGGGGTGGTCCCGCCTGCCTCGTCGTGGCCCGTCGCCGACGGCCACCCGTCCACAGGAGGAAACGAATGGGTGAATCGCGCCCGCTTCCCGTCCGGCCGGTCTTCCAGGCACCCGGGCACGCCCGGGCCCGCTGCGAGCTCCCCGGATGCGACGCGCCCCTTCCCGATCACCCCGGGAACGAGGTCACGGTCCGCTACTGCTGCCGGGAGCACCGCAGAAGCGCGCGGGCGCTCCGCAGCCGCGCCCGAGCGAACGGCGCGGAATGACCCGCGCACGCCGCGCGGCCGGGCGTGGGCCCTGCTCACGATCGGCGTGCTGGTCGTCGCGGCTGCCGTGCTCACGGCCGTGCACGGCTTCGGAACCGCGGTGGAGGCGGCCCTTGCCGCGTCGTCCGGCGGTGCCGCGATCCTCCTCCCCCCGCTCGGCAGGCCGGCGGTGAACACCCCGGACGAGTGCGGGATCTGCAGGTCGGACGCGTCGAGCTTCCGGTCGATCCTGCCCGATCTGGAGGAGAACGCGGTCGTGGACGGCGACCTCCCGCTGCCCTACCTGTCCGACGACCTGCCGCTGATGGTCCTCGACCGCGACCGGGCACTGCCGTGGCTGAGGCGGGCGGGGCTGGAGGACCTCCCCGACCGGATGGTCACGTTCCCCCGGTGGAGCCTCGAGCGCGGCGGCAGCGTGGCCGTGGTGTTCCGGCACGTCCTCCTCGAGCTCCGGGATCTGGACGCCCGCGGGTTGCCGGTCGAGTGGTGGTGGCGCGGGGTGGCCGACCACGAACGCGGCCACCTCACGTTCGCGTGGGGCACGGGGAGCGGGAGGCGGCACGACGAGGACGCCGCCGCCCTCCTGACCGAGCTGGCGGACCTGCGGTCGTGGGCGCACGCCGGCCCGGACGGCCTCGCCCTGCTGCGAGAGCTCGACGTCGAGCCGCGACTCCACGCGATGCCGCGGCTCGACCTCAGGGGCGCCATGTACCAGGTCGAGGCCGACGGCCGGATCGTCGCGATCCACAAGCTGGCGACCCCGCTGCTGCCGAACGAACCGGCCCGGGAGATCGCCGCGTACGTGTTCTCCGACGGGCTCGGCACGGGGCTGGTCCCGGTGACGATCCGGTGGCGTGGTGGCTCGGCACAGCGCTGGGTCGCCCCGTCGGTGCGCAACCCGTCGGTCCAGGACTTCCGCCTCGTCGTCCAGCAGGTGGCCGCCGGTCTGGACTACGGCATCGCCGCGACCGATCGCGCCACCGCCACCTACACGAACTTCTTCGCCACCGGGGCCGGGGCCGGGGGCGAGCTGCGGCCGCGGTTGTACGACAACGGCGACGCCTTCCCCGGCCGCCGGGAGTTGGCGACGGGGGCGCCCGTCGACATCCGCTCACCGTTCGTGCGTGCTCATCGCGGGGTGACGTGGGAGGCCGACGCGCTCGAGCTGTTCCGCGCGGCGGACCTGCAGACGATCGCCACCCGGGCGGCGGCCTCGAGTGGCCTGGGCGACGACGAGGTCGAGATGGCGGTGGAGCGGCTGGAGGAGATCCGCCGCCGCGGCGCGATCACCGGCGAGGTGTGGGAGGCGCAGAAACGCCACGCGCGCAGGCCACGCGGCGGAGCCGTCGCGGTGCTGCGGGACGGGGGCGAGGGGGCCCGCCTCTCCGACGCGCAGAACCGTCACGTGCAGGACCTGCTGAGGACGCTGCCCCGGCAGCCGGTGCCGGTCGCCTCGCGGGCCCACGGGCTCGTCGACCCGCACGCGGTGTGGGCGGAGCACGAGTACCGGCCGACCCTGCACGCCGTCACCGGCCTGAACGGGCACCTGCGTGACGAGCCGTTCGCGGTGGTGCTGTACACGGCCCCGGACCCAGACCGGCCCGGGCGGCTCGCGGTGTTCGTCGACGCCCGGGTGCTGGTGCGGATGCCGCTGCTGACCGAACGGCAGCGCGCGCAGCTGGCGGAGCGGGAGCTGGCCCGGCTCCGCGACGTCGACGAGGACCGGGTCCAGCGGATGCCCCTGCCGCCGTCGGCGGCGCTGCACGCGCTCGTGCGGCCCGAACTCGGCGCGGGGCTGGTGGTCGGCTCGATGCCCGAGGCGGACCATCGGCGGGCCGCCGTCCTGTTCGCCGGTGGCCTCGGCCGCCTGCCCGACTCCCAGGAGGGCGGGAAGGTGGCGATCGACTGGCGCTCCTGGAGCAGGTTCGAGCAGCTCGGCCTGGACCGCCTGCGCACCGACATGATCACGTTCACGGTCGTCGACGTGCACGGCCGCCGCTGGACCGCGATGTTCCGCCACACCCGCGCCGAGCTGGACGGCCTGATCCACGCGAACCTCCTGACCGAGGACTTCGACCGGCTCCTCGAGTCCGCGGGCGCCGACCCGGCCCGGCAGGCGGCCGTCGAGGCCCTGCTGACCGTCGCTCGGATCCGCCGGGACGAGATCGCGCGGCGGCGTGAGCGGGACGCGCCGACGGCGGCCGGGACGGGCAGCCTCCGGGCACTGCTGGCGCAGGTGGCGCGAAACCCCGGCATCACGCTCGAGCAGTTGCGGGCAGCGGTGCTGTCCGTACCGGCCGAGCAGGCTCGGGCCGTCGTGCATGTGTTGGCCGGGTCCGGGCTGGTCCGGGTCGGACGCGACGGGGACGCTGTCGCGCCGGTCCAGCGGGTGACCGCGCTGTCGGTCCCCCGCGAGGAGATGCCCGGCGACGTGCGGGCGGTGCTGGACGGGGTGCTGACGACGCATCCCGGGCTCTGGGAAGGGCAGCTCCTCGAGCGGGTGCGCCCGCTGCTGGGCCTGCTCGCCCGGCTGCCCGTGCCCGGTCTGGTCGACCGTGGTGCGCAGACCTACCTGGACGCGCTGCACACCCTCGCGGCCACGCCGTCGGGTGTGGGGGCCGACGACGCGAGCGGTGTCGCCCCGGCGGTCATCAGGGTTCTCCACGAGGCGGGGCTGCTCGCTCGCCACGGGCCGGGCGACCGGCCGTACCGCGTGCCGGCGCAGGTACGGCAGCTGCTCGGCGATCTCGCCGGCGTCGACGACGTCGACGAGCCGGCCTACCGGCGGGAGCTCGCCGTCCTCGCAGGCGTGCTCGGGCGGGTGCCGGCCTCCCGCGACGGGACGTCCGCGGAGATGTCGGCCTCGCTGGCCCGGCTGCGGACTCTCGAGGGCAGCCCGCTGCGACGCGTCCGGGAGAGGCCGATCAGCCTCTCCCGGGCGGTGCCGGAGCAGTGGCTCACGGCGCGCGAGCTGATCGGTGTGATCGCTCGGGCGGGCGAGCGTGGTGTCGGCGTCGACGACCTGGAGGACGCCCTGTCCCAGCCGCGCAAATCGTTCCACGCCCGGCTGGGTGTCCTGGTCCGGTGGGGCCTGGTCGACGCCGCACCCGTGCCCGACGCCGACGGAGCGGAGCGTCGCCTCCGCTACTCGCTGCCGGCCCACACCCGGGCCCTGGTGCACGACGTCGACAACCGGAGCGGTCAGGCCGACCCGGGTTACGCCGCGCTGCTCGACGATCTCGCGGTGTGGCTGGACCTGCACGGCAACCAGCTCCGGCAGATCCCGACGAATACCGTGCGGCACGGCTGGGTCGTCGAGCTCATCCAGGCGATCGCCGACCACCCCGCCGGCCCGCTGCCCGCCGACCTCATGTCCCGTACGCACCGGGCGTCGGTGCGGTCCCTGCTCGAGCTCCTGGACGAGCGGGGGGAGATGCTGGTGCGCGACTTCGCCTCGACCCAGGGAATGCCGGTGACGACCGCCGGCAGCCGCGCGATGACGCTCGTCGCCGCCGGGCTGCTCGATCGCAGGCGGGTCAGCGTGCGCCGGCACGTCAGATACGTCTACTCGGTCTCGGGCGACGCCATGGACCTGCTGGCCGATCTGGACAACCGCACGGACCCGGCCCTGCCCGCGGAGTACGCGGGTGCGCTCGACGCGCTGGCGCCGATGGTGGAGACGGCGCTGCCGCTCCTGTCGGGCAGCAGGGAGGCCGGCCGGTTCGTCGACATCGTCCGCGCGGTCCGCGAACGTGCCCCTGGGCCGACCACCGCGTCGATGCGCCGCGAGCCCGATGACACGGGCCTCCAGGCACATCCCGCCACCATCGCGTTCGCCCTCTCGGCAGTGGTGGTGGCGGCACCGGTCCTCGGTGCCGGGCCGGCACTGCCCGTGCTCCTCGGTGCGATGGGTGGGTTGGTGGTGCTCGGGCTCGTGGTCGCTCTGCGCGCCTGGGCGGGTCGCCCGGCAGCCGGGAGGCCCGTCGCCGGTGTGGTGCGGGCGGCCGCCGCCGCTCTCCGAGCCGTGGGGCGGTGGTTCCGTCATCTGCCCGGGCGCTCGTCGTCGCCTCGTTCCGCGGTCTTCGCGTCGCTCGAGGACCGCAACTTCAGGAGGTACCTGATCGGTCAGGCCGTGTCGGAGCTGGGCGGCTGGATGCATTACACGGCCCAGGTCTGGCTGGTGCTCCGGCTGACCGGCGGCGATCCGATGGCACTGGCGCTGGTCTCCTTCATGCCGTTCGTCCCGCGGGTGCTCGTGCTGCTCTGGGGAGGGGTGCTCGCGGATCGGCTCGACAAGCGCCGGCTGCTGATCTGGACGAACGTGGCGCTGGCGGCCTCCGCGGTGCTGCTCGGCGTCCTCGATCTCACGGGTGCCATCGCGCTCGTGCACGTCTACCTGGCGAGCGTGTTCACCGCGGCCGTGACGTCGATCGGCGGGCCGTCGCGCAAGGCGTTGCTGCGCGAGATGGTCCCCGAGGAGCGGATGGCGAACGCGGGAGGCCTGATGTCGATGGCCACGGAGATCGCCGTCATCGTGGGCCCCGCGGTCGCCGGTGTGCTCGTGGGCGTGCTGGCGACCGGATGGCTGTTCCTTGCGAACGCTGCGTCCTTCGCCGCCGTGGTCGCGTCGCTGCTCGTGATCGACCCGAACAGCGTGCGGCGTGCTGCCACGCAGAAACGACTCGCGCTGCGGGACGCCGTTCGCGACGGCCTGCGGTACGTGCGCGTCCGGCCGGAGCTGGTGGCGGCGATGGCTCTCGTCGGGATCGTGGCCGCCTTCGGGAAGAGCCTGGCGCTCAAGGTGCCGTTGCTGGTCGGTGCCGGGTTCGGGGCGGGGGCGACCGCGGCGGGGGTGCTGACCGCCGTGGTCGCGGTGGGTGCGCTCCTCGGTGCGGTGCTGGCCGCACGTCGCGTCGAGCTCGCGCCGGTACGAGTGGTGGTGGGCTGGGCCGTGGGCTTCGGCGTGCTGGGGGCCGCGGCCGGGTTGATGCCCTCGCTGTGGCTCACCGGGGCGGTGCTGGCTGCAGCGGGGTTGGCGGAGGTGCTGTTCACGAGGCTGGCCGATCACCGCGTGCAGCTGGTCGACCGGGAGATGAGCGGCCGTGTCAACAGCCTGCAGTCGCTGGTGCTGACGGTCGTCCCGCTGACCGCACCTCTGATCGGGCTCCACGCGGAGTGGTTCGGCGGCCGGGGCCCCATGTGGATGGGTGGCGCGCTCACGATCGTGGGAGCGCTGGCGGTTGCGCTGTGGTTGCGCCGCGCGACGGGGCCGCGGGTACGTGCCGCAGCCCTCCGCACACTGCCGACGACGTCCATGGCTGTGCCGTGGCGGGCCCCGCCGGTCGCCCTGGTCGTCGTCGCTGCGGTGATCGCGCTCGGCGGGGCGGCGATCACCGGGCCTGGGGCGGGCGTGCTCGGCTTCCTGGCCGGTGCGGGGCAGGCCGCGATCATCGCCGGCACGGTGGTGGCGGGCGGGGTGTGGTTGGCGCGGTCCTCGCTCGCCCCGCGGTTGCTGCGGTGGGTGGGCCGAACGGTCACGGTCCTCGCGACGGCCGTGGGGGTGCCGATCCTCGCTGCGGCGCTGCCGTTGTCGTGACCGCGACGTCCACCGCCGGACGGCGACGTCCTAAGCGCCTGCAAAGAAACTCCTCGACAGCGGCTCGACGCCTCGCGAGCCGCCTATTTTTCTTGGTCGATCTCGCCGGCCCAACGAAGAGCGGAGCGTCCACAAAATGACAAAGATCGCCAATATCTCGCCATTCGACCGTCCTTCCTGTTGACCGGTCGGGCGGCGATCCGGATGGCGTCGTTCGATCGTTCCGCAGGGGAGACCCGCGGCCGGGAAACCGGGCAGTCGCTGGATGCGCGGGCGAGGGTCCGATCCCGGCTGCGCCGGACCCGCCTGTGGCTCACGTGGGCGCAGGTCGTTCACGGCGGCTCGTTCGTGTTCGTCGTGCTCGCCCTGGTCGACGGGGCCGTGCCGCCAGTCGGCGCGATGGCGGCGGGTGCGCTCCTCGTGGCTCCGCTCGTCGCGTTCGCGCTGCAGGAACGTCGAGCGCCGAGCAGGCGGCGGCCGGCGATCTGGCCGCGCCGCGGTCTGTTGGTGGTCCTTCCCCATGCCGCTGTGTTCGGGATCGTGGTGGCGGTGAGGTCCGAGCCGGCTTCCCCGCCCTGGGGGCAGGCGCTGTTGTTCGCCGGTCTGCTGCTGGTGGTCGAGTTCGGGGCGATCTGGCGGGCGAGCCGGGTGCTGCGGTTCCCGCTCACCCCCGAACTCGGCGAAATGGATGTGGAGATCCTCGTCGAGATCCGCTCGGATGCGGCGTGGCAACCCGCGTGGCTTTCCCAGCACGACGTGCGGATGACGGACGACGCACTGATCATCACGGTGCGTCCGACCCCGAAGTTCGGCTATGCGGCGCGGATCGATCTCGCGGACGTCACCGGTGTCCTCGTCCGGCCGGCAGCGGATCGGGAAGGGCCGTGGTTCGTCGTCGACGGGTACACGTTCTGGCCGCCCGCGGGGGACGTCGTCGTGATCAGGCACGGGTCGGGCTCGACGGTGCTCCCGGTTCACGAGCCTGAGGCCTTCGCCGCTGTGGTCCGCTCGCGGACCCGGTTTTGAACTGGCTGTTACAGAACGTGCTACGGTGCTCGGGTGCCCCGCCCCCGCACCTTCGACGAGGACCGCGCCGTCGACGCCGCCATGCGCACGTTCTGGGCCAACGGCTACGAGGCCACCACCACCGAGGACCTCTGCGCCGCCACCGGTCTGGGGCGCAGCAGCATCTACAACGCGTTCACCAGCAAGCACGAGCTCTTCCGGCGCGCTCTGGTGCGCTACCTGGAGATGATGACCGCGAACCAGCAGGGCATCCTCGAGGACGAGTCGCGCTCGCCCGTCGAGCGGTTGCGGGCGCTGTTCACGACCGTGATCGACGGAGAGATGGCCACGCGGCGCGACGGGCGCAGCATCGGGTGCCTCAGCGTGAACGCCACCGTCGAGCTCGCCGGCCGCGACCCGGAAGCGGCCGAGGCGCTCGAGCGGGACGGCGCGCGGCGGGCCGCGGCGATCCGCGTGGTCGTCGAGGCCGGGCAACGGGCCGGTGAGATCACGTCGCGGCGGGCGCCCGACGCCCTCGCGGGATACCTGAACGCGGTGATCGCGGGGATGCGCGTGGCCGGGCAGAGCGGCGCGGACCGGGCCGTCCTGCAGTCGATCGCCGACACGGCGCTCGACGCACTGACCGGCTGAGTCCCGGGGGTGGCTGCCCCGGGGTCACACGCGTGCCCACGTTATGGATAGATCAGTACAAAACTTGGAGGAACCGTGCCCCGCGCCGTACACGTGCTGGCCCTCGGCATCTTCGCCATGGTCACGAGCGAATTCGTGGTCGCGGGGCTCATGCCGCAGATCGCGACCGGACTGGACGCCTCGATCCCCCAGGTCGCCTACCTGATCACGGCGTTCGCCGCGGCGATGGCCCTCGGCGGCCCGGTGCTCACCGTGCTCGTGATGCGCCTGCTCCCGAGAACCGCGCTCCAGCTGGTCTTCGCCTCGTTCCTCGTGGGCAACGTCCTGGCCGCCGTCGCGCCGAACTACCCGCTGATGCTGCTCGCGCGGCTCGTGACGGGTGCCGCGTCCCAGGCGTTCTTCGGCATCGCGGTGTCGATCTGCGCCGTCCTGGTGGCACCGGAGGTCCGCGGCCGGGCCGTCGCCGTGGTCATCAACGGCCTCATGCTCGGCACGCTCCTCGGCCTACCGCTCGCCACGTTCGTCGGCGCTGCCTTCGGCTGGCGGGTGGCCTTCTGGGCGATCTCCGGGCTCACCGTGCTGGCGGCCGTGGCCACGTTCGCCGCGGTGCCTGCGCTCGACCGCATCGCGGCGGGCCCCCTGCGCCACGAGCTGGGGGTGTTCCGGCGGCCGCGGCTGTGGCTGGTGCTGTCCACGAGCCTGCTCGTGATCGGTGCGACGTTCGCCGCGTTCAGCTTCCTCACCCCGATCCTCACCACGATCAGCGGGTTCGAGGCCGGCCTCGTGCCGTTCCTGCTGGTGGCCTACGGGGCGGCCACCGTGGTCGGCAACGCGGTCGTCGGGCGCCTCGCCGACCGGCACGCGCTCGTGGTGCTGCTGTGCGGGCTCGGGCTGAACCTGCTCTTCCTCACCGGCTTCGCGCTCTTCGCCCACGTCGGTGCGGCCGCCGTGGCCTGCATGCTCGGGATCGGGCTCGTCGGCGTCACGATGAACCCGGCGATGGTGGTGCGGGTGCAGCGCGCCGGGAACGTCGGGCCGCTCGTCAACACCGTCCACGGTTCGTTCATCACCGGCGGGATCATCGTCAGCTCCACCCTCGGAGGGCTCGTGATCGACGGGTTCGGCCTGCGGGCACCGCTGTGGATCGGGGCGGGGCTCGCCGTGCTCGGGATCCTCACCCTGGTGCCCGACCTCGTCCGCCGGACCGCCCCCGACGCGCCGAGGGCTCAGGTCGTGGTCTGAGCGTCGAGGCGGGCCCGGAGCGCGGCGGTGCTGAGCTCCTCGTCCACGTCGATGTCCCGGCTGATGTCGGGGCCGAGGTCCGAGAGGACGTCCAGCGCCGCACGCCAGTGCCGCTGTGCCTCCTCCCGCCGGCCCAGCGCGTGGTGCACGCGGGCGAGGCCGTCGTGGGCGCGGGCCTGGTCGACGGGGAGCCCGAGGTCGGTGGCGAGTTCGAGGGCCCGGCCGATGTGGTCGACGGCCGCCTCGTGGCGACCCTGCAGGTCCATGAGCCGGCCCAGGCCGAGCAGCGCGTCCACCTCGGCCCGGCGGTTGCCTGCGGAGCGCGCGACGGTCAGCGCGGCCCCGTAGTGATCGGCGGCCCGGGCGGTGCGGCCCTGACGCCTGCTGACGTGGCCGAGGCTGGTGAGCACGTCCGCCTCGCCCGCCCGCTCGCCGTTGCGCCGGGCGACGGTCAGCGCCTGCTGGTGCAGCACCTCCGCCTCGACGTCGCGGCCCCGCGCGCGCAGGTACCGGTCCAGGGTCGTCGACAGGTGCACGGGGTGATTGCGCGGGCAGAACCGGGCGGCGTACCGGGCGGCGGTGAGCAGGTTGGGCAGTTCGAGGTCGAGCCACGCGGCGGCGTCGTCCGCACCGCGCAGGTCGGGGATCGGGGTGCCGGCCGGTGGTGCCGGTGGGCGCCGTTCCCGTTCGTGGGGGAACAGCACGTCCATCGCCACCGACGCGGTGTGGCTGTAGTAGTCGAACATCCGGCCGAACGCGGACGGCCGATCCGGTTCCTCGCGCGCCGCTGCCGCCCCCGCGTGGGAACGGACGAGGTCGTGGAAGGTGAACCTGCCCGGCACCAGCTCCTGCAACAGGTTCACGTCGACCAGGGCATCGAGCAGCCGCGCGGCCCGATCCACCGTGGCGTCGACGAGCGCCGCGGCCACGTGGACGTCGAAGGCCGACTCCGGGAGCGGTCCGCACAACCGGTACGCGCGCTGCAGGTCGGGGTCGAGCTGCAGGTACGACACGTCCAGCGCCGCGGCGACGCTGCGCTCCCCCAGGTCCAGCTCGCCCAGGTCGAGCTCCCCGAGACGTTGCTGCCGATCACGCAGCCGCTCCAGCAGGTGCCCCGCCGCCCACGTCGGACGCGACCGGAGCCGGGCCGCCGCGATCCGCAGGGCCAGCGGCAGCCGCCCGCACAGGTCGACGACGCCGGCCACGCCCGCGTCGTCGGCACCGACCCCGGCGGAGCGGGCGAACAACGCGACCGCATCCGGTTGCGGGAGCACGTCCAGCGAGACCGTCAGCGTGTGGTCCAGCTCGATCAGCCTGCGCCTGCTGGTGACCAGGGCCATCGCGCCGGGCGTGCCCGGCAGCAGCGGCCGTACCTGTGCCTCGCTGACCGCGTTGTCCAGCACCACCAGCATCTTCCGGCCGGCCAGCCGGCTGCGGTACAACGCGGCCCGGTCCTGCGGGTGCGCCGGGATCCGCTCCCGCGGCACCCCCAGCGCCCGCAGCAACCGGGCCAGGGCCTCGCCCGGCTGCACGGGCTCCACGTTCTGCGTGTAGCCGTGCAGGTCGAGGAAGAGCTGCCCGTCGGAGTACGCACCCGACAACCGGTGGGCGGCGTGCAGGGCCAGGGCGGTCTTCCCGATCCCGGCCATCCCGTCGATCGTCGCGACCACCACGGCGCTCGGGTCGTGGGCCCGCTCCAGCTCGGTGAGCTCCGGCGCCCGGCCGGTGAAGAGCGGAGGAGGTGCCGGCAGCTGCCGCAGCACAGCCGGGCCGGCCCGCTCCGGTGGCTCGCCCCGCGAGGGGCGGAGCGCAGGCGGATCACCGTGGGGCCGGGAACGGGCTGCCGCGGCGAGCTCCTGCAGCTGGGCCGGGCCCAGCCCGAGCGCCTCGACGAGCCGGCGGAGCGTGCTTCCCTGGGGCCGTGCCGCGGCGTCCGACTCCAGCCTGCGGACCGTGCGCACGCTCAGCCCCGCGCGCTCGGCGAGCTCCTCCTGGGTCAGCAATGCTCGCGCCCGCCATGCCTGCAGCAGCGCCCCCACACCCACCCCGACCTCCCCGTCGGGCTACAGCTTCATGATCTTCTGTCGCACCCTACGCCCCGCGGCGGAGTCATGGCCACGTCCTGGCCTGGGCGTCGAAGAGCTCGGGATCGCTCTCGACCGGCAGGACGCACACCACCTGCCCGCCGGGGACCCGCAGGATCCGGCACTCGAGCCACCGCCCGACCTGCTCGGCCCCGAGGGCGACCAGGCGGGCGGTCTCGGCGTCCGGGTCGTCGGACTCGATGTCGATGTGGATGCCCGGCGCGTCGTCCACCGCCTGGACCGCGGTGACCAGCCCGGGTACCGCACCCCGCAACGACGTGAACTGCGGCTGGTCCGGGAGGGGGCGGGCGGGCACGCCGAGCGCGGCGGACCAGAACTCAGCGGCGCGCGCCGCCTCCGCGGTGGGGGTGTCGATGATCACGGCGTAGACGCGGCTGCGGTGCATGCGGTTGATCCTCCACACCGGCGCCAGTAGGTTCGCCCGCGTGACTGCCGGGTCGGCCACGGGCCATTCACGGACGGGGTACCCGGCCAGGGCGTGACGCCCCAGCGGGCTCGCAGCCCGCCGCCTCTCACGAACACCCGCACCCACCGGATGTCGTGAGAGAGGACCACCCCACCCACATGCCCCGTGATTTCCAGCAACAGGTCATCGACGAGTTCCGCGCCAACGGCGGCCGGGTCGACGGACCGTTCGAAGGCGCCCGCCTGCTCCTGCTGACCACCACCGGCGCGCGGTCCGGCGCGCCGCACACCGTGCCGCTCGGCTACCTGCCCGACGGCGGCGAGCAGTTCCTCGTCATCGGCTCCGCGGGCGGGTCACCGCGCCACCCGGCCTGGTTCCACAACCTCGTGGCGCACCCGCAGGTCACGGTGGAGGACGGGGTCTTCGTCGTCGACGCGGTGGCTGTCGTCCTGGAGGGCGCTGACCGGGACCGCGCCTTCGCCCGTGCCGTGGAGAGCGACCCCGGATGGGCCGCGTACGAGGAGCGGGCGGGGCGGCTCCTGCCCGTGGTCGCGCTCCGGGCGCTGCCCGGCCCGCCCCGCTACGCCGGAGGGGCTTCCCCCGTCGCAGGCGCCACGCTCCTGCGGGTCCATGACGCGTTCCGCCGCGAGCTCGCCCTGATCCGCAGCGAGGTGGCCGCCACCGGCGCGAGCGTGGGGGCACAGCTGCGGGCGAAC
Organism: Pseudonocardia zijingensis; assembly: GCF_042657305.1. Lineage (NCBI taxonomy): Bacteria > Bacillati > Actinomycetota > Actinomycetes > Pseudonocardiales > Pseudonocardiaceae > Pseudonocardia > Pseudonocardia zijingensis. Next base: position 157,797 of record NZ_JBHSKO010000007.1, on the reverse strand, counting down.
TGCCTGACCCTCTGCGCCGGCCTGCACAACCACCACCTCGGCGAGGACGGCGCGCTCTTCCCGATGCTCGCGGCGCGCCACCCCGACCTGGAGCCCACCCTCGGACGCCTGCGGATCGAGCACGAGCGGATCGCCGCACTCGTCGCGCAACTGCGGGCCACCGTCGGCGACACCGCAGACCCGGCGCTGCTGCGGCGCGAGGTCGACCGGCTCACCGGCGAGCTCGAACGGCACCTCGCCTACGAGGAGGAACAGCTGGTTCCGGCACTCGACGCGGCCCTACGCTGATCGTCGTGACCGGCGACGTGCTGATCCGCCAGCTCGAGTACCTGGTCGCGCTGGCCAGGGAGCGGCACTTCGCCCGGGCGGCCCAGGCCTGCCACGTCAGCCAGCCCGCCCTGTCGGCGGCGATCCGCAGGCTGGAGCACGAGCTGGACGTCCCGATCGTGTTGCGCGGGCGGCGCTTCGGCGGCTTCACCCCCGAGGGGCAGCGCGTCGTGGGGTGGGCGCACCGGATCCTCGCCGAACGCGACGGACTGCGCACCGACCTGGACCGGATGCGCAGCGGCCTCTCCGCCACGTTGCGGATCGGTGCCATCCCCACAGCGGTGCCGGCCACGCCGCTGATCACAGCGCGGTTCGAGGCCGCCCACCCGCGGGCGCGGGTGCGGATCGAGGCGCTCTCGTCCCGCGAGATCACGCGGCGGCTCTCCGACTTCGAGCTCGACATCGGCATCACCTACCTCGACGACGAGTCGGCCGCCTCCATGCGGGTGGTGCAGCTCTACGCGGAGCGCTTCCTGCTCCTGATGCCGCGCGACTGCCCGCTGGCGGGTGAGCGGGTGGTCGAATGGGCCGCTGCGGCGCAGTTGCCGCTCTGCGCCCTCACCCCGGACATGCGCAACCGCCGGATCCTCGACGCCACGATGGCGGCGGCGGGGGCTCGGCTGGCACCGGTGGTGGAGACCGACAACGTCGGCGCCCTGTACGCGCACATCGCGAAACGGGGGCTGTCGAGCATCGTGTCCCACGCCTGGGTGCACGCGTTCGGCGTGCCCGAGGGCAGCTGCGTGCGCCCGCTCGCCGAGCCCAACCCGCACCCGCCGGTCGGCCTCGTCGCCCTGCCCAGGGAACCGTCCTCGATCCTCGTGGACGCCGTGTGGGACGCGATGAAGGGCGCGGACCTCCCGGCCGAGTTCGAGCGGTCGCTCGCCGGGGTGCTCGAACACTAGTTCGGTCCTTCCACGGGGTTGTCCACAGCTGTGGAGGGCGGTGGGCGAGGATGGACGGCATGACGAGCGTCCGCTGGGGAGTGGTGGGTCCGGGCCGCATCGCGGCGAAGGTCGTGCGCGACTTCGCACACATGCCCGACGCCGAGGTGGTGGCCGTGGCGTCACGCTCGGCCGAGCGCGCGCGGGCGTTCGCCGACGCCAACGGCATCGCGCGTGCCCACGGGTCGTACCGGGCGATCCTCGATGACCCCGACGTGGACGTGCTCTACATCGCCACCCCGCACCCGCAGCACCGCGCGGTGGCGCTCGCGGCGATCAAGGCGGGCAAGGCCCTGCTGGTGGAGAAGTCGTTCACCGTCACCCCGGCCGCCACCAGGGAGATCGCGACGGCGGCCCGCGACGCGGGCGTGTTCGTGATGGAGGCGATGTGGACCCGCTTCCAGCCCGCCGTCGTCCGCGTGCGCGAGCTGCTCGCCGACGGCGCTATCGGCGAGGTGCGCGGCGTGCAGGGCGAGCTCGGCGTGAGTGCCCCCATCGATCCGGCCGACCGGTTCTACAACCCGGAGATCGGCGGCGGCGCCCTGTTCGACCTGACGGTCTACCCGGTGTCGTTCGCGCAGATGGTGCTCGGCACGCCCGACACCGTGCACGCGCACGGCGTCCTCGCGCCGTCCGGAGTGGACGTCGAGGAGGCCGTGCTCCTCGGCTGGGCCGACGGGCGCACCGCGTCGCTGTTCACCTCGCTGCGGTGCGCCACGCCCGGACAGATGCGCGTGTACGGCACCGAGGGGTGGATCGACGTCCTCCCGCGGTTCCACCACCCGGACACGATCGTGCTGCACCGCGCGGGTCGCGAACCCGAGGAGATCACCCGCCCGCACACCGGCGGCGGGTACGTCCACGAGCTGCGGGAGGTCACCGACGGCGTGCTCGCAGGGCGCACGGAGAGCACCGTGATGCCGCTGGCCGACACGATCGCCGTGCAGGACGTGCTGGGCTCGGTGGCCGATCAGCTCGGCATGCACCCCCAGGAAGGGCCCGCCGAGCTGGACGGACCGGCCTGATCTGCCGCCTCAGGACCGATCGCGCCAGTTGATCGCCTCGCAGGCCGCCACCACCGGCCACGCCGCCACCGCGCCGGCCACCCAGACGGGGCCGCCCGCCATCACCGCGAGCGAGCCGTGCGCCCGCAGGGCACGCAGGTCGCGCCGGAACGCCGCGGTGACCGCGGGCTCGTCGAAACCGACGAGCAGGACCAGCAGGATCGCGCCGACGACCACATAGGCCAGCAGTATCGCGGTCATCATCGTGGGGGGAGCCTCCCTGCGGGTCGCCTCGACGGCGACGTCGTGCAGTGCATCCGTGGCCGCACCGCCGCGGGGTTCAACTCACCAGGGTGGCGGGCCGCCGCGCCCGCGTCGACCGTGCTCGCGGCCATCTCCGGATACCTGCTGGCAGGAAGACCGACCTCACCGCGAGCCCTCACCTTCCGGTTACCTTCAATGTGCCGGGGTGATGCCGCTGCGATCCTGATCGCGTGGGGCGATGCATGATCGTCGACGACAACGAGCGATTCCTCGCGGTCGCCCGTGATCGTCTCGTGCGCGACGGCCTGGACGTCGTCGGCACGGCCACCTCGCAGAAGGAAGCGCTCCAGCTGGCCGAGGAGCTGCACCCGGACGTCGTGCTCGTCGACATCAGTCTCGGCGCCGACAGTGGATTCGAGGTCACCCGGCGGCTCGTGGAGGACTTCCCGGCCCTGCAGGACCGGGTCGTCCTGATCTCCACCCGCGACCAGGACGACTTCGCCGACCTGATCGCGGCGAGCCCCGCTGCGGGCTTCCTGCCGAAGAACCTGCTCTCCGCGCGGGCCGTCAGCGACCTCCTGGGCTGCTAACGCCGCTCCAGGAACGTGAGCACCGCGAGCACCCGGCGGTGGTCCTCGTCGGTGTCGGGCAGGCCCAGCTTGGTCAGGATGCTGCGGACGTGCTTCTCGACGGTGCCCTCGGTGATCCACAGTCGGCGCGCGATCCCGGCGTTGGACCGGCCCTCGGCCATCAGCGACAGCACGTCGCGCTCCCGCTCGCTCACCACGGCGAGCGGGTCGTTGCGCTTGCGCGCCGAGACCAGCTCCTGCACGAGCGCGGGGTCGACGACCGAACCGCCCCGGGCGATCCGCTCGAGCGTCTCGATGAACTCCGCCACGTCGCTGACGCGGCTCTTGAGCAGGTAGCCGATGCCCCGCCCGCTGGCCAGCAGCTCCATGGCGTGGTCGACCTCCGCGTGCGCCGACAGGACGAGGATCCCCGTCTCCGGGCGGTCGCGGCGGATCTCCTTGGCGGCGTCCAGCCCCTCGGTGGTGTGCGACGGCGGCATCCGGATGTCGACGATCGCCAGGTCCGGCCGGGCCTCGTGCACCAGCTCCAGGAGCGCCGCGGCGTCCCCGGCCTGTCCCACGACCTCGAACCCGCTGCGCTCGAGCAGGCTGGCGAGCCCCTCCCGGAGCAGCACGTCGTCGTCGGCGACGACAACGCTCACCGCGGTCATGCTGCGATTATCGGTGCCTGGAGCTGCGCTGCACACACCGACGCCGTGCTGTGACCGTTTGCCGACACCTCACTCGTCCATCCGCGCCGCCGCCGCCGGCGCGGCGTGTTGCTCCCGTCGCGCGACGGCCCAGGTCAGCGCCGCGGCGACGAAACAGGCTGCCGCGCCGAGCGCCAGGCCGGCGCGGCCGCCGAGGTGCTGGCTGACGTAGCCCGCGATCGGCCCGCCGATAGGGGTCGAGCCCAGGAACGCCACCGTCCAGAGCGCCATGACACGGCCGCGCATGTGGGGTGCGGAGGACAGCTGGAGGGTGCTGTTGCCGGTGGACTGGAACGCGACGCTCGCGGCGCCCACGAGAGCCATGCCGATCAGAGCGAGGACCAGGGTGGGGGCGAGGGCGGTGGCCAGCATCGCGAGGCCGAACGCACCCGCGGTCGCGGCGAGCGACACCAGGCCCGTGCGGCCCCACGCGGCCATGCAGAGGCCGCCGACGACGGCGCCGACACCCATCGCGGCCGTCAGGAAGCCGTAGGTGCTGGCGTCGCCGGCGAAGGTCTCGCTCGCGAAGATCGGCAGCACCACCGAGAACTCGAAGGCGAGGCAGCCGACGAGCGCCATCGTCAGCAGCGGCACCGCGATCGCGGGGGTGCGCCGGACGTAGGCGAAGCCTTCGCGCAGCTGGCCGGGGGCGCGGGGCGTCGGTGCGGAGCGGATGAGTGCGGTGAGGTCGAGCCGCAGCAACGACACGATGACCGCGCCGAAGCTCGCCGCGTTGACCAGGAAGCAGATGGCCATGCCGCCGGTGGCGATCACGATGCCCGCGAGCGCGGGGCCGACCGCGCGGGCCACGTTCGCGAGCACCGAGTTCAGGCTCACCGCGTTGCGCAGGTTCGCGGGGCCGACCAGCTCCAGCACGAACGTCTGGCGGGCGGGGTTCTCGAGGCTGGTGACCGAGCCGAGCACGAAGGCGAGCACGTAGACGTGCCACAGCTGCACCGTGCCGGTGGCGGTGAGGAGACCGAGCGCAAGGGCCTGGGTGCCCATCAGCATGTGCAGGCCGATCATCAGCCTGCGCCGGTCGATGCGGTCGACGACCACACCCGCGTACGGTCCGAACAGCAGGATCGGCAGGGTCTGGAGGGCCACGACGAGGCCGACGGCGGTGGCCGATCCGGTGAGCTGCAGCACGAGCCAGGACTGGGCGATCGTCTGCATCCAGGTGCCGGCCAGCGAGACGGCCTGGCCACTGATGAACCGGCGGTAGTTGGGGGTGGCGAGTGATGCGAACGTCTGGCGACGCAGTGCGTCGAGGGGGGCGAGCGCGCGCTCGCCGATCAACGTCATGGGACCTCCGTATAGTTGCCTGCCAATAAGCAACTATACGCCGTCTCGCGCGCGATCAGCGCCGAACAGGCCCCGTACTCCCACGCACGACCAGGTGTGTGGCAAGTTCCACGCGCGGCGGCGGGCCCGGCGACGCGTCGTCCGCGTCGAGCAGGATCCGCACCGCCTCGGCCGCCATCCGCGTCAGCGGCTGGCGCACCGTGGTGAGCGGCGGCGTGGCCAGCGCGCTGAACGTGACGTCGTCGAACCCGACGACGCTGAGGTCCTCCGGGATGCGCAGCCCCCGCGCCGCCGCCTCGTGGAACACCCCGAACGCTTGCATGTCGGACCCCGCGAAGATCGCCGTGGGCGGGTCGGGCGCGTCGAGCACGGCGCGGGCGCCGGCCAGGCCCCCGCTGGTGGTGAATTCTGTGAACCGCACCAGTCGCTCGTCCACCGCGATGTCCGCCCGGCCCAGCGCGGCGCGGTAGCCCTCCACCCGTTCCTGGCTGCACGCCAGCTGCGGCGGCCCCGAGAGCGCGGCGATCCTGCGGTGGCCGAGGGAGACGAGGTGCTCGACCGCGGACAGCCCGCCCGCCCAGTTCGTGGCCCCGACCGTGGGGAACGACGGGTCGCTGCCGCCGACGGGATCGAGCAGCACGACCGGGGTGTGCAGGGCCCTGAGCTGCTCGACCGCCTCCGGGGCTGCCTCGCTCACCACCAGCACCAGCCCGTCGGACCGGCGGCTGGCCAGCCGGTCGAGCCACCGCCGGTCGCCCGCAGGCGCTCCCTCCGCGGAGGTGAGGACGATCTGGCTGCCGACCTTGCGCGCCTCGGACTCCGCGCCGCGCAACACGTCGACGACCCACGGGGAGTCGAGGCCGGGCACCACCATGTCGATCAGGCCGACCGGGCGCTGGGCTCCGGCCGCACGTCGCTGGTAGCCGCGGTCGACCATGATCTGTTGCACGCGTTTGCGCGTGGTCTCCGAGACATCGGCCCTGCCGTTGAGGACCTTCGAGACGGTGGGCACCGACACGCCGGCGGAAGCGGCGATCTCGGCGATCGTCACGCGGCGGCTGGGCATCACGGTCCTCCCCGGCGAACTCGCTGCGCGGCTTGACGGGTGGCGACGCCGAACTTACCGTCGTCGCGCACGCCCGCAAGTGTCGGAAACTTTCGAGGACGCTACCATGAGCACAGACGTGACACCCCGCGCATCGACGCGGGTCGCCGAGCTCGTCGCCGGGATGAGCCTCGAGGAGAAGCTCGCCCAGCTCGTGGCCCTGTGGGAAGGACGCGGCGGAACCGGGGAGGGCGGCGACGTCGCCCCCATGCAGGACGCCATGCAGGCCGCCGAAACCGCGTTCGAAACATTCGCCGCCAACGGACTCGGGCAGCTCACCCGGCCGTTCGGCACGGCCCCCGTCGAACCCGTGGACGGGGCGCGGAAGCTCGCCGCCCGCCAGCGCTGGCTCGTCGAGCACACCCGCCTCGGCATCCCCGCGCTCGTCCACGAGGAGTGCCTCACCGGCCTCGCCGCCTGGAAGGCGACGACCTTCCCCGCCCCGCTCTCCTGGGGCGCCAGCTTCGACCCGGAGCTCATCGAGGAGATGGGTGCCGCGATCGGTGCGTCCATGCGCAGCCTCGGTGTGCACCAGGGCCTCGCCCCCGTCCTGGACGTCGTGCGCGACGCCCGCTGGGGGCGCGTCGAGGAATGCATCTCCGAGGACCCGTACGTCGTCGGCACGATCGGCACCGCGTACGTGCGGGGCGTGCAGTCCACCGGCGTCGTCGCCACCCTCAAGCACTTCGTCGGCTACTCGAACTCCCGGGCCGGGCGCAACCTCGCCCCCGTGCACGCCGGCCCGCGCGAGGTGGCCGACGTCCTCCTGCCGCCGTTCGAGATGGCCGTCCTCGACGGCGGCGTCGACTCGGTCATGAACTCCTATGCCGAGATCGACGGCCTGCCGGTCGCCGCCGATGCCGCACTGCTCACCGGCGTGCTGCGGAGCCGGTGGGGGTTCACCGGCACCGTCGTGGCCGACTACTTCTCCGTCGCGTTCCTGCACACCCTGCACAAGGTGGCCGGCGACCTGGGCGCCGCGGCAGCCCAGGCCCTCGCCGCCGGCATCGACGTGGAGCTGCCGACCGGCAACGCCTTCCTGGAGCCGCTGGCGGAGCAGGTCCGATCCGGTGCGCTGCCCGAGGCCCTCGTCGACCGCGCCCTGGAGCGGGTGCTGAACCAGAAGGCGCGGCTGGGCCTGCTCGACCGGCAGCCGGAGGACTACGCCGACGTCGACGCGGCCGCCATCGACCTCGACCCACCCGCCCACCGGGCCATCGCGGCCCGGCTGGCCGAGGAGTCGGTGGTGCTGCTGTCGAACGACGGCACCCTGCCGCTCGCCTCCCCGGACCGGGTGGCCGTCGTCGGGCCGAACGCCGACGACACCGCGGCGCTCTTCGGCTGCTACAGCTTCCTCAACCACGTGCTCTCCCTGCACGACGGCGTCGAACCGGGCCTGGAGATCGCAAGCGTCCTCGACGCGCTGCGCGCCGAGCTGCCGGACGCCACGATCACCCACGCTGCCGGCGCCGACGTCGACACGGACGACACCAGCCGCATCGCCGAGGCGGTCGCGGCCGCGCGGGCCGCCCAGCTGTGCGTGGCAGTCGTCGGCGACCGGGCGGGCCTCTTCGGCCGCGGCACCTCCGGCGAGGGCTGCGACGCCGACTCGCTCGAGCTGCCCGGTGTGCAGCGGCAGCTCGTCGAGGCGCTGCTGGAGACCGGCACGCCCATCGTCCTGGTGCTGCTCACCGGCCGGCCCTACGCCGTCGGCTGGGCGCTCGAGCGCTGCGCCGCCGTCGTGCAGGCGTTCTTCCCCGGGCAGGAAGGGGCGGGCGCTGTGGCAGGCGTGCTCTCCGGGCGGATCAACCCGTCGGGCCGGTTGCCGGTGAGCATGCCGCCGTCGGTGGGGGCCCAGCCCTACAGCTACCTGCACCCGACGCTCGGCGGCGCAAGCTCGGTCAGCAACCTCGACACCGCCCCCGTCCGGCCCTTCGGGCACGGGCTCTCCTACACGACGTTCACCCACTCCGACCTGCGGATCGCGGCATCCCAGGTGCCCACCGACGGCGCGATCGTGGCGAGCTGCCGGGTGACGAACACCGGCGACCGTGCCGGCGCCGACGTCGTGCAGCTCTACGCCGCCGACGTCGTGGCCTCCGTGACCCGGCCTGTGGTGCAACTGCTCGGCTACGCCCGCGTGCACCTCGAGCCTGGTGAGACTGCCGAGGTGCGGCTGGACGTGCCCACGCAGCGACTGGCCTTCAGCGACCGGCGCATGGTCCGCGTGGTCGAGCCGGGATCGGTGCGCCTCTTCGTGGGCCGCAGCTGCGCCGAGCCCGTGCTCACCGGCGAGGTCGAGCTCACCGGCCCGGTGCACGAGATCACCGGCGCGGACCGCAGGGTGGTGGCGGTGGAGATCACCCGCTGACCGACTGCGACCCGCCGCGGGGCCGGCCCGCCCGCTTTCCGCGTGGGCGGCGCCGTGCCGCGGGCGGGTGCCCGGGCGGTGCCGGCGCGGTGGTGCGGTGGGTGTGGCCGGTGGGTGTGGTGACCTGCACGGTGTGGCGTGGCCCGGGCACCGGCCGGGCCTGCCAGCCTGGTGCCTGCCGGGCGTGGTTGCACTGGACGCAGAGCCCGTTGCCGTTGGCCTCGGAGGTGGCGCCGTCCTCGTGGTGGGGACGGGCGTGGTCGATGTGGCGGATGAGCGCGCTGCACCAGGGGGTGCGGCAGTACTGGTCGCGGACCTCGATGAACCTGGCGAGCCCGGCCGGGAAGCGCTGGCGGGTGGATTCCATCGCGACCAGGCGACCGGTGTCCGGGGTGGCGTAGAGGCGGCGCAGCCACGCCGTCTCGCCCTCGGCGGCCGCGACCGCGAGGCGGCGGGCCATGTCGGCGGGGATCGGGCCATGGCCGACCAGGTGCGCGGGTTCGTCGTCGGCGCCGAGGAGCGCGCCGTCGGTCATCAAGAGCTGGACCTCCACCGGCACGGCGCTCGCGAATGCCTGCCCGGTGACCCGCTCGACGAGCGTGTCGGCCATCAGCTGCCCCCGGGTGCGGCCGTCGCCGGCGGCGATCGCGGTGTCGGCGGCCTTGCACAGGGCGGCGTACACGGCCACCCCGCGCGCCACGGGGAGCAACGCGGTGATGTGGGACATCGTGTGGGGTGCGGGCCTGCTGGTGACCCGTCGTTCGGACTCGGCCTGGCTGCGTCGTTTGGTGACGGCGATCGGGTCGAGCCGATAGGCCTCTTTCAGGATTTCTGCGACCAGCCGGCGGTCGCCCCACCCGTCGAGCAATGAGGGGTCGGTGCACAGTCGGGTGTCGATGAGCCGGCGGTGTTCGCGGGAGAGGCACACCGTTTCGCGCACCAGCAGGGTGGCCTGCCATTCCGAGATGGTGCCCCGTTCGAGGGCGGCGAGGGTGTGTGGCATGTCGTCTATCAGGGTGCGGGCCAGCCCGAGGTGTCTGCTGCCCCGGTAGGGGGACTCCTGTCGGGCCATCGCGATCTGCGCGGCCACGCCACGGCCTTGCCTGCGGGCCGGTATCCCGGCTGCTTGGTGCGCGGCTCGTACCGAGGTGTGCAGGTCGGCGGTGGTGCGGGCTTGTGCGGCGGCCGCAGCGGCCTTGAGGTGTTCGAGGGCTCGGATCAGGTCGATCCGCTCGGCATCGCTCACGTCCCGCTGCAGCGCGGCGAGTCGGTCGATCCACTCGGAGATGGCAGCCGTATCGGCGCTGGTGGCCGCGGCAGGATCCGATTCCGACATGCGACGGACTTTATTCGAACACGTGTTCGATCAGTAGGTCTGAACGGGTGATCCGCACCGTTAACTATTGTGAACGATTTCGCCAGAATGGCGATCAGAAACGGCCGCCGCCGCCCCGCCGACCCCGGCTCGCCGAGCCGCCGAAGCTGCCGGGCGAGAATCCGCCACCGCCCCGTCGATGCCCGCGGTACCCGCCCGTGGCCCCGGCGAGGATCCCGCCGAGGACGAGCCCGGCGAGGTCGGCGCCCGTGCTCGTGGTCGGCCCGGGGCGCGACCACCGCGCCACGTCCGCCCGGGCCAGGCGCAGCGCCTCCTGCGCGAGGGCGTCGGCCTGCCGCGCCTCCCGCAGCCCGGCCACCGGGTCCGGCGACCCGGCCCGGTCCAGGTGGCGGCTCGCCTCCGCGAGCCGGGTGCGCGCCTGGGCGCCCACCGCGCCCCGCCGCGTGGCCACGAAATCCTCGGCCGCGGCGATGCTCGACCGCGCCGTGAGCACGGCCTGCTCGAGCGCGGCGGCGGCCTTCCGCCGCCGGTCGGCAGCGGCGCGGGCGTCGGCGATGCCCCGGTCGAGGGCGCTGCCGGCCTCGTCGAGCAGCCGCAGCGCGGCGATCGGGTCCGGGGTGGGTCCGCCCGCCGCCTCGTCGGCCGCGGCGAGCGCCGCCGACGCGCGTGCGACCACGGGACCGATCTCCTCACCGGGCAACGCGCGCGCCTCGGCGAGGTCCAGCTCCACCTCCGCGCGGGCCGCCGGGATCCGGCCTGCGGCGTCGGTGAGCTCGGCCTCGCGGCGCCCGATGCCGTCGAGCAGGGTCTCGGCCTGTGTGATCGCGTCCTCCGCCGCGCGGCCCGCCACGACCGCGGCTGCGGTGCCGCTGCCGGCGGACAGCGCCTCCTGCGCCTCGACCAGCTCGGCCTCGGCCCCCGTCAGCAGTTCCCGTGCCTGCTCCAGGTCGCCGTCCACCGGTTCGAGCGCGGTGGCGGCGTACCGGGACCGCAATGCCGCCCACGCGGCGTCGGCGGCGGGCAGCCGCCCGCGGACGCCGTCGAGCCGGGTGCGCAGCTCACCGACGTACTCCGGCGCCCTGGCCTCGAGGCCCCGCAGGGCGTCGAACGCCTCGACCTGTTCGTCGAGCCGGTCGTCGGCCGCTGTGGCGATGCGGATGATCTCCGCGTGCAATGCCCGGGCGGCGCGTTCGTCCTCGGGCTGGTCGTCGTCGAGCTGCTGGCGCAGCGCGAACGCGCGCAGCATGTCGGCGCGCGCCTGCTCCAGCGCGGCCGCGAAACCCGCCACGGCCTCGTCGCCGAAGTGGGCGCGCGCCGCGGTGAGCTCCTGCTCGGAGGTGCGCACGGCGTCGTCGACCTCGATCAGCGCGGCGCTGGCGCGGTAGGCCAGGTCCTCGTTCGAGACGCCGGGGAAGTCGTCGGGCGCGACGTCGCCGGCCGGAGGTTCCTCCGTGGCGCGCCGCCGCCTGCGGTGCATGACGTAGGCACCTGCCCCCACGACCGCGGCACCCCCGGCCAGCGCCAGTCCGAGCCCGAGCCCGCCGCTGCCGCCGGAGCGCAACCCGTCGGCCATGGCGATCGCGGCACCCGCCCACGCCTGCGCCGACAGCCGCGGCTCGACGTCCTCGGTGCGGACCGCGTCCACCCGCGACTCGTCGATCGGGAAGTCGTCGGAGATCGACACCCCGTAGGCGCGGTCGCGGACGGCGACGGCGAGCAGCGCGTCCTCCTCGCCGAGCTGCGAACGCTGCGCGGTCTCGTCGGCCCATTCCTGCCCGCCCGCGCCGTCGAAGGACTCGACGAAGACCACGAAGAGGTCCACGCCGGTCTCGGCGCGCAGGCGTTCGATCGCGTCCTGGACCTCCGCGACGTCCTCGGGTGCGAGCACCCCGGCCCGGTCGGTGACGCGGTCGTCGAGCCGCAGCGGTGGCTCGGCCCCGGCCGTGCCGCCGGCCAGCACGAGCGCTGCGACCACCACGATCAGAACGGACAACCTGCGCAGGGCGCCCTCTGCGATCGACACGGGCCCATCATCTCGCCTCGGTCCCCGGTGCGGTCCACCAGCGCCGGATTGGCCGTCGGCGGTGGTGGCCGCGACGCGCAGGATGGCATCGTGGCCGTCGTCGATCTCCGCCCGCTCCCCGTCACCCGCAACCCCGGCCGCCGGGTGCCCCAGCTGCTCTGCGGGCTCGTGCTCTACGCACTGAGCATGGCGATGCAGATCCGCAGCGGCCTCGGCCTGAACCCGTGGGACGTGCTGCACGAGGGGCTCACCCGGCAGACGCCGCTCAGCTTCGGCGTTACCACCGGGATCACCGGTGTGATCGTGCTCCTGCTGTGGATCCCGTTGCGCCAGCGGCCCGGCATCGGCACGGTCGCGAACGTCGTCGTGATCGCGGCGACGATCGATGTCGCGCTCGCCGTGCTGCCGGAGCCGGGCGCGTTGGTCGCCCGGATCGCGCTGCTGGTGGGCGGGGTCGTGCTGAACGGCGTGGCGACCGCGGCGTACGTGGGTGCGCGGCTCGGGCCGGGCCCACGCGACGGTCTGATGACCGGGCTGTCGGCGCGCACCGGGCGTTCCGTGCGGCTGGTGCGCACCTGCATCGAGGTGGCCGTGCTGGCGGGCGGGTGGCTGCTCGGGGGCACGGTCGGGGTGGGCACCGTGCTCTACGCGCTGGCGATCGGCCCGCTCACCCAGCTGTTCCTGCCCTTCCTCGCCGTGCGCACCCGCCGCTGACTCAGGCCGCGACGGCCGCGGGCTCCGGCTCGGCGTCGATCAGCCGCCAGGGGCGGACGAGCAGCACGAGCACCGTCAGCGACAGCACCAGCCCGCTCGCGATCGTCGTGCTCATGGCCACGGCGTTGTTGCCCAGCACACCGACGAGCGGCGAGATCACGGCGCCGACGCCGAACTGGGTGGCGCCGAGCAGGGCGGCGGCCGTGCCGGCGGTCTCGCCGTGGCGGGAGAGCGCGACGGCGGGCGCGTTGGGCAGGCCGAAGCCGACGGAGAGCAGCACCATCCACAGCGGCACGAGCACGCCGAACAGCCCGCCCGCGCCCGATGCGGCGACGGCGACGAGCAGGAGGCTCGCCGTCGCGGCCACGGCGATCGCGCTCAGCAGCAGCTGGCGGGGTTCGAAGCGGCGCAGGAGGACCGGGTTGAGCTGGCTGGCGAGGATCAGCCAGATCGCGCCGCTGGAGAACGCGAGGCCGAACTGCTGCTGGTTGAGCCCGAACTCCTCCTGGAACACGAAGGAGGCGCCCGACACGTAGCTCATCACGGCCGACATCGCGAGGCCCGCCACCAGGATCAGGCCGACGAACGTGCGGTCGCGCAGCAGGCCGCGGTAGGTGCGCAGGGTGCCGACGACCCCGGACGTGACGCGGCGGTGCGGGGGGAGGGTCTCCGGGAGCGCACGGGCCGCGACGGGCAGCAGGATCAGGCTGTAGAGCGCGAGCACGGCGAAGACACCGCGCCACGAGGTGAAGGCGAGGATCTGCGCGCCGAGGGTCGGCGCGAGGACCGGTGCGGCCCCCATCACGAGGATCAATCGCGACAGCAGCGTGGCGGCGGCGCGGCCGGTGTAGAGGTCGCGGACGATCGCCATCGCCGTGACGGCGCCCGCCGCGGCGCCGAGGCCCTGCAGGACCCGCAGCACCCCGAGCACGGCCACGTCGGGCGCCACGATGCACAGCAGGGAGGCGACCACGTGCACGGCAGCGCCGGCGATGAGCGGCCGCCTGCGGCCGAACCGGTCGCCGAGCGGGCCGATCACGAGCTGGCCGAGGCCGAGACCGAGCAGGGTGCCGGTGAGCGTCAGCTGGACGTTGGCCGAGGTGGTGAGCAGTTCCCCGGTGATCGTGGGGAGTGCCGGCAGGTAGAGGTCGATGGTCAGCGGGCCGAGCGCCGTGAACGAACCGAGGATCAGGACGAGCCGGAGGCGATCCCAGCGGGAGCCCGGAACGGCAGGGGCCACACGGCCGGCAGTCAGCGTCACTGATCGATCAAGAAGAATCGCCGCGGCGACATTCCGGATCACCCGATTGTGTGGGGCAGGACACTGGGTTTCGTGCTGATCTCCGAGCTGACGACCCCCGCCCTGCTCGTCGAACGCGACGTTCTCGACGCCAACCTCGCCACGATGAGCGCGACGCTGCCCGGCCCGCGGCTGCGCCCGCACGTCAAGGCGCACAAGACCAGCGCGCTCGCCCGGCGGCAGGCGGGGCACGGGCACACCGGCTTCACGTGCGCGACGGTCCGCGAGTGCGAGGTGATGGCGGCAACGGGGCTCGGTGCCGACCTCCTGCTCGCCAACGAGGTGCTCGACACGCGCCGCCTCGGTGCGCTCGTGGCGGACGGGGCGCGGGTGACGGTGGCCGTCGACTCGGCGGAGACCGTGGCCGCTGCCGCCGCGGGTGGCGTCCGCGAGGTGCTGGTGGACGTGAACGTGGGGCAGAACCGGTGCGGGTGCGCGCCCGAGAACGCCGGCGCGCTGGCCCGGGCGGCGCGCGCCGCCGGCCTGCACGTCCGCGGCGTGATGGGCTACGAGGGCCACCTCGTGCTCGTGCCCGACGCGGCCGAGCGGGCCCGCCGGACGGGTGGGGCGATGGAGCTGCTCCTGCGCGCTGCCGCCGACGTGGGCGGCGACGTGATCAGCGCGGGCGGCACCGGCACCCACCTCGACAACACGTGGGCCACGGAGATCCAGGCCGGGTCGTACGCGTTGATGGACACCGCCTACGGGGCGCTCGGCCACCCGTTCGGTCAGGCTCTCTCCGTGCTCGGCACCGTGATCTCGGTGGCACCGGATCGCGCCGTGGCGGACGTCGGGCTCAAGGCGCTCGGCATGGACCACGGTCTGCCGACCATCGAGGGTGCCCACGTGCGGGCCTGCTCCGACGAGCACACGACGTTCGTGCCCCGGGAGCCCGTCCACGTGGGCGGGCGGGTGCGGGTGCTCCCCGCCCACGTGGACCCGACCGTCGCCCTGCACGAGCGGATGCACCTCGTGGACGGTGACACCGTGCTGGAGACCTGGCCGGTGGACATGCGCGGCTGGTGAGCCGGGTCGGTCCTCAGCCCGTGAGGTCGGCGGAGAGCCAGCGCTGCGGCCGAACGTGGTAGACGACCTGCTCGCCGTGCTCGGCCAGGGCGAACTCGAGGTAGGACTCGACCTGCTCGGGCGGCATGTACCGGACCGTCATCGCGCGCACGTCCTCGGCGGTGCCCGGTCGGGTGTGCACGACCGGGCCCTCGACCGACACGTAACGGACCCGGGCCGCGGCCTCGTCGATCATCAGGGAGACGCGGCCCGCCTCGTCGATGAGCTGCGCCTTGCGCGAGCCGACCGACGTGTGGAACCAGATGTCGCCGCCGGGCTCGTAGGCGTACCAGATCGGCACCACCAGCGGGGCACGCTCCGGGCCCGCGGCGACCGACAGCGCCGCGACGTGCGGCTCGGCGAGGAACTCCTGGCGTTCGTGCTCGGGCATCGGCATGCGGCGCAGGGTAGGAGCGTGGTCTGACAACGTACGGTGCACCCATGCTCGTCGAACGCATGCGCGCCCACACCTCCACGATCTTCGCCGAGATGTCGGCGCTCGCACTGCGCACCGGCGCGATCAACCTCGGCCAGGGCTTCCCCGACACCGACGGGCCCGCCTCCCTGCTCGAGGATGCCGCCGCGAACATCAAGGGCGGGATCAACCAGTACCCCCCGGGCGTCGGTGTGCCCGAGCTGCGCACCGCCGTGGCCGAGCACCAGCGCCGCTTCTACGGGCTCGACGTCGACCCGGACACCGTGCTGATCACCACCGGGGCCACGGAGGCGATCGCCTCCGCGGTGCTGGCCCTGTGCGAGGCCGGTGACGAGGTCGTCACGTTCCAGCCGTACTACGACTCCTACGCCGCCACGATCGCGCTGGCGGGCGCGGTGATCCGCCCGGTGCCGCTGCGGCCGAACGGGTCGACGTTCGCCTTCGACCCGGACGAGCTGCGTGCGGCCTTCTCCTCGCGCACCCGGGTGGTGCTGGTCAACACCCCGCACAACCCGACCGGGACCGTGCTCGACCGGGAGCAGCTCACGCTGATCGGCGAGCTCGCCGCCGAGCACGACGCCGTGATCGTCACCGACGAGGTGTACGAGCACATGATCTACGACGGGCGCCCGCACGTGCCGATGGCCACCCTGCCGGGGCTGGCCGAGCGCACGCTCACGATCTCCTCGGTGGGCAAGACCTTCTCCGTCACGGGCTGGAAGGTCGGCTGGGTGAGCGGGCCCGCGGAGCTCGTCTCGGCGGTGCGGGCGGTCAAGCAGTTCCTCACCTACGTCAGCGGCGCGCCCTTCCAGCCGGCGATCGCGACGGCGCTGGGTCTGCCCGACTCCTTCTACGCGCAGCTGGCGGGCGACCTGCAGCGCAAGCGCGACCTGCTGTCCGCCGGGCTGCGGGAGGCGGGCTTCACGGTGTTCGACACGGCGGGCACGTACTTCGTGGTCACCGACGTCACGCCCCTGGGCTTCACCGACGGGGCCGAGTTCTGCTGGAGCCTCCCGGAGAAGGTCGGGGTGGCCGCGGTGCCCGTGTCGGTGTTCTGCGCCGACCCGGAGCTGGGCCGTCCGCTGGTGCGCTTCGCCTTCTGCAAGCGCGACGAGGTGCTCGCCGAGGCGGCGTCGCGGCTGGTGGCGCTGCGCGCCGCCGCGGGCTGAGGTCAGGTCGGGGTCAGCGGGGCCCCGGCCGGCGTGGTGGTGGCGGCGATGGTGTCGAGCGACAGTGCCAGCGCGTCGGCGAGCGCGGCCACCGTGAAGAACGCCGGCGTCGGGATGCGTCCCGTCTCGATCTTGCGCAGGGTCTCGGCCGAGATGCCGGCCGCGGCGGCGACGTCCACCAGGCTGCGGTCGCCGCGGGCGTCGCGCAGGAGCAGGCCGAGGCGCTCGCCGCGCTCGCGGTCGGCGGGGGTCAGCGGCACGCGCACCATGAGCCCGATAGTAATACCGGTCGCTGCCGATCACGGCGAGCCGCCCGGCCACGCAGCTGCTAGGAACGGGCGATGGTCGTCACGCAGCTGTACCGCTACCCGGTCAAGTCGATGCTCGGCGAGCCGCTGGAGCGGTGCCGGGTGGTGGACGAGCGCGGGCTGGCGGGCGACCGTGCCTACGCCCTGATCGACGTCGAGACGGGCACCGTGGCCAGCGCGAAGGTTCCGCGGCTCTGGGGCGGGCTCCTCGGGTTCTCGGCCCGCTGCGCGCAGGAGCCCGACGGGGCCGGGCCGCCGCCGGTCGAGATCACCTTTCCCGACGGGTCGGTGCACCACAGTGGCGACGCCGACATCGACGCCGCGCTGAGCACGGCGATCGGGCGCGCCGTGCGCCTGACCGCCATCCCGCCCGAGGGCGCCGCGTTCGAGGAGGTGTGGCCGGAGATCGACGGGCTCGCCCCCGAGGCGGTCGTCGCGGGCACCCGCGTGCGCACCGAGGTCACCGGTGAGGCGGTGAGCCGGTTCGACCTGGCCGCGCTGGCGCCCCACCCGGCGTTCTTCGACCTCGCGGTGCTGCACCTGCTCACCACCGCCACGCTGCGCAGGCTGCGCGAGCTCGCGCCCGCTGCCACGTTCGACGCGCGGCGCTACCGGCCGAACCTCGTGGTGGACACCGGGGACACGGGGTTCGTCGAGAACGGCTGGCAGGGGCGCACGCTGGTCTTCGGCAGCGGCCCGGACGCCGGCCCGGACGTCGGCCCGAACATCACGGTGTCGATGCCGACGATGCGCTGCGTCATGACCACGCTCGCGCAGGACGACCTGCCGCGCGACCCCGACACCCTGCGCACGATCGCCAGGCACAACCGCGTGGACATCCCCGGGCTGGGCACCTGGGCGTGCGCCGGGGCCTACGCGGACGTCAGCGCGGGCGGTGAGATCGCGGTGGGTGACCGGTTCGAGGTTACGGACGGCCGGTAGCGGGGGCGAGCGCCGCTGCGATGCCGTCGGCCCACGCGAGCAGCTGCTCGTCGGCGCCGGGGAGGCCGACGCACTGCAGGCCCACCGGCAGCGCCGGAGCGCCCGGACCGGCCGCCGCGGTGCCCGCGGGCAGCGACAGCGCCGGGACGCCGGCCTGCGTCCAGGGCACTGCCATCACCGGGTTCCCGGTGGTGTCCAGCCCGTGCGGGGCGGGGCCGGTGGCCGCCGGGCAGATCCAGACGTCGACGCCGGCGTCGGCTGTGTGGGCGGGCAGGGTGCGGCGGAACTCCTGCACCTCGGCGAGCGCGGCGCCGTAGGTCGCGGCGTCGACCGCCCGGCCCTCCCGGATGGCCGACGCGGTCTGGGAGCGGTAGACCTCGGCGTGGTGGTCGAACCAGGCGTCGTGGCTGCGGGCCAGCTCGACGAGGTTGACGACGGTGTGCCTGCGGTTGACCCGCTCGATGTCGTCGAACAGCGGGACCTCGCGCACCTCGAAGCCGGCCGCGCGCAGCGCGGACACCTGCGCGGCGAACGGTTCGCGGGCGTCGGCCTGGTCGAGGTAGGGGCCCACGGGCACGCCGAGCACCGGGCGCTCGTCCGCCCGCGCGGGTGTCCACCCGTCGGCGAGGGCCTCCGCGGCGGCCCGGGCGAGGGGGAGGTCGGCGGCGAAGAAGCCGACGGTGTCGAACGTCGGCGCGTTGGCGACCACCCCGTCGCAGGGCACGCGCCCGTAGGTCGGCTTGACGCCGATGCACCCGCAGTACGCCGCGGGCCGGACGACGGATCCGACGGTCTGCGTGCCGAGCGCGAGCGGTACGAGCCCGGCGGCCACCGCGGCCGCCGACCCGCTGCTCGACCCACCGGGCGTGTGCTCGGGGTGGTGCGGGTTGCGCGTCGGGCCGGGGGCGAAGTAGGCGAACTCGGTGGTGGCGGTCTTGCCCGCCACCACCGCTCCCGCCGTCCGCAGGCGGGTGACCGCGGTGGCCTCCGGACCGGCGAGCACCTCGGCGGGCACCGCCGACCCGGCCCTCGTGGGCAGGCCGTCGACGCGGAACACGTCCTTCACCCCCACCGGGACGCCGTACAGCGGCGGCCGGTGCTGCGGGTCCGGCCAGCGCCGGGCGATGCCGTCGAGCTCGGCGGCGACGCGCTCGGCGCGGCCGGTTTCCTCGACGAAGGCGTGCAGGTCGGTGTCGGCGTCCGGGATCCGGTCGGTGATCGGGGGCACGTCCCGACCGTAGAACGTGCACCGACGATCGGACAGGTGCATGCCGTGCGCCCGGTCCGGCATCATCCGGGCATGCCCGACGCCCCCTTCTCGGCCGACACCACCGCCGCCGTCGCCCGCGCCCGCCAGCACGGGGTCGGTGACCTGCTGCGGCGCACCGCGCTGCGCTACCCGGACAAGCTCGCGGTGGTGTGCGGCGAGCGGCGCTTCACGTACGCGGAGTTCGACGCCGCGGTGAACCGCACCGCCCACGCGCTGTCCGCCCGCGGTGTGGCGAAGGGCGACCGGCTGGCGCTGCTGTCGCGCAACTGCTGGGAGTACGCGGTGACCGCGTTCGCCACGGCGAAGCTCGGAGTGGTGCTGGTGCCGGTGAACTTCATGCTCGGGGCGTCGGAGATCGCCTACATCCTCGGCCACTCCGGCGCCACCGGGATGGTGGTGCAGGACGTGTTCACCGAGACCGCCGCGAAGGCGCTCGCCGAGGCCGGGGTGGCCGCGGGAGTGCGCGGGCGCATCGGCGGCGCGGCCGAGGGCTGGGAGGACGTGGCGGACTGGTGGACCGCCGGGCCCGACCACGATCCCGAGGTGGCCGTCGGCGACGACGACCCGCTCCGGCTGATGTACACCTCGGGCACCGAGTCGCGGCCGAAGGGCGTGGTGCTCTCGAGCCGTTCGCTCATCGCCCAGTACGTGAGCTGCGTGATCGACGGGGGGATGGCCGTCGACGACGTCGAGGTGCACGCGCTGCCGATGTACCACTGCGCGCAGCTGGACTGCTTCTTCTCCGTGGACGTCTACCTCGGCGCCACGAGCGTGATCCTGCCCGGGCCGGACCCGGCGGCGCTGCTGGCCACGATCGAGGCGGAGCGGGTCACGAAGCTGTTCTGCCCGCCCACGGTGTGGATCTCCCTGCTGCGCCACCCGGACTTCGACACGCGCGACCTGTCCAGCCTGCGCAAGGGCTACTACGGGGCGTCCGCGATGCCGGTGGAGGTGCTCAAGGAGCTGCAGCGCCGGCTGCCCGACGTCCAGCTCTGGAACTTCTACGGCCAGACCGAGATGGCCCCGCTCGCCACGATCCTGCGCCCGCACGAGCAGCTGCCGAAGGCGGGTTCGGCGGGCCGGCCCGCGGTCAACGTCGAGACGATGCTGGTCGACGAGCTGGGCGAGCCGGTGCCGCCGGGCGAGGTCGGCGAGATCGTGCACCGCAGCCCGCACGCGGCGCTGGGCTACTACGGCGACGAGGAGAAGACCGCCGAGGCGTTCCGCGGCGGCTGGTTCCACTCCGGCGACCTCGGGATCATGGACTCCGACGGCTACCTCTCGGTGGTCGACCGCAAGAAGGACATGATCAAGACCGGTGGCGAGAACGTTGCGAGCCGCGAGGTCGAGGAGGCGATCTACCTCCTGGACGGGGTGGCGGAGGTCGCGGTGTTCGGGATCAGCCACCCGCGCTGGATCGAGGCCGTCACCGCCGTCGTCGTGCCGAAGCCGGGCGCCGACCTGACCGCCGACGCCGTGCTCGCGCACGCCCGCGCGCACCTGGCGGGCTACAAGTGCCCGAAGTACGTGGTGTTCGCCGACGCGCTGCCGAAGAACCCGAGCGGCAAGATCCTCAAGCGCGAGCTGCGGGCGCGGCACGCGGACCTGCCGGCCCGCGACGAGGACTGACGGGGGTCAGCCGCGCAGCACCGCTTCGACGGCCTCGCGCAGGCTGGTCGGCGGCCGTCCGATGAGCTTCCCCAGATCGTCAGAGGGCTCCGAGAAGAGCCCGGACGCGATCAGCTGGTGGATGAAGCCCGCCTCATCGACGGCATCGGCGGCAATCGGCCGGTAGGCGACGTCCTTCCCGGAGACCTCGGAGACGGTGCGGGCGAGGTCGGCCACCGTGAACACCGGGCCGCGCAGCTCATAGGCCGTGGGGTGCCGGTCGCCGGTGAGCGCGCGGGACGCGGCGAGCCCGAGGTCGGCCAGCGCCGCGAAGTTGACGGGCACACCCTCGTCGGCGCCGAGCAGCTCACCCGCGTCGACCGCGGCCCGTAGACCCGGGTTGACCAGCGCCTCGAGGTAGAACGTGTTGCGCAGGAAGGTGTGCGGCAGGCCCGATCCGGCGAGCAGCCCCTCGGTGACGGTGTGGTCGGCGAGGAAACCGGGTGCGTCGCCGTCGGCGCCGATCGCGCTGGTGTAGACCACCCGCCCGACGCCTGCGGCGACGGCGGCCTCCACCACGTTCCCGTGCTGGCGCGGCCGCGCGCCGGGCGTGATGTCCGGGGAGGAGACGAAGAGCAGGACGTCGGCTCCGGCGAAGGCCTCCCGCAGCGAGGCGGGGTCCTCGTAATCGCCGCGGCGGACGTCGACGCCGCGCGCGGCGAGGTCCGCCGCCTTGCGCGGGTCGCGCGCCACCGCGGCCACCTCGCCGGCGGGCACCCGCTCGAGCAGGTCCTCGACGGCCACCCGGCCGAGCTTCCCGGTGACCCCGGTGATGACGTACATGCTCTGCTCCGTTCGCTGTCTTCGAGAATGGAACTGACCGTACGCGCGGTACTCTCTTCCGGTAAGTACGCACTTCGAGGTAGGCACCGGAGGCCGATGTGAGCCCGCAGGTCGTCGAAGCCATGGCCCTGGGCCGGGGTGACGTGTTCGACAGCCGGTGTCCCGCGCGCGGGATCCTCGACCACATCACGAGCAAGTGGGCGGTCCTGGTGCTGGTCGGCCTGCGCCCCGCGCCGCTGCGCTACAGCGCGCTGCGCCGGGCCATCGGCGGCGTGAGCGAGAAGATGCTCGCCCAGACGCTGCGCACCCTCGAGGGCGACGGCTTCGTGCGCCGCGAGGTGGTGCCCACGGCGCCGCCGCAGGTCACCTACGGCCTCACCGACCTCGGCGAGGAGGTCACCGCCCACCTCGCCGGCCTGCTCAACTGGATCGACACGCACATCCCCGACGTCGAGCGGGCGCGCGCCGAGCGGGCCTCAGCCCACCGAGGCTAGGCCGGTCGGCTCGCCCGCCGGCAGCGCCTGCACCGGGGCACCGGCCTCGCGCTCACCGTCCAGCAGCGGGCAGTCGAGCCACGCCTCCGGGATGCCGAATCCGTCCACGAGCGTGCGGGCGTGCGGGCGCAGCCGCCCGCACAGCCCGTTGACCGCCTGCGTGACGGCCTTGGCCCGGGCGGGCGTCAGGTAGGCGTGCTCGATGAAGAAGGCGCGGTCGCCCTCGATCACCGCCAGCGCGTAGAGCCGGAGCACGTCCGAGAGCAGGTTGCGCACCCCGGCGTCGGCGACCCGGTCGACGGCGGCCGCGAACGAGTCGAAGACGATCCGGTCGACGTGCGCGCGGGCCGCGACGAGCAGGTGGTCCTGCGCGCCGTTGAAGATGCCGAACTGGTCGGCGCCGGGTGCCAGCGCCCGGCGCATCCGCTGCGCGGCGTTCGCGAGCAGGTGCTGCTCGCGCTCGACGAGCAGCCACCGCTGGTACGCGCGGTCGCGGACGTCGCCGCGGCGCAGGAGCGCCCGCAGCCCGGTGCGTTCGGCCACGGTGTCGGCCACCAGGTCGGCCGCGAACCGGGCCTTGCCCGCCAGGTCGAGCCGGGCCACACGGCGGCCGTAGTCCGACAGCAGCGTCTTCGCGACGAGCTGCAGCAGCACGGTGTTGTCGCCCTCGAACGTGGTGAACACGTCCGTGTCGGCCTTGAGCTGCGGCAGCAGGTTCTCGGCGAGGTAGCCCGCTCCGCCGCAGGCCTCCCGGCAGGTCTGGATCGTGGTCGTGGCGTGCCAGGTGGCCACGGCCTTGATCCCCGCGGCACGGGTCTCCAGGTCGCGCTGACGCCACTCGTCGCCCTCGGTGCCCGGTGCCTGCAGGTCGTGCATGTCCGCCACGAGGTCGCTCTGCGCGAAGTGCAGCGCGTAGGTGGTGGCGAGTGCGGGCAGCAGCTTGCGCTGGTGCACGAGGTAGTCGAGCACCACCACTTCCTCGCCGGTGGCCGGGTCGGCGAACTGCCTGCGCACGGCGCCGTAGCGGATCGCGAGCGCGAGCGCCTTCTGCGTGGCGGTGCCCGCACCGCCCGCCACGCTGATCCGGCCCCGCACGAGCGTGCCGAGCATCGTGAAGAAGCGGCGGGTCTCGTTGGCGATGGAGCTGCTGTAGGTGCCGTCCTCGGCGACGTCGCCGAACCGGTTGAGCAGCGCCTCTCGCGGCACGCGCACGCGGTCGAACGTCAGCCGCCCGTTGTCGACGCCGTTGAGGCCCGCCTTCCGGCCGCAGTCGCCGATGGCGACGCCGGGCATCGGCGTGCCGTCGGCGTCGCGGATCGGCACGAGGAGCGCGTGGACGCCGTGCGAGCGCCCCTGCGTGACCAGCTGCGCGAACACCACCGCCATCCGGCCGTCGCGGGCCGCGTTGCCGATGTAGTCCTTGCGGGCGCCCTCGTCCGGGGTGTGGATCTCGAACTCGCGCGTGGCCGGGTCGTACGTGGCGGTGGTGCGCAGGTGCTGGACGTCGGAGCCGTGGCCGGTCTCGGTCATCGCGAAGCAGCCGAGCAGCTCCCCGTCGATGATGCGCTCGAGGTACTCGTCGTGGTGGCGCTTCGTGCCGAGCACCTGCACCGCCCCGCCGAACAGCCCCCACTGCACACCGGCCTTGACCAGCAGCGACAGGTCGCCGTAGCCGAGCATCGCGAACGCGGTGACCACGCCACCGACGTCGCCACCGCCGCCGTACGCGGGGTCGAAGCCCTGGCGGGGGCGCCCCGTGCGCGCGAGCAGGTGCAGGTTCTCCGTGGTGAGCGCGCGGTACTCCTCGGTGGAGAGGTTCGGGTCGGGGTTGAACGCGAGCTCGTCCATCTGGGCACGGATCTCGTCGCGGACCTGCGCCCACCTCCCGTCGAGGACGGACTGCAGCGCGTCCCGGTCCACCGTCATGACGTCTCCTCCTCGGTGCGGGCGACCACCCCGGAAAGCCCCGCCCAGGCGAGGGCGGTGAGGTGATCGGCCAGCTGCTCCCTGCTCATACCCGCCGGACGGGCGATCCAGTTGTCCGCCGCCGAGCGGACCATGCCCACCACCCCGTGGCCCCACGGCACCGCGGGCGCCGGGTCGGCCCCCGCGGCGGCGAGCTGCTCGGCGATCACCTCCGCGACCTGGTCGCCGATCAGGGAGACCAGGTCGGCCACGAGGTCGGCGTCGGCGAGCGGCCGGTGCACCACGAACCGGTAGACCTCGGGGTCGTGCTCGATCAGCCGCAGGTAGGCCGCGATGGCGGCGGCGGTCTTCGCGCGCGGTCCGGGCGCACCGTCCATCGCCGTGCGCACCTGCCCGAGCAGGACCTGCGCCACCCGCTCGCAGACCGCGACGTAGAGCTGGGTGCGGTCGGCGAAGTGCCGGTAGACGGCGGTCTTGCTCGTGTGGGCGGCCGCGGCGACGTCGTCCATCCCCGCGCCGGCGCCGTGGGTGCGGATGGCGGCGATCGCCGCGTCGGTGAGCTCGGCGCGCCGGGTGCGCCGGTGGGCGTCCCACCGGCTGGCGCGTCGATCCGGCACCGCCTGCACGGGACCGACGGTACCGGGTACTTTGGGTACCGGCTACTCGTGGGTAGGAGACCGACATGCCGGAGACCCGGAGGAAGGCCGCCGTCATCGGCGGCAACCGCATCCCGTTCGCCCGCGCGAACGGCGCGTACGCCCGCGCGTCCAACCTCGACATGCTCACCGCCACGCTCGACGGCCTCGCCGCCCGCTTCGGCCTGTCCGGGCAGCGGCTGGGCGAGGTCGCAGGTGGCGCGGTGCTCAAGCACAGCCGCGACCGCGACCTCACGCGCGAGGCCGTGCTCGGCAGCACCCTCTCGCCGTACACGCCGGCCTACGACGTGCAGCAGGCCTGTGGCACAGGGCTGGAGACCGTGGTGCTCGTGGCCAACAAGATCGCGCTCGGGCAGGTGGACAGCGGCATCGCCGCGGGCGTCGACACCGCGAGCGACGCACCCGTCGCGCTGAACGACGACCTGCGGCGCGTGCTGATGGCACTGAACGCGGCGAAGACCCTCGGGGCGCGTGTCGCCGCGTTGCGCGGGCTGCGCCCCGGCCAGATCGTGCCGGAGATCCCGCGCAACGCCGAACCGCGCACCGGGCTGTCGATGGGCGAGCACGCCGCTCTGACCGCCGTCGAGTGGCAGGTCGGGCGCGCGGAGCAGGACGAGCTCACCGTCGCGAGCCACCGCAACCTCGCCGCCGCCTACGACCGCGGCTTCTTCGACGACCTGGTGACGCCCTACCTCGGCCTCACCCGCGACCAGAACCTGCGCCCCGACACCTCGGTGGAGAAGCTCGCGAAGCTCAAGCCGGTCTTCGGCAAGGGCGAGGGCGCCACGATGACGGCGGGCAACTCCACCCCGCTCACCGACGGCGCCTCGGCCGTGCTGCTCGGATCCGACGAGTGGGCCGCCGAGCACCGGCTGCCGGTGCTCGCGCACGTCGTCGACGTCGAGACCGCCGCCGTCGACTTCGTACACGGCCGTGACGGGCTGCTCACAGCGCCCGTCCACGCCGTGCCGCGGCTGCTGGAGCGCAACGGCCTCACGCTGCAGGACTTCGACTTCTACGAGATCCACGAGGCGTTCGCGTCCACCGTGCTGGCCACGCTGAAGGCGTGGGAGGACCCGGCGTTCGCGAAGGAACGGCTCGGCCTGGACGCCCCGCTGGGCGCGATCGACCGGTCGAAGCTCAACGTCGCCGGGTCGTCGCTGGCCACCGGGCACCCGTTCGCGGCCACCGGCGGGCGGATCGTCGCGACGCTGGCCAAGCTGCTGCACGAGAAGGGCGCCCCGGCCCGTGGCCTGATCAGCATCTGCGCGGCCGGCGGCCAGGGCGTCGTCGCGATCCTGGAGGCGGCGTGATGAGCGGTGACGCGCTGCGTGACCTGTCGCAGTACCGGCTCGTCCAGCGGCTCGGGGTGCCGCGGATCCCGGTGCTGCGCCGCTGGGAACCCGGTCAGCCGCTGCTCGACGGGCCCGCGCTCGTGGGGGCGGTCGGCAAGGGCGGGCTCGTCGACGACGTCCGCGCCCTGTTCGCCGACGCGGGCGTGGCCGAGGCGGGCGAGGACGGGAAGGCAGCCGCGGCCGTCCTCGACGCCACCGGGGCCCGCACCCTCGACGACCTCGCCGCCGCGCGGGAGTTCCTGACGCCCGCGGTGCGGCGGCTCGCCCCCTCCGGGCGGCTCCTGCTGCTCGGACCCGCCGCGCCGGCCGAGGACGTGGAGGCCGCGGCCGTGGCGCAGGCGTTCGAAGGGCTGGTGCGCTCGGCGGGCAAGGAGGTGCGGGCGGGCGCCACCGCCAACCTGCTCGTCGTGGCGCCCGACGCCGGGGCCGCGGCGCTCACCTCGTCGTTGCGGTTCTTCCTGTCCGCCCGCTCGGCATTCGTGTCCGGGCAGGTCGTGCGGATCTCCGCGCCGGTCGGTGCGGTCGAGCCGGGTGACCCGGACCGGCCGCTCGCCGGGCGGATCGCGGTGGTCACGGGCGCGGCGCGCGGCATCGGCGAGGCCATCGCCGACACCCTGCACCGCGACGGCGCCACGATCGTCGCCGTGGACGTGCCGGCGGCGGGTGACGCGCTGGCCCGGGTGGCCAACCGCACCGGCGGCACCGCGCTGCAGCTCGACATCACGGCGGCGGACGCGCCGAAGCGGCTTCTGGCACACCTGCGGGAGCGCCACGGCCGCGTCGACGTGGTGGTGCACAACGCGGGCATCACCCGCGACAAGCTGCTCGCCAACATGGACGCGGACCGTTGGAACGCCGTCTTCGCGGTGAACCTGCGCGCGCAGCTGACGATCAACGAGGCGCTCCTGGTCGACCAGGACCTGCTCGGGGACAGCGCGCGGATCGTCTGCATCTCGTCGATGAGCGGCATCGCGGGCAACCGCGGGCAGACGAACTACGCGGCGAGCAAGGCGGGCGTGATCGGCATGGTGCGCGCGCTCGCCCCGCGGCTGGCCGGGCGGGGCGCCACGATCAACGCCGTCGCCCCCGGCTTCATCGAGACCGCGATGACGGCCAAGATGCCGCTCGCCACCCGCGAGGCGGGCCGCCGCGTCAACAGCCTCAAGCAGGGCGGGCTGCCCGTGGACGTGGCCGAGGCGGTGGGCTGGCTCGGCCAGGCCGCGTCCGCCGGGGTCACCGGGCAGGTCGTGCGCGTCGACGGCCAGAACATGCTGGGGGCCTGATGGCAGGCCTCGCCCCGCTCTACGTGAAGGCCGCGGTCGGCGCGGTGGGTCCGCGCGGCACCGTGCTGCCGGACACCGAGCTGACCCGGGACGTCGTCGTCGACCGCGACCACCTCGCGGAGTACGCGCACGTCTGCGGCTTCCCCGTGGCCGACACCCTGCCGGTGACCTACCCGCACGTGCTGGCGTTCGGCCTGCAGGTGGAGTTGATGGCCCGGCGGTCGTTCCCGCTGGCGCTGCCCGGGCTGGTCCACGTGCGCAACCGGATCACCGCGCACCGCGCCGTCGACGCGGCCGAGCCGCTCGCGGTGCGCGTGCACGCCGAGGGGCTGCGGGCGCACCCGAAGGGCGCGCGGGTCGACCTCGTGGCGCAGGTGGACGCCGGTGGGGAGGCGGTGTGGGAGGGCTGCAGCACCTACCTCGCCCGCGGCGCCACCGCACCCGAGGGTGCGCCCGACCCGGCGGAGCCGCCCGGTGCCGGGGACGCCGCCGCGGTGGCCACCTGGCGCGTCGGTGCCGGCACGGGCCGCCGCTACGCCCGCGTGAGCGGCGACGTGAACCCCATCCACCTGCACCCGTGGACGGCGAAGGCGTTCGGCTTCCCGCGGGCCATCGCGCACGGGATGTGGACGGCGGCCCGCGTGCTCGCCGCGCTGCAGGGGAGGCTGCCCGCGGCCCTCACCTACGACGTGGCGTTCGGCAAGCCGCTGCTGCTGCCGTCCACGGTGCAGCTGCACACGGTGCCCGCGGGCGTGGGCTGGGCCGCGGAGGTGCGGGGCAGCCGGGGTACGCACCTGAGGGCGTCGATCACGCCGAGCTGAGGAGAACGTGCTGTTCCTCCGATCGGCCTAGACTCGCTGCTCGTGGCACGCACCAGGCGGCGGCGGTGGGTCATCGACTGGCCCGTCCGGGTCGCGCTCGCCGTCGTGGTGGTGCTGGCGAACCTCGGCGGCGCGGTGGTCGTGTTCGCCCTGGCGGCGTGGGTGCTGCCGGAGGGGCCGCTCGTCGACCCGGGCCGCGTGCGCACGCAGAACGTCGTCGCGTTCGGCGTGTACATGGTGGTGGCGGTGCCGATCGGGCTGTTGTGGGGCGGGCGCCGGTTCCGGCTGCGCCCTGGCGAGCCCGACGCCGAGCGGCGCCGCGAGCGGCGGATGGTGCTGTACGGGCCGCTGCGGCTGGTCACCGTGCAGGTGGCGCTGTGGGCGCTGGCTGCCGCCGTGTTCGTGCTGCTCAACCTGCAGCACTCGCTGCGGCTCGCGGTCTCGGTGGGCGAGACGATCGTGCTCGGCGGCATCACGACGTGCGCGCTGGCGTACCTGCTCAGCGAACGGATCCTGCGGCGCACCGCGGCCGAGGTGCTCGCCGCGCACCCGCCGCAGCCGCGGCGCGGGCAGCCCGGGATCGTCGTGCGGTCACTGCTGTTCTGGGCCCTCGGCACCGGGGTGCCGGTGGTCGGCTCGATGGTGATGGCCGTGTCGGCGCTGGTCCACGGGGACGTCCCGGCCTCCCGGCTCGCGGTGATCATGATCGTGCTCGGCGGCGTCGCCCTGGGCGCCGGTCTGCTCGTCACGGTGGGGGCGGCCCGGGCCGTCGCCGACCCCGTCGACGCGGTGCGCCGCGCCATGCGCCGCGTGCAGCACGGCGACCTGGACGGCGGTGTCACCGTCTACGACGGCACCGAGCTGGGGCAGCTGCAGTCCGGCTTCAACACGATGGTGGCGGGCCTGCGCGAGCGGGAGCGGATCCGCGACCTGTTCGGCCGCCAGGTCGGGCGTGACGTCGCGCAGGCTGCCGCGGCTGCGGGCGAGATCCGACTCGGTGGCGAGGTCCGGTGCGTCGGGGTGCTGTTCGTGGACCTCGTCGGGTCGACCCCGCTCACCGCGGAGCGCCCACCCGAGGAGGTCGTCGCGCTGCTCAACCGCTTCTTCGCGGTCGTCGTCGAGGTGGTCGAGGAGCACGGCGGCTGGATCAACAAGTTCGAGGGCGACGCCGCGCTCGCCGTCTTCGGGGCCCCGGTGGACGGGCCGGATCCCGCCGGTGGGGCGCTCGCGGCCGGCCGGGTGCTGGCGGCCCGGCTCGCCGCGGAGCTGCCCGACGTCACGGCGGGCATCGGGATCTCCGCCGGGGACGCCGTGGCGGGCAACGTCGGCGACGTGCGGCGCTACGAGTACACGGTGATCGGCGACCCGGTGAACGAGGCCGCACGGCTCACCGAGCTGGCCAAGGGCGAGCCGGGCCGGGTGCTGGCCGCCGCCCGGGCCGTGGCGATGGCGGGCCAGGAGGAGGCCGCGCGGTGGGAGCTCGGCGACACCACCGTGCTCCGCGGCCGCAGCGAGCCCACCCGCCTCGCCGTTCCGGCGGGATCTCGCGGCTCCGTGACCGAAAATCGCGTGGTCGGGGACGGGGTGCGCGGTTAGCGTCGCGGTCATGAGCTCGTCCGCCACCCGGCCCGCCGTCCCCGCGTCCCGGTACCGGTGGGCGGCGCTGGGGGCGGTCGCGGTCACGGTTCTGGCGTGGGCGTCGGCGTTCGTGGCGATCCGCGCCGTCGGAGTGCACTACGACCCCGGCCCGATGACCCTCGGCCGCCTGCTCATCGGGTCGCTCGCGCTCGGCGCGGGGCTCCTGGTCACGCGCCGCTGGGTGTGGCCGACGCGCCGGGAGTGGGCGCTGGTCGTCCTGTGCGGCGTCGCCTGGTTCGCGATCTACAACCTCGCCCTCAACGCGGCCGAGCAGCGCATCGACGCGGGCACCACAGCGATGCTGGTGAACATCGGCCCGATCCTCATCGCGCTGTTCGCCGGGCTGCTGCTCGGCGAGGGCTTCCCGCGGTGGCTGGTGATCGGGGCGCTCGTCGCGTTCTGCGGCGCGGTGCTGGTCGGCGCGGCCACCTCGAACACCGCGGAGGCCGACCTGCTCGGGGTGCTGCTCTGCGTCGTCGCGGCCGTCACGTACGCGATCGGGGTGCTGTCGCAGAAGTTCGTGCTGCACCGGCTGCCCGGCCTGCAGGTCACGTGGCTCGCGTGCACGATCGGTGCCGCCTGCACGCTGCCGTTCGCGCCCGGCCTCGTGCACGGGCTGGCGGCGGCGCCGGGTGCTGCCACGGCGGGCCTCGTCTACCTCGGCGCGGTGCCCACCGCACTCGCCTTCAGCACCTGGGCGTACGCGCTCGCGCGGATGGACGCGGGGCGGCTCGGGGTGAGCACCTACCTGGTGCCGCCCATCACGATCGTCATGTCCGCCGCGCTCCTCGGTGAGGCGCCCCCGCTCCTCGCGATCGTCGGCGGCGCGATCTGCCTCGTCGGCGTGGGCCTGTCCCGGCGGCGCTCGCGCCCCGCTCAGACGCGGATGCGGTAGGCCTCGTCCTCGGCGTCGGTGATCAGCATGTGTCCGGGCGCGTGCGCGATCGCGAGCGGCGGCTTCGACTCCACCACCGCCGCCTGCGGCGTCACCCCGCAGGCCCAGAACACCGGCACGTCGCCGGGCTCGAGGGTCACCGCGTCGCCGTAGTCGGGCGCGTCGAGATCAGGGATGCCCAGCTCGCGCGGGTCGCCGACGTGCACGGGCGCGCCGTGCACGGCCGGGTAGGCCGCCGTGGTGCGCACGGCCGTCTCGACGAGGGCGCTGGGCACCGGCCGCATCGACACGACGAGCGGCCCGCCGACAGAACCCGCGGGCCTGCAGCGCACCGACGTCCGGTACATCGGCACGTTGACGCCCTGCTCGACGTGCCGCACCGGCACCCCGGCCGCGCCGAGCGCGCGCTCGAACGTGAAGCTGCAGCCGATCAGGAAACCGACGAGGTCGTCGCGCCACCGGTCCACCACGTCGGTGGGCTCGTCGACGAGCTCGCCGTCGATGTACACCCGGTAGCGCGGGATGTCGGTGCGGATGTCACCCGCCAGCAGCGGGCCGGAGACCGAGCCGGCCTCCAGCACGTCCAGCACCGGGCAGGGCTGCGGGTTGCGCTGTGCGAACAGCAGGAAGTCCCACGCGATCTCCCGCGGCACCGCGATGAGGTTGGCCTGGGTGTAGCCGTCGCACCACCCCGCGGTCGGGGTGACGAGCCCGGCCCGGAACCGGGCGCGGGCGGAGGCGGGTGTCTCGGCGCTGCTCACGCGCTCTCCTTCCACGGGGGCGGGACGAGGACGAACCGCACGCGCTGCCCGGGGCGCACCTGCGCCGCCCGGTCGACGTCGGTGTCCAGCACCACGGCCGCGACCGGGTACCCGCCCGTGACGGGGTGGTCGGCGAGGAACAGCACCGGCTCCCCACCCGGCGGCACCTGCACGGAGCCCCGGACGATGCCCTCGCTGGGCAGCTCGCCGGACCCGGCGCGTTCGAGGGGTTCGCCCTCGAGCCGCATGCCCACCCGGTCGCTGCGGCTGGACGCCGTCCACACGGTGCGGGTGAGCGCGCGGGCGTCGGTGAAGAACTCCGCCCGGGGCCCGGGGACGGCCCGCAGCACGACGTCCTCGCCCGGCAGCGGCGCCACGGGGGCGACGTCGAGGAGGGGAAGGTTGCGGGGCTCCGGGCCGATCGGCAGCATCGTGCCCGGCCCGAGCCGCTCGGGCCCCAGCCCGGAGAGGATGTCCGTGCTGCGCGACCCGAGCACCGGGTCCACCGCGATGCCCCCGCGCACGGCGAGGTAGGTGCGCAGCCCCGTGGGCGGCACGCCCAGCCGCAGCACCTCCCCTGGCCGCAGCAGGATCAGGGAGTGGTGGCCTACCGGCGTGCCGTCGACGTCCGCGGGGGCCGCGGCTCCGGACAGCGCCACCGTGAGCAGGCCGTGGGCGCGCACGGCGAGCCCGCCGAACACGACCTCGATCCCCGCCGCGTCCTCCGGGTTGGCGACGAGCCGGTTGGCCAGCCGCAACGCCGCGCGGTCGGCCGCGCCGGAGCGTCCGACGCCGGTGGCGGCCAGCCCGGGACGGCCCATGTCCTCGACGAGCGCCAGCGCGCCGGTGGCGACCACCTCCAGCTTGCGGGTCATCGGACCGCCCTGAACTCGACCGTGCACCCCGGCTGGATCAGCGCACCGCGGTCGATGTTCCACAGCTCCGCGTCGGTGTGGCCGATGAGCTGCCACCCCCCGGGCGACGAACGGGGGTAGACCCCGCTGAACTCGCCGGCCAGCCCGACCGCCCCGGCCGGCACCGAGGTGCGCGACTCGCGGCGCCGGGCGACCTCGAGCCGGGGATCGCCGCCCACGAGGTAGGCGAACCCGGGGGCGAAACCGCCGAACGCGGCGCGCCACGGCGTGCCGGTGTGCGCCGCCACCACGCCCTCCGCGCCGAGCCCGGTCAGCTCGCCCACCTCCTCGAGGTCGGGGCCGTCGTAGACGACGTCGATCACCACCCGCTCCCCCTCCGGCGGCGCCGCGCCGGGCTCGACCTCGAGGTCCAGCACGGCGCGGCGGACGTGGTCGAGGTCGGTGCCCGGCTCGACGCAGAGCAGCACCGTGCGGGCGGCCGAGACGACGTCCAGGACGCCCTCGGGAGGTGCCGCCCGTACGGCGTCGGCGAGGGCGAGCACTTCCGGCAGCCCGTCGACCTCGACGAGCAGGCCGGTGTCGCCGCACGGGAGCACCTTCACCCCTGCTCCTCCGTGAACGGACGCAGCGCCACCCCCGCGGCCTCCAGGCCGGCGCGCACCGCCGTGGCCATCTCCACCGCGCCCGGCGAGTCGCCGTGCACGCACGCCGACTCGGCCTCCACGCGCACGTCGGTGCCGTCCACCGCGGTGACCTTGCCTTCGGTGATCATCCGCAGTACCCGCGTCGTGACCTCGTCGGCGTCGTGGAGCAGCGCCCCCGGCTGCGAACGGGGCACGAGCGTGGCCTGCGGCGTGTAGCCGCGGTCCACGAAGAACTCGCGCACCGTGCGCAGCCCCGCCGCCTCCGCCGCGGCGAGGAAGACCGAGCCGGGCAGCCCGAGCACCGGCAGGTCGGGGTCGTAGGCGCGGACCGCGGCCACCACGGCCGCGGCCTGCGCCTCGTGGTGCACGACCGCGTTGTACAGCGCCCCGTGCGGCTTGACGTACCGCACGCGGGTGCCGGCCGCCCGGCAGATCCCGTCGAGCGCGCCGATCTGGTACACGACGTCGTCGGTCAGTTCGGCCGGGGCGACGTCGATGAACCGCCTGCCGAACCCGGCGAGATCCCGGTAACCGACCTGCGCCCCGACCGCGACCCCGCGCTGCGCGGCCAGGGAGCAGGTCCTCCGGAGCGTCGTCGGGTCGCCGGCGTGGAACCCGCAGGCGACGTTGACGGAGCTGACGAGCGCCAGCATCGCCGTGTCGTCCCCGAGCTCCCACCGGCCGAACGACTCGCCGACGTCGGAGTTCAGATCGATCATGCTCATGCGAACAGCTTGCCCAGGCCCGACAGCGACGCGTAACCCATGTAGAGCGTGAGCACCCAGGCGAGGACGCCGATCCCGAGCAGCCACGTCGGGTACTTGTAGCCGCCGAGCAGGTCGCGGCGCCGCCACGCCACCCAGAGCACCACGGTGAAGCCGATCGGCAGGATCAGCCCGTTGAACGCACCGGCGAACACCAGCAGAGTGGCCGGAGCGGTGCCCATCAGCAGGTAGATGATCGCCGAAAGAGCGATGAAGCCGACCGTGAGCAGGTTGCGCGTGCGGTCGCTCGTGGTGGAGCGGGTCAGGAACGACACCGAGGTGTACGCGGCGCCGATCACGGACGTGATGGCAGCGGCCCACAGGATGATGCCGAACAGCCGGAGGCCGACCTCGCCCGCCGCGGCCTGGAACGCGCTGCCGGCCGGGTCCTCCTTGGCCAGCGCGACGCCGCCCGCGACCACACCGAGCACCGCGAGGAACAGCACCACGCGCATGATCCCGGTGACGATGATGCCGATGATCGAGCTCTTCGCGATGTTGTCGGCGTGCTCGGGCCCGGTCATCCCGGAGTCGAGCAGCCGGTGCGCGCCCGCGTAGGTGATGTAACCACCCACGGTGCCACCGATCAGGGTGGTGATCACCAGGAAGTCGACGGTGTCGGGGAGCACGAAGCTGCGCAGGGCCTCGCCGACCGGCGGCTGCGAGACGATCGCGACGTAGGTGGTCATGAGGATCATCAGGGCGCCCAGCACCACGACGATCCGGTCGAGCGCGACGCCCGCCTTCTTGCTGAGGAAGATGGCGATGGCGATCACCGCGGAGATCGCACCGCCGATGCCGGCGTCGATGCCCATCATGGCGTCCAGGCCGAGCCCGGTGCCGCCGACGTTGCCGATGTTGAACACCAGCCCGCCGATCACGACGAGGGCGGCCAGGACGTACCCGACGCCGGGCGCCACCTTGTTGCCCAGCTCGTGGCCGCGCTGACCGGACACACCGATCACGCGCCACACGTTCAGCTGCACCGCGATGTCCACCAGGATCGACGCGAGGATCGCGAACGCGAATGCGGCGCCGAGCTGGGCGGTGAAGGTCGCGGTCTGGGTGATGAATCCGGGGCCGATGGCACTGGTGGCCATCAGGAACATCGCGCCGAGCACGGCGCTGCGGCGCGTCCCCGGTCCGATCGCGGACACGGCCTTCGTATCGCTCATCGCAGGCTCCTTGAGAAGCGGGTGACCCGTGGCACATCCGACGGTTGTGGGAAGAGTAGGGATCGTTCAACGATCCGGCAATACTTCAAGGGAAATATTCTGTTACCGCATGTTGCCGATGCGGATCCCGACGTCACGCCCCTGTACATCCCACGGCCAGCGGGCGGACACTGTGCGCGACCGCGGTGAACAGGCGGTCCCGGGTGTGCCCGCCCAGCCGTCTGCGCGGTCAGGGTCGTCGACCGATCCCCCCTCCTCGGTCGACGACCCGCCCCGGCGTGAGATCAGGACAGGCTGCGGAGCGAGGCCAGCGCCATCCTCCGCAGCAGCGCCGCGGCCTCCGGGCTGCGGCCCGCGTGCGGGGTGGAGTTGAGCAGCCCGAACGTGCCGTGCGCCGCCGTGCGGGCCGCGTCCACCGGCAGGCCCGGATGGGCGCGCTGCAGCGCGTCCACCCAGATCTCGACGTAGGTGCGCTGCAGCCGGCGCACCGTGCGCCGGTCGGGCGCGGGGAGGTTCGCCAGGTCCCGGTCCTGCACCACGATCAGCTCCGGCTCGCGGTGGGCGAAGTCGGCGTGGAACTCCACGAGCGCGGCGAGGAGCTCGTGCGGGTCTTCCGTGCGCGCCGCCCGGGCCTGCCCGCCGGCCAGCAGGTGCTCGCTGATCCCGACGAGCAGCTCCGAGAGCAGGGCCTCCTTGCCCGGGAAGTGCCGGTACAGCGCGGGCCCGCTGATCCCGACGGCCGCGCCGAGGTCGGCGATGCTGACGCCGTGGAACCCGTGCCGGGCGAACAGCTGCGCGGCCACGGCGAGGATCTGCTCCCGCCTGCTGCTCGCGGGCGTGGCGGCGGGCGTGGCCATGCGCCGTAGCCTAACCACCGGTTAACGCCCGCTAACAGGCTCGCCGATCTCAGGCGGGCCACAGGGCGCGGTCGTTACGCTGTATCGATGCCACGGCCGATGGGATGGCTGCGCGCACGCATGGGCGTGCGCGCGGTGTCGGCGCTCTCGGCGGCCGTGGTGGTCGCCCTGGCGCTGGCGGTGGCGGGCGTCGCGCTGGTGCTGCTCGTGCAGCACTCCCTCCGCCAGCAGGTCCAGACCGACGCCCGGGCACAGGCGCAGGTGATCGCCAGCCGGCTCGAGGGCAACTGGCGCGGCGAGGCCAACGAGAACGCCCGCGAGGCCATCGACTCCCTCATTCGGCAGTCCGACCTCGCCCAGGTGCGCGTGCAGTACGGCGACGGCGAGGGCGCGACGTGGACCATCGAGGCCGGCACCGACGCGGTCGGCCGCGACGTCCCGATCGCGGAGGTGCTGCCGGAGGACGGCGAGACCGTCGTGCAGTACGGCGTGCCCGTCCGCAAGGCCGACGGCAGCACGGTCGACGCGGTGCTCGTCGCCACGGGCACCGACTCGGCAGGCCGGGACGTCGTGCTGCTCTACGCGGCCCCGCTCACCGTGGTGGAGGCCGCCACCCGCACGCTGCTGTTCTTCCTGCTCTGGGGGATCCCGCTGCTGATCCTGGTCGCCGGGGTCACCACGTTCCTGTTCTCCGGTCGCGCGCTGCGCCCGGTGGAGGCGATGCGGGCGCAGGTGTCCGCGATGACGGAGAAGGACCTCGCGCAGCGCGTGCCGGTGCCGCCCACCCGTGACGAGATCGGCAGGCTCGCCGAGACCATGAACGGCATGCTCGCCCGGCTCGAGGACGCTCAGGGCGTGCAGCGGCGGTTCGTCGCCGACGCCAGCCACGAGCTGCGCAGCCCGCTCGCCACGATCGCCACCGGCCTCGAGCTCATGCAGAACGGCACGGTCGACCGCAGCACGATCACCGCCCTCCGCGGCGAAGCGGCCCGGCTGAACAACCTGGTCGAGGGGCTGATCCTGCTCGCACGCGCCGACGAGCGCGGCCTCAAGCCGCGGCGGGAGGAGGTCGACCTCGACGAGGTCGCCGAGCTCGAACGCGGCAGGCCCGCCGACGGGCAGGTGGTCGCCGAGGTGCGGGCCGTCCCCGTGCGGGTGGTCGGCGACCGCGGCCAGCTGGCCCGCGTGGTGCGCAACCTGGTCGACAACGCCCGCCGCCACGCCCGTTCCCGGGTGCTCGTCACCGTCGGGCGCGACGGCGACTCCGCCGTGCTCGAGGTCTCCGACGACGGGCCCGGCGTGCCGCAGTCCGAGCGCGCCCGGGTCTTCGAACGCTTCGTCCGCCTCGACGACGCCCGCGCCCGCGCCGACGGCGGCTCCGGGCTCGGCCTGGCGATCGTCGCCGAGGTCGTGGCCGCGCACGGGGGTAGCGTCGAGGTCACCGACGGGCCCGCGGGTGGCGCGCTCTTCCGCGTGCGGATCCCGGTCGCCCCGGGGCTCGACGCGCAACCCGAGGACGCGCAGCCGGAGGACGCCCCGCCTGCGGGCGCCCGGCCCACGGCCGCCCAGCCGCCAGGTGCCCAGCCGCCACGTGCCCAGCCCGCGGCTGCCCAGGGCAAGGCGGTCCAGGGCGCGGTCGCCCAGCCCACGGCCGACCAGCCGACGGGTGCCCGCACCACCGTTGCGCAGCCCGCCGTTGCGCAGCCCGAGGTCGCGAAGCCTGCCGCTGCCCCTCCCGCCGGCGCGCGGCCGAGCCCGTCGCCCGTGCCGCCCCCTGCGCCGCCCACGGTGCCGCAGGGCGCTCCCGTGCCCCCGCCCGTGCCGCAGGCCGTGCCCCTTCCGCAGCCCGCGTCGCCGCCCGGCCCGCCGCCGGTGGCGCCGCCCGCCGCGCAGCCCGTGCCCCCACCTGCCGCGCAACCCGGGCCGCAGCCGGCCCCATCTCCGTCCCGGTCCAAGCGGACCGCGGCCACCAGCGCGTGGTTCCGCGCCAAGAGCGACCGCAGGGACACCACGTGGACCGCGGACGACGCCGCATGGACCGGCGAGGCCGCCTGGGAGGAGCCACCGGCCCCGCGGCCGCGGGGCCGGCGCCCGGTGGAGGGCGGGCAGCAGCCCGTGCGCGACGAGGAGGCCCGGCGCGACCCGGTCACCGCGCCCCACGGCATCCCGCCTGTCCCGCCGGAGGGTGAGCCGGAGCGCTCCGCGCGGATCCCGACGCCGCGGCCTCAGCCCGGCTCGGCCATGCGGTAGCCGACCCCGCGCAGGGTCTCGATGCTGTTGGTGCCGAACGGCGCGTCGATCTTCCGGCGGAGGTAGCCGACGTAGACCTCGACGACGTTGACCTCGCCCTCGTAGTGGGCGTCCCAGACGGCCCGCAGGATGTCGGTCTTCGTGACGACCTCGCCCGCGTGCCGCATCAGGTGCTCCAGCACGCCGAACTCGCGCGGGGTGAGCGTGATCTCGACGTCCCCGCGGTGCACGCGGTGCCGGGCGGGGTCGAGCTTCAGGTCGCCGACGGTGAGCACCGTGGGGCGGGCGTCGCCGGCCCGCCGCAGCAGCGCCCGCAGCCGGGCGAGGAGCACCACGAACGAGAAGGGTTTGACGAGGTAGTCGTCGGCGCCGAGGTCGAACGCGTCGGCCTCGTCGTACTCGCCGTCCTTTGCCGTGAGCATGAGCACCGGCGTCCAGATCTCGGCGGCGCGCAGCCGCTGCAGGATCCGGTACCCGGACAGGCCGGGCAGCATGATGTCGAGCACCACGATGTCGTGCTGGCCGGTGCTCGCCGCGGCGAGCCCGGCCATCCCGTCGTGCACGACCTCGACCGAATGCCCTTCGGCGGCGAGCCCGCGCCGCACCATCTCCGCGAGCGGAACCTCGTCCTCGACCAGCAGTACGCGCACCCCCCGACGGTATCGGCTCGGGCGAACCTGCGGGTGACCCTGCTGGCGATCGTTGTTAATGAACGTTAACATCGCCAGGGCTCCGAGCGGAGGAGGTCCGATGCCCGTCGCCACGCCCGGCACGACGCCGCGCAGCGCTGCCGGCCACCGCGAGCTGGTGGCCGATCTGAAGGCCCGGCTCGCCGCTGCGGCGCTCGGCGGGCCGGAGCGCGCGCGGACCCGCCACCTCGAGCGGGGCAAGCTGCTGCCGCGCGACCGGGTGGACGCGCTGGTGGACCCGTCGAGCCCGTTCCTCGAGCTGTCCCCGCTCGCGGCGAACGGCATGTACGGCGACGAGGCCCCCGGCGCGGGCCTGATCACCGGGGTCGGGCGGGTGGCAGGCCGCGAGGTCGTGGTGGTCGCCAACGACGCCACGGTCAAGGGCGGCACGTACTACCCGATGACCGTCAAGAAGCACCTGCGGGCGCAGGAGGTGGCGCTGCACAACCGGCTGCCGTGCGTCTACCTCGTCGACTCCGGCGGCGCCTACCTCCCCGAGCAGGACGCGGTGTTCCCGGACCGGGAGCACTTCGGGCGCATCTTCTACAACCAGGCGCAGATGTCGGCGCGCGGCATCCCGCAGATCGCGGCCGTGCTCGGCTCCTGCACCGCGGGAGGGGCGTACGTGCCCGCGATGAGCGACGAGGCCGTGATCGTGCGCAACCAGGGCACGATCTTCCTCGGCGGCCCGCCGCTGGTGAAGGCGGCCACGGGCGAGGTCGTCACGGCGGAGGAGCTGGGCGGGGGTGACCTGCACTCGCGCGTCTCCGGGGTCACCGACCACCTCGCCGAGGACGACGCGCACGCGCTGCGGATCGTGCGGTCGATCGTGGGCACGCTCGGCCCGCGCGCACCGCGGCCCTGGGACGTGGTGCCCACCGAGCCGCCGCTCGCCGACCCGGATGAGCTGTACGACGTGGTGCCCACCGACTCGCGCACTCCCTACGACGTGCGCGAGGTGATCTCCCGCGTCGTGGACGGCTCGCGGTTGCACGAGTTCAAGGCCGAGTTCGGCACGACGCTGGTCACGGGCTTCGCGCGCATCCACGGCCACCCCGTCGGGATCGTCGCGAACAACGGGATCCTGTTCTCCGAGTCGGCGCAGAAGGGCGCGCACTTCATCGAGCTGTGCGACCAGCGCGGCGTGCCGCTGGTGTTCCTGCAGAACATCTCCGGGTTCATGGTCGGGCGCGAGTACGAGGCGGGCGGGATCGCCAAGCACGGCGCGAAGATGGTCACGGCCGTGGCCACCACCCGCGTCCCGAAGTTCACGGTGATCATCGGCGGCTCGTTCGGCGCCGGGAACTACTCGATGTGCGGGCGGGCGTACTCGCCGCGGTTCCTGTTCATGTGGCCGAACGCCCGCATCTCGGTGATGGGCGGGGAGCAGGCGGCCACCGTGCTCGCCACGGTCGGCTCGGGCGTCGACCCCGACGCCGTCCGCGGCCAGTACGAGACGCAGGGCCACCCGTACTACTCCACGGCCCGGCTGTGGGACGACGGCGTGATCGACCCGAAGGACACGCGCACCGTGCTGGGCCTCGCGCTGTCCGCCGCGGCGAACGCCCCGCTGGAGGCGCCGGGCTTCGGCGTCTTCCGCATGTAGGAGGTGCGCGTGTTCGAGACCGTGCTCGTCGCCAACCGCGGCGAGATCGCCGTGCGCGTGCTGCGCACCCTGCGGCGCCTCGGGATCCGGTCCGTCGCCGTGTTCTCCGACGCCGACGCGCGTGCGCCGCACGTCGGGATGGCCGACGTCGCGGTGCGGATCGGGCCCGCTCCCGCCGCGGAGAGCTACCTCTCGATCCCCGCCGTGCTGGAGGCCGCCGCCGCCACCGGGGCGCAGGCGATCCACCCGGGCTACGGGTTCCTGTCGGAGAACACCGCGTTCGCCGCCGCCTGCGCGGATGCCGGCGTCGTGTTCGTGGGCCCGCCCGCCGCGGCGATCGAGGCGATGGGCGACAAGATCGCGGCGAAGACCACCGTGGCCAAGGCGGGGGTGCCGATCGTCCCCGGCTCCGACGGCGCGGGGCTCACCGACGAGGAGCTCGTGGCCGCCGTCGAGGGGATCGGCTACCCGGTGCTGCTCAAGCCGAGCGCGGGCGGCGGGGGCAAGGGGATGCGCGAGGTCCACCGGCCCGGTGACCTGCGCGACGCGATCCTGTCGGCCCGACGAGAAGCCCGCGGCTCCTTCGGCGACGACACGCTGCTCGTCGAGCGGCTCGTTCGGAACCCACGGCACATCGAGATCCAGGTGCTCGCCGACGCCCACGGCGACGTCGTGCACCTGGGCGAGCGGGAGTGCAGCCTGCAGCGGCGGCACCAGAAGATCGTGGAGGAGGCGCCGTCGGCGCTGCTCACGGCCGCGCAGCGGGAGGCGATGGGCGCCGCGGCGGTGGAGGCGGCCCGGGCGGTGGGGTACACCGGCGCCGGCACGGTGGAGTTCATCGTCGGCGCGGACGACCCCGACCAGTTCTACTTCATGGAGATGAACACCCGCCTGCAGGTGGAGCACCCGGTCACCGAGCAGGTCTACGACGTGGACCTGGTCGAGGCGCAGCTGCGCATCGCGGCGGGCGAGCGCCGCCCGTGGCCGGAGGACGTCCGCCCGTACGGCCACTCCGTCGAGGCGCGGATCTACGCCGAGGACCCGGCGTCGGGCTTCCTGCCCACCGGCGGGCGGATCCTCGCGCTGCGCGAGCCGCACGCCCACTCCGTGCGGGTCGACTCGGGCATCGCCGAGGGGCTGGTGGTCGGCAGCGACTACGACCCGATGCTCGCCAAGGTGATCGCCTGGGGCGAGGACCGGGGTCAGGCGCTGCGCAGGCTCGACCGGGCGCTGGGCGACACCGTGCTGCTCGGGCTCGGCACCAACGTGGGGTTCCTGCGCGCCCTGCTCGCCGATCCGGACGTGCAGGCCGGCCGCCTCGACACCGGCCTCGTCGGGCGCAGGCTCGACGACTGGACCGCCGCCGATCTCCCGGCCGACGTCCTCGCCGCGGCGGCAGCGCACGCCCTGCTGGAGCTGGAGCCCGCGGATGCGGTGGTGGACCCGTTCGACGTGCCGGGGGGCTGGCGCGTCGGCGAGCCCGCCTGGGCGACGTGGCGGATGTCGGTGAGCGGCCACGACCCGGTCGCGGTTCGGATCCGCGGACGTGCGATCGCCGCGGAGGTGGCCGTCGGCGACGCCGAGCCGGTGCCGTGCAACGCGTGGCGCGACGCGGACGCACTGGCGGTGACCTTCCACGGGATCACGCGCCGCTACGTCTGCGCCCGCGACGGAGAGACCCTCTGGCTGGGCCGCGACGGGCGCGCGTGGGGCGTGCGCGAGCAGGCC
This sequence comes from Pseudonocardia zijingensis, assembly GCF_042657305.1. Classification (NCBI taxonomy): domain Bacteria; kingdom Bacillati; phylum Actinomycetota; class Actinomycetes; order Pseudonocardiales; family Pseudonocardiaceae; genus Pseudonocardia; species Pseudonocardia zijingensis. Next base: position 115,767 of record NZ_JBHSKO010000007.1, on the reverse strand, counting down.
CCGCTCGACGCCGCCGCGGCCACCGAAGGGGGTGCGGGCGGCCCGGTGCTCGCGCCGATGCCCGGCACCGTCACCGCCGTCGAGGTGGCCGACGGTCAGCGGGTGGAGGCCGGTGCCCGGCTCGTGGTGGTGGAGGCGATGAAGATGGAGCACGTGCTCACCGCCCCGGTGGCGGGCGTGGTCCGCGAGCTGGCCGCCCGCCCGGGCGGCACCGTCGCGAAGGACGCCGTGCTGCTGGTGCTGGAACCGGAGGTGGACTGATGGACCTCACGCTGGGCGAGGAGCACGAGGCGCTGCGCGCCACCGTGGAGGAGTTCGCGCGCAAGGAGGTGGCGCCGGTCATCGGCGACTTCTACGAGCGCGGCGAGTTCCCCTACGAGCTCGTGGCGCGGATGGGCGCGATGGGCCTGTTCGGGCTGCCGATCGACGAGGAGCACGGCGGCATGGGCGGCGACTACTTCGCGCTCTGCCTCGCGCTCGAGGAGCTCGCGCGCGTCGACTCGTCGGTGGCGATCACCCTGGAGGCGGGTGTCTCGCTGGGCGCGATGCCGCTCTACCGCTTCGGCTCCGCCGAGCAGAAGCGCCGGTGGCTGCCCGAGCTCGCGGCGGGCACGAAGCTGGGTGCCTTCGGGCTCACCGAGCCCGGCGGCGGGTCGGACGCGGGCGCCACCCGCACCACGGCCCGGCTCGACGGCGACGAGTGGGTGATCAACGGGTCGAAGGCGTTCATCACGAACGCGGGCACCGACATCACCTCGATCGTCACCGTCACCGCGATCACCGGCAGCCAGCCCGACGGGCGCAAGGAGATCTCCGCGATCGTCGTGCCCGCAGGCACGCCCGGCTTCCGGGTGTCGAAGAAGTACTCGAAGGTCGGGTGGTCGGCCTCCGACACCCGTGAGCTGTTCTTCGACGACTGCCGCGTGCCCGCGGAGAACCTGCTCGGCGAGCGCGGCCGCGGCTACGCGCAGTTCCTCTCGATCCTCGACGAGGGCCGCGTCGCGATCGCGGCGCTGTCGGTCGGGCTGGCCCAGGGCTGCGTGGACGAGTCGGTGCGCTACGCCCGCGAGCGAGAGGCGTTCGGCGCGCCGATCGGCAGCTACCAGGCCATCCAGTTCAAGATCGCCGACATGGAGGCCCGCGCGCACACCGCGCGGTTGGCCTACTACGCCGCGGCCGCGAAGATGCTGCGCGGCGAGCCGTTCAAGAAGGAGGCGGCGATCGCGAAGCTCGTGGCGTCCAACGCGGCGATGGACAACGCCCGCGACGCCACTCAGGTGTTCGGCGGCTACGGCTTCATGAACGAGTACCCGGTGGGCCGCTTCTACCGCGACGCCAAGATCCTCGAGGTGGGTGAGGGCACGAGCGAGGTCCAGCGCATGCTGATCGCCCGCCACCTGGGGCTGTAGGCACCGCCCGGAGGTCCGTCCCCGAAGTTCGGGAAAGCCACATTGCAGGCCTCTCCGGCCCTGAATGTGGCTTTCCTGAACCCGGCGGGAGCCTCCGCGGCCGCCCCGCCATCGGCCATCCGGACGCAGGCGCGAGGATGGTGGGGTGAACGCCCTGTTCGCCCGGATCGTCGTACTCGCGAGCGGTGCCGCGATCCTGGTGGTGGAGACGCTGGCCACGCGGCTGGTCGCGCCGTACGTCGGGCTCACGCTCGAGTCGACGTCGGCCGTGATCGGGGTGGCGCTGGCCGGCATCGCGGCTGGGGCATCGCTGGGAGGGCGCTGGGCCGACGTGCTGCCGCCGCGCCGGGTGGCCGCGGGTGCGCTCGCCGTGGGCGGGCTCGGGGTGCTCGCGGTGCGGCCGCTGGTCCGGGTGCTCGGGCCCGCGCTCGGTCCCGGCCCGCTGGCGGCGATCGTGCTGGTGGCGGCGTCCACGCTCGTATCGGTCACCGCGCTCGCGATGGTGACGCCCGCGGTCACGCGTGCCCGGATCGACCAGGTCGCGGGCTCCGGTGCGGTGATCGGCGGGCTGTCGGCCGCGGGCACGGTCGGGTCGCTCGCGGGGGTGTTCCTCACCGGGTTCGTGCTCGTCTCGCTGCTGCCGGTGGCGATGATCCTGCTGGTCACGGCGGCGGCGTGCCTCGGGCTCGCGCTGCTCGTCGCGCTGGTGCCGCGGCGCAGGGCGGTGGCCGCGGTCGCGGCCGTCGCCACCGCGCTCGCCGTGGCGGTGGTGGCGGTGCCGGGCCGCTGCGACGTCGACACGGTCTACTACTGCGCGAGCGTGCGCGCCGACCCGGCCGACCCGGACGTCCGGGTGCTGGTGCTCGACGACCTCGACCACTCCGCGGTGGACCTGGGCGACCCGGCGCACCTGCGGTTCGCCTACGCGCAGCGGTTCGCCGACGCGATCGACTCGACGTTCGCCCCGGGCACCCGCGTGGACGCGGTGCACGTGGGCGGCGGGGGCTTCACGATGCCGCGCTGGCTCGCCGCCACCCGCCCCGGGTCGGCCTCCACGGTGCTGGAGGTGGACGCGGGGGTGGTGGAGCTGGGACGCCGGGAACTGGGCGTGGCCGCGATCCCGGGCGTCGACGTGCGGATCGGGGACGCGCGCAACCTGCTGCGTGCGCTCCCGGACGGGTCCGCGGACGTCGTGGTCGGCGACGCGTTCGGTGCCCGCTCGGTGCCGTGGCACCTGGCCACCAGCGAGTTCGTCGCCGACGTCCACCGCGTCCTGCGCGAGGACGGCGTCTACGTGCTCAACGTGATCGATCGCGACCCGTGGGGGCTGCTCGCCGCTGAGGTGGCCACGGTGGCGCACCGGTTCCCGTACGTCGCGCTGATGGCGCGGCCCGAGCAGCTGGCCCCGGGTGGCGGGGGCAACGCGGTGATCGTGGCCTCGGACCTGCCGCTGGACGTCGCCGCGCTGGCGGAGCGGGCTGCGCTGCGCGGCGAGGGGGCGTCGGTGCTCGACACCGCGGCCGCGCTCCGGTTCGCTGGCGACGCCGCAGTGCTGTCCGACGACTGGGCACCGGTCGACCAGCTGATCAGCTGATTCCGGCTACCGGTACGGTCCGCGTCGAGGAGGTGGCGGGGTGGCTGAGTGGGACGACCTCGTGGCGTTCGTGCGGGTGCGCTACGAGATCATGCGGCAGGCCGACGGTGAGCTGTGGTTCCGCTTGCCCACCACGGGGGAGCGCACGCAGCTCGTGGCGGTGCGGCTGGTCACCGGGGAGGACGACCACCCGTGGGCGCAGATCACCTCGCCCGTCGGGCGGGTGGCCGACCTCGACCTGCCGCGGTTGCTCGAGCTCGCTGGCGAGTACGTGGCGGGCGGCGCGGCCGCGGTGGACGGCGTGGTCGTCTACCGCCACTCCATCCCGCTGGGGGACACGGCGCTCGACGGCTTCGACCGCTCGTTCCGCCTCGTGGTGGACGTCGCCGACCGGCTGGAGCACGAGCTCACCGGGGCCGACGAGCACTAGGGCGCGTCCGGCGGATCATGATCGCGGTCTTCGGGCCCAGATCGCCCCTGGCTGCGTTGTCGGCAGGACCGGGTACGCCGGTACAACGGCTCGCGCCTTCGCCTTGCCAGGGACGATCTGGATCCCGAAGCCCATCGACCACGATCCACCAGACACGCCCTAGCGCCGGGGTCAGCCCGCGCGCCTGCGCAGCTCGCCGCCGTCGAGCACACCGGGCCGGTCGGACACCGACTGCAGCTCGGTGAGCGTGGGGTGGCCCGCCGCGAGCAGGGCGGTGTCGGTGTCGGGCTCCAGCGGGGTGGCGAGCTCGGCCTCGTGGGAGCGGAGCAGGTCGCCGTCCTCACCCTCGACGTGGTCGACCCGTACGCGCACGGACCCGAACTTCGCCAGCCGGGCCTCGCGCAGCGGGCTGAGTTCGGCGACGGGGACGTCGGGCACGTTGAGCGAGAGCACGGTGGCGTCGGGGGCTGCGAGCAGCACGTCGAGCACCTCGGGGAGCAGGTGCAGCGCGCTCTCCCAGTGCGGGCGCTCGGGAGAGACCAGCGGCCTGCCCAGCGACACGGCGAGGGCCCGCCAGCCGTGCAGGCCCGCGGCGAGCGCGGCGCCCACGGTGCCCGAGTGCAGTACCGAGTGGCCGAGGTTGGCGCCGATGTTGATGCCGGAGAGCACCACGTCGGGCTCCGGGTCGAGCCAGCCGCGCCCGGCCGAGTGCACGATGTAGGCGGGGTGGCCCTCGACGGCGAACGCCGGCACGCCCGGGAGGCCCGGCAGTTCCCTGCGGTGCACGCGGGTGCGGTCGTCCTCGCGGATCGCGAGCACCGAGCCACCCACGCCGCTCGCGTCGACGTGCGGGGCGGCGACCACCACGTCGAAGCCCGCGTCGCGGGCTCCGGTGGCGAGGGCCACGAGACCCGGCGAGTCGATTCCGTCGTCGTTGGTGATCAGGGCGCGGAGACGTCGAGATGAGGCCACGTCCCCACCGTATGCGAGCCGGGTGACCGCCGGTCGGCCTCGCGATGACGCTCACGCGGCACGCGGAGGCCCGGCGGGTGGGAGTTCGTGGTGGCGCTCACGAGCGGTCTGTCGGCGGTGGGGCCCTGTGGCAGGGTGAGCCGGCAGGGTCGCTGACGGATCGGAGCGGATGGATGCGCGTCTTCAACGGTGTCGACGAGCTGCGTGCGGCGGTGGGTTCCCGGATCGGGGTGAGCGACTGGATGACGATCGACCAGTCGCGGATCGACACCTTCGCCGACGCCACCCTCGACCACCAGTGGATCCACGTCGACGAGGAGCGGGCGAAGGAGGGGCCGTTCGGCGGCACCATCGCCCACGGCTTCCTCACGCTCTCGTTGCTGCCGCACCTCGTGAAGGACGTCTACCGCGTCGAGGGCACGAAGATGGGCGTCAACTACGGCTTGAACCGCGTGCGGTTCACCTCGCCCGTGGCGGTCGGCAGCAAGGTGCGGGGCAGCGTCGAGCTCGTCGACGTCTCCGACGTGTCCGGTGGGGTGCAGCTGACCACGAAGGTGACGATCGAGATCGAGGGCTCCGAACGCCCCGCGCTCGTCGCCGAGTGGCTCACCCGGCAGTACGTCTGATCTCTCGAGGAGGCTCTTCCATGCGTGAAGCGGTGATCTGCGAACCCCTGCGGACGCCCGTGGGTGGCTTCGGCGGTGCGCTGCGCGACGTGCCGGCGCACGAGCTCGCCGCCACCGTGATCCGCGGGCTGGTGGAGCGCACCGGGCTGGCGCCCGACGCGGTGGACGACGTGGTGCTCGGTCACTGCTACCCCACCATGGACGCGCCGGCGATCGGGCGCGTGGCGGCGCTGGACGCCGGGCTGCCGGTCACGGTCACCGGTCTGCAGGTCGACCGGCGCTGTGGCTCCGGGCTGCAGGCGGTGCTGTACGCCGCCATGCAGGTGCAGTCCGGGGTGTCGGAGCTGGTGCTCGCGGGTGGCGCGGAGTCGATGTCGAGCGCGTCGTTCTACTCCACGGGGATGCGCTGGGGCGCCAAGGGCGGCCCCGGGGTCATGTTGCACGACTCGCTCGCCCGTGGCCGCGTCACGGCGGGTGGGGTGAACCACCCGGTGCCGGGCGGGATGCTGGAGACGGCCGAGAACCTGCGCCGGGAGTACTCGATCCCGCGCGAGGAGCAGGACGAGTTCGCCGTGCGCTCGCACCGGCGCGCCGCCGCCGCCCGTGACGCGGGCCGCTTCGCCGACGAGATCGTCCCGGTCACGGTGAAGGGCCGCAAGGGCGACACCGTCGTCGACAACGACGAGCACATCCGCCCGGACTCGACCGTGGAGAAGCTCGCCGGCCTGCGTCCGGTGCTGGGCCGCGACGACCCGGAGGCCACGGTCACGGCGGGCAACGCCAGCGGCCAGAACGACGGTGCCGCGATCTGCGTGGTCACCCACCCGGACAAGGCCGCCGAGCTGGGGCTGCGTCCGCTGGTCCGGCTCGTGTCGTGGGGGATCGGCGGCGTGCCGCCCGCCACGATGGGCATCGGCCCGGTGCCCGCCACCGCGAAGGCGCTCGACGCCGCGGGGCTCACGCTGGCCGACATCGACCTGATCGAGCTCAACGAGGCGTTCGCGGCGCAGGTGCTCGCGTGCACGCGGGAGTGGAAGTTCGTGCCGGAGGACTTCGAGCGGCTCAACGTCAACGGCTCGGGCATCTCGCTGGGCCACCCGGTCGGCGCCACCGGCGGGCGCATCCTGGCCACGCTGTCCCGGGAGATGCACCGCCGTGACGCGCGGTACGGCCTTGAGACGATGTGCATCGGCGGCGGGCAGGGGCTCGCGGCGGTGGTCGAACGCGTGGCGTGATGTGAAACACCTCGCGCGGCCCGGGCGACAGGCCTGGTGACGATGCTGCTGCGAGAGGGGTCGAGTGCGATGGCGGGCGCGGGGACGGCGACGTTGAGCGGACGGGACCGGGCCCTGCTGCGCGCGGTGGCGGCGGGCCGGTGCCGGTTGGGGCCGGGCTGCCAGCCCGAACTCGTGATCGACGGCCTCGCCTGCGCCGACTCGGGCGCCGGGGCGCGGCTGGTGGCGGCCGGCCTGATCCACCCGCCGGATCCGGCCCGCCCGCACGGTCCGGCGGGCATCACGGAGCTCGGGTGGCGGGAGCTCCGGGGCTGAGCTCACGCTCCGCCTTGTTGCCCCCGCTCCGCGGGCAGTCCATGCTCGCGCCGTGCCGTCCGAAGACGACCTCGCCCTGGCCGATGAGGTGGGCGTTCAGCTCATCCGGTTGGTGCGCCTCATGGACCGCAGGCAGGCGCAGTACCAGGCCGAGCACCCGGACGCCGTGGAACGCGCCACCTACTACCTGCTCGTCCACCTCGTGAAGGGCGGGCCGCAACGAGCGGGCACGCTCGCCGAGACGGTGCACTCGGACCCGTCGACGATCAGCCGCCAGGTCGGGCACCTGGTGCGGCTCGGCCTCGTGGAGCGGATGGCCGACCCGGAGGACGGGCGGGCCACGCTGCTCACGGCCACGGACGAGGGCCGGCGCGTGTACGAGGAGAACCGCCGGATGCGGATCGAGCGGTTCGCCGAGATGCTGGCGGACTGGCCGGTGGACGACCGGCGCAAGCTCGCCGAGCTGCTCGGCCGGTTCACATCGGCGTTCGAGGCGGTGCAGCGCCCGGACGGCTGACACGATGTGAGTCGGATCACCCCAACTGCAGGGGTGGGGGGACGGTCGACTGGGTCGACGTTGCAGAGGGTTCCGGGGGGAACGATGGTGGGATCGGCGCAGCAGTTCGGCCCGTATCTGCTCGATGCGGTGCTGGCGCGCAGCGGTGCGGCCACGGTGTACCGCGCCCGGGACACGAGCCACCACGAGCGGGTCGTGGCGCTCAAGGTGTTCGACCGGCGGCTGTCGGCCGACCCCGGGTTCCGGGAGCGGTTCCGCCGGGACGCGGGCCTGCTGAGCGCGCTGCGGGAGCCGCACATCGTGCCGATCCACCGCCACGGGGAGATCAGCGGACGGCTCTACCTCGACATGCGGCTGGTCCGCGGCCCCAGCCTCGCCGACGTCCTGCGCAGCGGGCCGGTGGCGCCGCCGCGGGCGGAGGCGATCGCGGGGCAGATCGGCGTGGCCGTGGAGTCGCTGCGCCGCGGCGGCCTCGGCGACCGGCCCGTCGAGCGCAGCGACGTGCTGCTCACGGGTGCGCCGGGGCGCGGGGAGTTCGTGCAGCTCGTCGGGCTCGGCCTGGGCAGGCCCCCGGTTCCTGCCGGTGCCGTGTCGCCCGCTGAGCTCGTGTCGCGTCCCGCCCGGCACCGCCGCGTCCGCACGCTCCTCGTGTCGGCGGCGTCCGTCCTGGTGATCGCCGCGGTGCTGGTGGGGGTGGCGCTGTTCCCGCGTGACCAGGAGCCGGTCGCGGCAGCACCACCCGGGCTCGTCCTGACCATCGACGCGCCGGTGGCCAACCTCGCCGACGCCGAGGTCGTCCGGTCCGGCGGGCGGGAGGTGCTCGCGGGCATCACCGCCGACGGCGCCCTCCACACCTGGGACCTGTCCACCGGCGCGGAGATCGGGGAGGCCACGCCGGGCACCGCGGTCGCCCTCGCCGCGACGGAGGTCGACGGGAGGGCCGTGGTGGCCGTGCGCCTTCGCGACACCACCGTGGTGGCGAGGGACGTGGAGACGGGCGAACCGATCGGGCAGCCGATGGGCACGCCGCGCGAGGTCGCACTCGGGCCGTTCTCGACCTGGCGCGCACTGGAGGTCGTCGAGGTCGACGGCCAGCCGGTCGTCGTCACGGTCCAGCCGACCGGGGTGCGGATACCGGGGCCGTACAGCACCGAGGAGGACCAGATCGGGGTCGGGTCGTTCGCACTGCGCACCGGCGCCCCCGCCGGGCCGGTGCTCGCCGAGGACGGCCTGTCGACCAGCATGTTCTCGCTCGCCGATGTCGACGGGAGGCCGGTCGTCGTCACGGTCACCGATCAGGGCACCGTGCAGTCGAGGGACCTGGTCTCCGGTGCGCGCGTCGGTGTGCCGACCGCTCCGCAGCCGGCCGGGTTCCTCGCGTTCACCACCACGGTGCGCGACGGGGTACCGGTCGCGGCGACCGGTGGCGGGGACAACACCGTCCGGATCTGGAACCTGCAGACGGGTGAGCAGATCGGCAAGCCGTTCGTGGGCCACCTCGACTCGGTCGGCGGTGTGGCCGCGGTGCAGCAGGGCGATCGCACGGTGCTGGTCACGTCGTCCGGGGGCTACCGCGCCGCAGCGCCCCAGCTGCGGTTCTGGGACCTCGCGACGGGTGAGCCGCTGGGGCAGCCCCTGACCGAGCACCCGCTGAGCCGGGGTTTCCTGGAGCTGTCCGGCGGCGGGAGACCGCTCCTCGCCACGTTCGCGCCCGGCGAAGCGATCACCTTGTGGGATCCGGAGCGGCTGATCGTGGAGGTGGCGCCGTGATCGGCACGATGTTCGGCCCGTACCGGGTCGATTCGCTCATCGGGCGCGGCGGGATGGGTGAGGTCTACCGGGCCGTCGACACCGGTCAGGACGGGCGCCGGGTGGCCCTCAAGATCCTGCCCTCGGCGCTGTCCGGTGACCCGCAGTTCGTCGCGCGCTTCCGCCGGGAGGCGGAGATCGCGGCGCGCCTGAGCGACCCGCACGTCGTGCCGATCCACCGCTACGGGGAGACCGACGGCCGCCTGTTCCTCGACATGCTGCTGATCGACGGCCGGGAGCTCGCCGACGTCCTCGCACAGGACGGACCGCTCGCCCCGGCGCGGGCGCTGTCGATCCTCGAACAGGTGGCCGGTGCCATCGACGCCGCTCACGCCGACGGCCTGGTGCACCGCGACGTCAAGCCGTCGAACATCCTGCTGACGCAACCGGGGGCCGGCCGGGCGGAGTTCGCCTACCTCCTGGACTTCGGCATCGCACGCTCCGCGGAGCCGGGCAGCCGCACGGCGCTCACCAGGACCGGTGCGGTGATCGGCACGCTGTCGTACATGGCGCCGGAGCGCTTCCTCGCCCAGCCGACCGGGCCCGCGGCCGACGTCTACTCGCTCGCCTGCGTTCTGCACGAGCTGCTCACCGGCGCGCGCCCGTACCCCGGAACCGGGTACGCGGCCCAGGTGGCCGGGCACCTGCACCAGCCGCCGCCCCGGCCCAGCTCTATGCGCGCCGGTCTGCCCGAAGCGCTGGACGCCGTCGTCGCCCGCGGCATGGCCAAGGACCCGGCACACCGGTACCCGACGGCGTCGGAGCTCGTGGCCGCGGCGCATGAGGCCCTGGCGGGCGTCGACGTGCCGCCCGCCGGTCCCCGCGGAGCCGCGACCGTGGTGGACGAGCCCGCCCCGCCCACCTGGGTGCCGCCGGTCGCCGCAGCTCCGCCGTGGCAGCAGGCCACACCGCCGCCACCCCCACCGCGCGGGCGCGGGCGACGGTGGCTCCCGGCGGCGGGGGTCGCCGCCCTCGCCGCCGCGGTGCTGGCCACCGTCCTGGTCGTCGTCGCGCAGCCGCCCGCGGAACCCGGGACACCGGACCTGCAGGTGGAGGCCGCGGCGCCGGCCGACGCGCTGCCGAGCGGCGGGCCGATCATCGAACGCACGATCGTGGGCGCAGCTCCCGACGTGTGGAAACCGGTCATCGCGGAGCTCGACGGCACCCCCGTGCTCGTGCGCGTCGACACGGACGTGACGGCCGTGTACGACCTGGCCACCGGCGAGCGGGTCGGCGTGCCGCTGCAGGGCCTGTTCGGTGCCATGTCGGCCACGGTGACCCGCCTCGACGGCCGCAGCGTGCTGATCACCGGTAGTTCCGACCGCGTGATCCGGATGTACGACCTCGCCGCCGGCGAACCGCTCCCGACGACCATGACCGGCCACACCGGTGTGATCAGCCACCTCGCCGTCGTCGAGGTCGACGGGCGGAAGGTGCTGATCTCCGGCAGCGATGACTCGACGATCCGACGTTGGGACCTGGCCACGGCCACGCAGATCGGGGAACCGCTCACCGGCCACGCGGGTCGCCTCACCGCCATGTCCGTGGTCGGGGACGACCGGCCCGTCGTGCTCGCGCGGGGTTACGACGACGACGCCATCTCCTCCTTCGACGTGGCGACCGGGGCACCGGCGGGCCCGCCCGTCCCGGCCGTGCAGGACAACATCACGACGGTCGCGCTGCCCGGGGGGCTCGCGGTGATGAGCACCCCCGATTACGGCCAGATGCTGTTCGTCGACCTGCGGACGGGCGCCCGGTTCGACCACGGCATCACCGACCGCATGTACAGCTCCACGACGGCGGCAGCCGTGGTCGGCGGGATCCCGGTCCTCGCCGTCTCCAGCTACTCGGACAACACCGTCCAGCTCCGGGACCTGCGCACCGGGCAGCAGGTCACCGCCCCCCTGGCCGGTCACGAGGCGCCGGTCCGGCACCTCGACAGCCTGACGGTCGACGGCAGGACCTTCCTCGTGTCGAGCAGCTCGGACCGGTCGATCCGGATCTGGGACCTGAACACCCGGATGGGGAGGTGACCCGGTGACGATCGCGGACGTGCGTTTCGGTCCCTACGTGCTCGGCCCGCTCCTGGGACGTGGTGGCATGGGGGAGGTGCACCGGGCCACCGACACGAGCCAGGACGACCGCGTGGTGGCGCTCAAGCGCCTCGCCCCCCACCTGTCCGCGGACACCGGCTACCGGGAGCGGTTCCGTCGCGAGTGCGAGGCCGCGGCCCGGCTCGACGACCCGCACATCGTGCCGATCCACCGCTACGGGGAGATCGACGGCCGGCTGTTCCTCGACATGCAGCTGGTGGACGGGCGGGATCTCGCCGCCGAGCTCGCCCACACCGGTCCGATGTTCCCGGCGCGGGCCGTCGGCATCGTGGCCCAGGTGGCGGCCGCGCTCGACGCTGCGCACGCCGCGGGCCTGGTGCACCGCGACGTCAAGCCGTCGAACGTGCTGCTCACCGCGCCGGTGCCGGGGCGCCCGGACTTCGCGCAGCTCGCCGACTTCGGCATCGCGGCCGGGCCCGCCGCGGGCGGCGGTGCGGACGGCACGGTCGAGTACCTCGCCCCGGAGCGGCTGGTCGGGAACCCGACGGACAACCGGGTCGACGTCTACGCGCTGGCCTGCGTCCTCTACGAGCTGCTCACCGGGCTGCGCGCGTTCCCGGGGTCCGACTTCGCCGCGCAGGTGCACGGGCACCTGTACCTCCCGCCGCCCCGGCCGACGGACACGTTCGGCGCGATCCCGCCCGGACTGGACGCGGTCGTGGCGCGGGGGATGGCCAAGGACCCCGCCCAGCGCTACCAATGGGCCGGTGCCCTCGCCGACGATGCGATCGCCGCGCTCGGGCCCGGTCTCGCAGGCCCCGCGGCGCCGCAGCGCAGTACCACGTCCCGGCGCCGGCTCCTGCTGGGGGCCGCGGGTGCGGTGGCGCTCGCGGGCGGCGCAGCCCTCGCCGTGACACTGACGCGGTCGGGCGGGCAGCCTGCAGGCCCGTCACCGCTGGTGTCGGGGCCGCCGCCGGAGCCGGTGATCGAGGAGCGCGCGCTCGCGGTGCGCAGCGTCAGCCCGTTCCCGTTCCAGGCCACCCGGGTGGGGGGACGCCCGGCCCTCCTCGTCGACGACCTCGACAACCGGACCCGGCTCTACGACCCGGTCGCCGACCGCGACCTCGCCTGGATGCCGGACAACACAGTGCAGATCTCCACCGCTGACGTGGTGACCATCGACGGCCGTGACCTGGTGGTCACCGCCCGGGCCTCCGAGATCGTCCTCGTCGACGTGCAGACCAGCGGTATCGCCCCGGTCGGCAAGCACGAGAGCATGTACGGGTTCGCCGCGGCGGGGTCCGTCCTGGCCACCGCGGGCATCACCGACGGGCTGGTGCGCCGGTGGGACCTGCGCAGCCGGTCCCTGCTCGGGGAGCAGCCGGTTCCCGTCACCGGATCCGGTGTTTCGGTCAGTCTCAGTTCCGTCGAGCTCGACGGGCGGTCGTGCCTGGTCGTGCAGGTGACGGGGCCGAACCTGACGTACGTCTGGGACATGCAGACCGGCGAGCACGTGCTGGAGGCCAAGGCCATCGGCTCCATCGCCGTGCTCGACGGCGCTCCCGTGCTCGTCAGCCTCGGCGAACAGCTGGTGGTCGTCGACCTGCGGACGGGGGCGGTGGTGCGCCGCCACGACGTCGGCTCCCGGCTCCTGCAGGAGTTTGCGCTCGGAGTGCTGAACGGCAGGCCGGTCATCGCCACGGAGGGCGAGGACCAGGACAAGATCATCCTCCTGGACGTCGACACGGGGCAGCGGTTCGGCGCCCCGATGACGGGCCACGAGGCGGAGCTCACCCATGTGGACTTCGTCGACCTGGAGGGCCGCCCGATCCTCGTGTCAGCGGCCCGTGACAACGCGATCCGGGTGTGGGACGTCGCGGTGCGCGCCGCGAGCTGAGCGCCGGAGCGACCAGCGGTCGGCTCGATCGTCGGGGTGACCACGGTGGGCCCGGGGCCTCCGGTGGCGCCGCATCGTGCGGGCATTCACGTGGGGCAGGCGGGGCCTGCCCGGTGGGCGCGCGGCGCCACCTGTGGCGGTGTCGCGGGCATGATCAGGTCTTTGAGCATTTTCGGGCGAAATCGACCCGGGAATGCGCCAACTTCGTGATCATGGGCCCAGTGGGGGCCGAGATTGCCTCCCTCAGCCGGCGATCAAGGGCAAAATGGTCGCTAGATGATCTTCAGGGGCGACCATTTCCCCTTGATCGCCGTGAGATCCGTCGTTGGCCGTGATCGCCGCGGAGGCCCCGGCGTCGAGCCGCCGCTTCCGGGGGAGACCGCCGGGAGGCCGACGAAGGCATGATCATTGATTTGGGGCAGAGACACGTCGGAGAACGCCAGGCCGGCGATCATGGCCGTGTGCCGGCGGCGCCGGCTGTGTCACATGGTCTAGTGCGCCTCGGCCGTCTTGGCGCGCTGCCAGGAGGCCTTGATCTCCCGCTCGGCGTCGGCGCGGCCCACCCACATCGCCCCCTCGACGCTCTTGCCCGGCTCGAGCGCCTTGTAGATCTCGAAGAAGTGCTGGATCTCCATGCGGTCGAACTCGGGGAGGTGGTGGATGTCGCGCAGGTGCTCCTGGCGCGGGTCGTCGGAGGGCACGCAGAGGACCTTGTCGTCCCCGCCCTTCTCGTCCTTCATCCGGAACATGCCGATCGCGCGCGAGCGGATCAGGCAGCCCGGGAAGGTCGGCTCCTGCACGAGGACGAGCGCGTCGAGCGGATCGCCGTCCTCCCCCAGCGTGTCCTCGATGAACCCGTAGTCGGCCGGGTACTGGGTGGCCGTGAACAGCGTCCGGTCGAGCCGGATGCGTCCCGTCTCGTGGTCCACCTCGTACTTGTTGCGGCCGCCCTTGGGGATCTCGATGGTGACGTCGAAGTCCACTGGCGCTCTCCTGCTGGTCCGTCGGTCGGATGGATGGCCGGTACCGGTCGGGCGACCGGCCCCGGCGCCTGCGTCTAGTCTGAGGCACCGCGTCGGCGGTGCCGACGTCCGGGGCGCGCGTCGAGCGCTCCGAAGATGCTGAGGAGGGGCGCCCGTGGGCATCGGGCGACGCATTGGTGACTCCCTGCGATTGCCTGGTCGCGGAGCGCGGCGGGCGATCGCGGTTCTCGTCGTGCTCGTGCTGGCAGGCGGCGCCGGTGGTGCGATCGCGTTCGCCGGCCCGACGCTCGTGCAGCGGCTCGGCCTGGTGGCGCCCGCACCCGCGTCGCTCCCGCCGGTGCCGCACGCCGCGCTGGGGCCGCTGCCGGCCGACGCGCCGGTCCCCACGCCGCAGGGGTTGAGCGCGGCACTCGACGAGGACGCGGCCGACATGCCGGGCAAGTTCGCGGGGATCGTGATCGACCCGGCCACCGGCACCGAGCTGTGGGCCCACACCCCCGAGCGCGCGCTCGTTCCTGCCTCCACCGCGAAGCTGATCACCGCCGCGGCGGCCATGCTCGTGCTCAACCCGACCGACCGGCTGCTCACCCGCGTCGTCACCGGCCCGGACCCGGGCACTGTCGTGCTGGTGGGCGGGGGTGACCCGACGCTCACCGCGCTCCCCGACCCCGAGAAGAGCCTCTACCCGGGCGCCCCGAGCATCGTGGAGCTCGCCGAGGCGGTGCGGAAGAAGGCCCCGGGGCCGATCCGCCGGGTGCTGGTCGACACGAGCCGGTACACCGCCGACGGCCTCGCCCCCGGGGTGAGCCAGGGCGACGTCGCCGCCGGGTTCATCACCCCGATCGAACCCGTGATGCTCGACGGCGGGCGGATCGACCCCTCGCTGCAGGACGGCCCCCGCGTCTCGGACCCGGCGCTCACCGCGGCCCGCGCGTTCGCCGACGAGCTGGGCGTCGACGACGTGGAGAAGGGCACGGCCCCGCCGGACGCCACCGCCATCGCCGCGGTGTCGTCGGCGCAGCTGAGCGAGCTCGCCGAGTTCGCGCTGCGCGCCTCGGACAACGTGCTCGCCGAGGTGCTCGCGCGCGAGGTGGCGATCGGCCGCGAGGCGGAGCCGTCGTACGCGGGTGCGGCCGCGGCCACGCTCGCCGCTCTCCGGCAGGCGGGGATCGACACCACCGGCGCCGTGATGGTGGACGGCAGCGGTCTCTCCACCCAGGACCAGGTACCCGCGCGGTTGCTGGGGAGGGTTCTCGCCGCCGCGGCGTCGCCCGCGAAGGGCCCCTTCGACACGCAGTTCCTGCGCCCGGTCCTCACCGGTCTGCCCGTGGCGGGCGGGGTCGGCACGCTCGACGAGCGGTACGCGCTCGACGGCCGCGCCGCGGCGGGGCGCGGTGTGGTGCGGGCGAAGACCGGTTCGCTCACCGGCGTGAGCAGCCTCGCGGGCGTCGTCACCGACGTCGACGGGAAGCTGCTGGTCTTCGCGCTGATGTCCAACGGGGTGAGCCCGGCCGTCGTCCGCCCGCTGCACGACGCGATGGCCGCCGAGCTGAGCCGGTGCGGGTGCCGCCGTCCCTGAGCGGACGGCGCGCGGCCCGCGCGGGCCACGTAGCGTGGGAGGCGTGCACCACGTGACCGACTCCGCCCAGCCCACGCCGAGCCCGCCCGGCGAGCGCGGGCTGCCCGTCGACTGGGATCTCGCGAGTCGCACGGCGGGCCGGCTCATGCAGGCCGGCCCGGACGCCACGCCCGGTGAGGCCCTGGAGCTGGTGCAGCGCCTGCGCTCCGACGCCGCCGTCGCCGAGCGGCACGTGCGGGAGACCACCGGCCTCGGCCACGGCCTTCCGCTGCTGCCCGCCGACGTGGTGGACCGCAAGGCGTGGGCGGCCGCCGCCGTCGCGAGCATGGCCTCGCTCACGTCGGGGGCGCACCTGCCCGAGGTGTCCCGGGTGGCGCGCAGCGTCACCGCGCGCACCGCCGGGATCCAGATCGGCAGCGTGGTCGCCTACCTGGGCGGGCGCGTGCTCGGCCAGTACGACCCGTTCGGCGGGGCCGACGGCGGCGGGCGGCTGCTGCTCGTCGCACCCAACGTGCACGCGGCCCAGAAGGCGCTCGACGTGCCCAGCACCGACTTCGGGCTGTGGGTCTGCCTGCACGAGGCCACCCACCGCCTCCAGTTCACCGCGGTGCCGTGGCTGCGGTCGTACTTCGCCGACGAGGTGGGCCGGTTCCTGTCGGTCGCGCAGGGCGACCGCGGCACCGCGGTGCTGGAGCGGCTGCCCGACGTGGTGCGCTCGTTGCGCGAGTCCGGCGGCGACTCGCTCGCCATCGTGGAGCTGCTGCAGGGGCCGGAGCAGCGGGCCGTGCTCGACCGGCTGCTCGCCCTCACCACCCTGCTGGAGGGCCACGCCGACCACGTGATGGACGCCGTCGGCCCGTCCGTCGTGCCGACGGTCGCCACCATCCGCAACCGCTTCACGCTGCGCCGCCGCGGCGGTGGGCTCGTCGATCGCCTGCTGCGCGCCCTGCTGGGTGTGGAGGCCAAGGTGCGCCAGTACGCCGTGGGCTCGGCGTTCACCAGGCACGTGGTGCTCGCGGCGGGCATGGACGGGTTCAACCGGGTGTGGGAGAGCCCGGAGACGCTCCCCACGCGCGCGGAGCTCGCCGAGCCCGGCCGCTGGCTGGAGCGCGTGCACAACCTCTGACGGAACGCTGCGATCGAGGGGCGGCCGCGTGGGGCAGCAGGTGGGCCACGACACGGCGGTCCTCGCCGTGCGGCGGGCCGTCCGGGCCGCACTCGCCGCGCTGCCCGCGCCCGAGCGCGCGGCCCCGCTGCTCATCGCCTGCTCCGGCGGTGCCGACTCGCTCGCCCTGGCCGCCGCGGCCGTGGCGGAACGCGGGCCGGGTGCGGTGAACGCCGCCGTGGTCGACCACGGCCTGCAGGACGGGTCCGCGGACCGGGCGGCCGCCACCGCCGGGCTGCTCGACGGGCTGGGCATCGCAGCGGCCGTCCACACGGTCGAGGTGGGCGGTGCGGGCGGGGTCGAGGCCGCGGCCCGCCGCGCGCGCTACGCCGCGTTGCGGGCCGCCCGGCCGCACCCGGACGCGCCCGTGCTGCTCGGGCACACCCTCGACGACCAGGCCGAGACCGTGCTGCTCGGGCTGGGCCGCGGGTCCGGCGCCCGCTCGCTGTCCGGCATGCGGGAGTGGGACCCGCCGTGGTGCCGCCCGCTGCTGGGGCTGCGCCGCTCGGTGACGCGCGCCGCGTGCGCCGCGGCCGGGCTGCCGGTGTGGGACGACCCCCACAACACCGATCCGCGGTTCACCCGGGTCCGGCTCCGGCACGAGGTGCTCCCGCTGCTGGAGGAGGTGCTCGCGGGCGGGGTGGCGGAGGCGCTCGCCCGCACGGCGCGCCAGCTGCGCGAGGACAGTGCCGCGCTGGACGCCGTGGCGGCCGGCCTGCTCCGCAGCGCGCACGACCCGCAGCGGGGACCCGAGCTGCTGCTGGCTCCGCTCGAGGGGGTGCCCGCCGCGCTGCGCCGCCGGGTGCTGCGGGCATGGCTGGCCACGGCGGACGTGACGGCTCTCACCGAGGAACACCTCAGGGCGGCGGACGTCCTCGCAGCTCAGGGGCCCGATCGGGCCGGTGTCGCCCTACCGGGTGGGTTGGAGCTGGTGCGCGCGCGTGGCAGGCTCTCCCTGCGCCCGATCCGCTGGGGAGCCGGCGGCTGATCACGATGTTGCAGGAGGCCGCCCGCCGTGTACGACGGTGAGATCGCATCCACGCTGATCACCGAGGAGGCGATCCGGGAGCGGACCGCCGAGTTGGCGGCCCAGATCGCGGCCGACCGAGCCGGGGCGGACACCGACCTGCTGCTCGTGGGCGTCCTCAAGGGCGCGGTGATGTTCATGACCGACCTCGCACGGGCGCTGCCGGTGCCGGTGCAGCTCGAGTTCATGGCGGTGAGCTCCTACGGCTCGGCCACCTCGTCGTCGGGCGTCGTGCGGATCCTCAAGGACCTCGACCGCGACATCGCGGGCCGCGACGTGCTCATCGTCGAGGACATCATCGACTCCGGGCTCACGCTGTCCTGGCTGCGCGGCAACCTGGAGTCGCGCCAGCCCGCATCGCTGTCGATCTGCGCGCTTCTGCGTAAGCCGGACGCGGTCAAGGTCGACGTGCCGGTCAAATACGTCGGCTTCGACATCCCCAACGAGTTCGTCGTCGGCTACGGGCTCGACTACGCCGAGCGCTACCGCGACCTGCCGTTCATCGGCACGCTCGACCCCGCGGTGTACGCCTGACGCCGCACGTCGGCCACCGGGCTCAGCCGCCCAGGACGGGCAGCGCCGGGAGCTGCGGCAGCGGGAGGCCCGCTGCGGGGCCCGCGGTGAACGGCTCGGTGCCGGTCGCGAGCTCGACGTCGCCCACGTCGCCGTTGGCCTGGGCGTAGTCCAGCGCGTACGCGAGGTCGATCACGCCGTTGCTGGCGGGCAGCGGCGCCAGGTTCAGGGTGGACAGCACGCCGAACGCGGCGCCCGTGCCGTCGACGAACGCGCTGCCGGAGTCACCGGGCACGCCGGGGGTGAGCGTGTAGACGTCGTGGTTGCGCCCGCCGCCGGTCTCGGAGACGTTGACGCCCACCTTCGGGCCGAGCGCGTCGAGGCCGAGGCGCAGCGGGGAGTTGCCGACGCTGTAGACGACCTCGCCCACGCCGACGCCGTCGGTGTCGAGGCCGGTGGGCCCGCCGAACACCGGGAGGCTCGGGTTGACGTCGGCGACGTCCTCCGATGCGATCTCGACGAGCGCGAAGTCGTTGAACGCGCAGGTGTCGGGGTCGGTCTCGCCGTTCGCCTGCATCGCGACCCACGAGCTGTAGGCCAGGCGGCCCTGCCGGTCGGTGCCGTCGGTCGCCTTGATCGTCACCGCGGCGCCGAGGTCGACGGTGCCGGAGTCGCACCCGTCGGTCTCGGTGGCCTCACCGGTGCCCGCGCAGTGCGCGGCCTGCCCGATGAACGTGCGGTCGCCGCTGGTGAACACGAAGTTGCTCGTGCACGCGCCGCCGCCCTCGGTCTCGGTGACGACACCGGGCCGGATCGCCGCGGAGCCCGCGGGCGCCCACTCGTCCGCCTGCGCGGGGGCCGCTACCGCCGCGGGCGCGAGCACCGCGGCCCCGAGCACGACCCCACCCAGCGTCACCGCGAGCGCGACCCCACGGGCCCTCACCGTCATCCCACAAACCCCCACACCGCCGCCGCACCGCCGGCGCTAGTGATCCTCTTCCGCCACTGGCCCAACGACGGGGCGGGCCCGGGGATATGGGCGTGTGCAGGCCGGGAACACGGGTCGGGGGCCGTTCGTTGAAAGTGCACGTACCCGTACGTGGTACGTGGTTGGACATCGACGGCGCAGCATGCCTCCCGGCCCGCTATCCTGGCGGACTCAGGGCCGGTCAGTCCGCTGTGCCGGGTCTCTCCGCCGGAGAATCTCGCCAGGAAGGGTGAAGGCCGCCACGGCCGAAGCTGCATGGACCGCAAGCGCCTGCTCCGCAACCCGCTGATCTGGATCCTCGCCGCGATCCTGGTCTACTTCACCTTCAGCGTGCTCTTCGACGACACGCGCGGCTTCACGCGGGTCGACACCTCCGTGGCGCTGGCCCAGATCTCCGACGGCAACGTCAGCAACGCGCTCATCGAGGACCGGGAGCAGCGGCTCCGGCTCACCCTCGCGCAGCCGGTCGAGGGCAGCACCCAGATCATCACCCAGTACCCGGCGCAGACCGCGGGCACCCTCGTCGAGGCGCTCGAGAACGCGAGCAACAACCCCACCTTCAACACCACCGTGCGCCAGGACTCGTTCCTGACCACGATGTTGATCTACCTGATCCCGCTCGGCCTGGTGCTGCTCATCCTGTTCTGGATGATGAACAACGCCCAGGGCGGCGGCAACCGGGTGATGTCCTTCGGCAAGTCGAAGGCCAAGCAGCTCAACAAGGACATGCCGAAGACCACCTTCGGCGACGTCGCGGGCGCCGACGAGGCGGTCGAGGAGCTGCACGAGATCAAGGACTTCCTGCAGAACCCGGCGCGCTACCAGGCGCTGGGCGCGAAGATCCCGAAGGGCGTGCTGCTCTACGGCCCGCCCGGCACCGGTAAGACGCTGCTCGCGCGTGCGGTCGCGGGCGAGGCGGGCGTGCCGTTCTACACGATCTCCGGCTCCGACTTCGTCGAGATGTTCGTGGGTGTCGGCGCCTCCCGCGTGCGCGACCTGTTCGAGCAGGCCAAGCAGAACTCCCCCTGCATCATCTTCGTCGACGAGATCGACGCCGTCGGCCGTCAGCGCGGCGCGGGCCTCGGCGGTGGCCACGACGAGCGCGAGCAGACGCTCAACCAGCTGCTCGTCGAGATGGACGGCTTCGACGCCCGCGGCGGCATCATCCTGATCGCGGCCACCAACCGGCCCGACATCCTCGACCCGGCGCTGCTGCGCCCCGGCCGGTTCGACCGGCAGATCCCGGTGGCCGCCCCCGACCTGGCGGGCCGCCGCGCGATCCTGCACGTGCACGCCAAGGGCAAGCCGTTCGCGCCCGACGTCGAATTCGAGGCCCTCGCCAAGCGCACCGTGGGGATGTCCGGTGCCGACCTGGCCAACGTCATCAACGAGGCCGCGCTGCTCACCGCGCGCGAGAACGGCACGCTGATCACGGCGGCGGCGCTGGAGGAGTCGGTCGACCGGGTGGTCGGCGGGCCGCGACGCAAGTCGAAGATCATCTCCGAGCAGGAGAAGAAGATCACGGCCTACCACGAGGGCGGCCACGCGCTCGCGGCGTGGGCCATGCCCGACCTGGAGCCGGTCTACAAGCTCACGATCCTGCCGCGCGGGCGCACCGGCGGCCACGCGCTGGTCGTGCCCGAGGACGACAAGGGCCTCATGACCCGCTCGGAGATGATCGCGCGCCTGGTGTTCGCGATGGGCGGGCGCAGCGCGGAGGAGCTCGTGTTCCACGAGCCCACCACCGGCGCCTCCAGCGACATCGACCAGGCCACCAAGATCGCCAAGGCGATGGTCACCGAGTACGGCATGAGCGCCCGGCTCGGCGCCGTCCGCTACGGCCGCGACCAGGGCGACCCGTTCCTCGGCCGTTCGATGGGCGCCCAGGCCGACTACTCGCTCGAGGTGGCCCACGAGATCGACGAGGAGGTGCGCGCGCTCATCGAGGCGGCGCACACCGAGGCGTGGGAGATCCTCAACACCTACCGCGACGTCCTCGACGACCTGGTGTTCGAGCTCCTCGAGAAGGAGACGCTCACCCGCACGGACCTCGAGCGCATCTTCAGCCGGGTCGAGAAGCGGCCGCGGATCACCGCGTTCAACGACTTCGGCGACCGCACGCCGTCGGACAAGCCGCCGATCAAGACCCCGGCCGAGCGGGCGCGGGAGCGCGGCGAGCCGTGGCCCCCGAACGCCGAGCCGGTGCGCGAACCCACGCCCGTGGGCTCCTACCCGGGCGCCGCCAACGGCGTGCCGGCACCGGGCCCCAACGGCGGCCCCGTCCCCACCCCGCCCGGTGGTTACCCCGGCGGGCCCGGGCAGCCGGGCTTCCCGGCGGGCTACCCGCCGCCGCCACCGCAGCAGGCGCCCCCGCAGCAGGGCTGGGGCGGTGGGCAACAGCAGCCGCAGCCCAACTCGGTGCCGCACAACTACGGCGCGCCGCCCGACTGGCGTCCCGCCACCACCCCCGCGGGCCAGACCTGGCCCCCGCCGGGCCAGTGGCAGCAGCCCGTCCCGCAGTGGGCTCCGCAGAACCAGCCGCCCGTGCCGCAGCAGGCGCCCGCCCCGCAGCAGGGTGCCAACGGCTCGGAGCCGGCGGCCCCGGCGCCGCAGGGCGAGCCGCCCTCGCTCGAGAAGCAGCCGGGTGAGGAGCGCGGCTCGGCGCCCGACGAAGGCGGTTCGCGCTGAGCGCAGCGGTGCCCGGTGGCGCGGCGCCCGAGCGGGCGTCGAGGAACGGCAGGCCGGCGATGGACCACGCTCGGGCAGAGGCGGCGGTGCGGGAGCTGCTGCTGGCCATCGGTGAGGACCCGGACCGCGAGGGGCTGCGGGACACGCCGGCCCGCGTGGCACGCGCGTACGCGGAGATCTTCCAGGGGCTCTACGCCGACCCCGACGAGGTGCTGGACCGCACGTTCGACGAGCACCACCAGGAGCTCATCCTCGTGAAGGACATCCCGATGTTCTCCACGTGCGAGCACCACCTGGTGCCCTTCCACGGGGTCGCGCACGTCGGCTACATCCCCAACCCCGACGGCCGGGTCACCGGGCTGTCGAAGATCGCCCGGCTGGTCGACCTGTACGCGCGGCGGCCGCAGGTGCAGGAACGGCTCACGGCGCAGGTGGCCGACGCGCTCGTGCGCAAGCTCGAGCCCAAGGGCGTGATCGTCGTGATGGAGGCCGAGCACCTCTGCATGGGCATGCGCGGGGTCCGCAAACCCGGCTCGCGCACCACCACGTCGGCCGTCCGCGGGATGCTCCGGTCGTCGCCCACCTCCCGGGCCGAGGTGCTCGCGCTGATCCGGAACGGGTGAGTGGGGCACTGATGGTGGCCGGCCTTCCCGATCCCGGGCGATGCCTGGTGATGGGCATCCTCAACGTCACACCGGACTCGTTCTCCGACGGTGGCCTGTGGCTCGCCCGCGACCGGGCGGTGGCACACGGGGTGGCGATGCACGAGGAGGGCGCCGATCTGGTGGACGTCGGCGGCGAGTCCACCCGGCCGGGTGCGCCGCGCGTCGACCCCGAGGTCGAGCTCGAGCGGGTCGTCCCTGTGGTGCAGGAGCTCGCCGCCGCGGGCGTGCGCGTCAGCGTCGACACCACGCGGGCCGCGGTGGCCGAGGCGGCCGTCGCGGCCGGGGCCGTGGTGGTCAACGACGTGTCCGGCGGGCTGGCCGACCCGGTGATGGGCAAGGCGGTTGCCGGGCTGCAGGTGCCGTGGATCCTCATGCACTGGCGGGGCCACAGCGACCGCATGAACGCGCTCGCCGTGTACGACGACGTGGTCACCGACGTCCGTGACGAGCTGGTCGCGCGGGTGGACGCCGCGGTGGCCGCCGGCGTCGAACCGGAGCGGCTGGTGCTCGACCCCGGCCTCGGGTTCGCGAAGACCGCCGAACACAACTGGGCGTTGCTGCGCAGGCTGGACGCGCTCGTCGGGCTGGGGTTCCCGGTGCTGGTCGGGGCCTCCCGCAAGCGGTTCCTCGGCACCCTCCTGGCCGACGAGCACGGCGAGCAGCGGCCCACGTCCGGCCGCGACCTGGCCACGGCCGCCGTGAGCGCGCTCGCGGCCCACTCCGGTGCGTGGGGCGTGCGGGTGCACGATGTGCCGGGCACGCTCGACGCCGTGCGGGTGGCGGCGGCGTGGGCGGGGACCCCCGAGCAGTAACGGCCGGACGGAGGAGGGTCGATGCCTGATCGCATCGAGCTGCGGGGCCTGCGCGTCCGCGGTCACCACGGGGTGTTCGAGCACGAGCGCCGCGACGGCCAGGACTTCGTCGTCGACGTCACGGTGTGGATGGACCTCACGCACGCGGCACGCTCCGACCGGCTCGAGGACACCCTCGACTACGGCGCGCTCGCGCAGCGCGCGGCCGCGATCGTCGCCGGTCCGCCGTGCGACCTCATCGAGGCCGTGGCCGGGCGGGTGGCCGACGACGTGTTCGCCGACGTGCGGGTGCAGGAGGTCGAGGTCACGCTGCACAAGCCGCAGGCGCCGATCCCGCTGGAGTTCGCCGACGTCGCGGTGGTCGCGCGGCGCACCCGCGCCGGTGGCAGGGGGCGGGTGCTGCCGGCGTGACGCGGGCCGTGCTCTCCCTCGGTTCGAACCTCGGCGACCGGTTCGCGCACCTGCGGGCGGCGGTGGACGGGTTCGGCACCGCGGTGCGCGCCTCCTCGCCGGTGTACGAGACCGCGGCGTGGGGCGGGGTGGAGCAGCCCGACTTCCTCAACGCCGTGCTCGTCGTCGAGGACGCGGGCACCGACGCGTGGGGCTGGCTGCGCCGCGGCCAGGAACTGGAACGGGCCGCGGGGCGCGTGCGGGAGGTGCGCTGGGGCCCCCGCACGCTGGACGTGGACGTGGTCACCGTCGAGGGGCCGCACGGCCCGGTGCACAGCGAGCACCCGGAGCTGCTGCTGCCGCACCCGGGCACCCCCGAGCGGGCCACCGTGCTGCGCCCCTGGCTGGACGTCGAGCCCGATGCGGTGCTGCCCGGCCACGGGCCGGTGGCGGAGCTGCTGGCGGCGCTCGGGCCGGATGCCGAGGACGGGATGCGCCGCCGCGACGACCTCGTGCTGGTGGCGGCCCGGTGACCGCCACCCGCCCGCGCGACCTGTTCGCCGTCGCCGTCATCACCGCGCTGGCGATCAACCTGCTCGTCCGGCTCTCCTACGGCTCACTCCCCCCGCTCCCGCTCCTCGGCGGAGCCACCCTCGGCGTGCTCGGGATCGCGGAGGCGGTGGGCGGTTCGATGCTGCGCGCCCGCATCCGCAGGCGCCCCGGCACGCAGCCGGTCCAGCCGCTGGTCGCGGCCCGCGCCGTGCTGCTGGCGAAGGCCTCTTCGCTGGCCGGCGCCATCATGGCCGGCGTGTGGGCGGGGGTGCTCGGGTACGTGCTGCCGCGGGCGGGTGACATCACCGCGGCGGGGAGCGACTCCGTCGCCGCCGTCGTGGGCCTCGTCTGCGCACTCGGCCTGGTGGCCGGTGCGCTGTGGCTCGAGCACTGCTGCCGCACCCCGGATGATCCGGAGGACGAGCGGAACGGACACGCCGCGGATACGTGATCGGCTCTAGGCTGCGGGCCCATGACCCAGCCGACGCGCGTCATCCCGATGCCGACCCCGGGCCGGCAACGCCGCGCGGTGCTCGCCCCGATCATCGGGCTGGTCGCGCTGGGCTTCTGCGGGCTCGTGGTGCTCGGTGTCCTGGGCAACGTCGTGGGCGGCACCGGCGTGGTGGTCGGGGCGCTGTGCGCGCTCGTGCCGGTCGGGCCGGTGGTGGCCACCTTCCTCTGGATCGACCGGTGGGAGCCCGAACCTCCGCGCACGCTGCTCGCCGCGTTCCTGTGGGGCGCCTGCTTCGCCGCGCTCACCGCCCTGCTGATCAACAGCAGCGCGAGCGCGGTGGTCGACCAGGCGCTGGGGCGCGAGCAGGCGGACCTCTTCGGCGCGGTGGCCGTGGCCCCCGTCGTCGAGGAGGCGGTGAAGGGCGCCTTCCTCGTGGGGATGCTGGTGTTCCGGCGCCGCGAGTTCGACGGCGTGGTGGACGGGATCGTCTACGCCGGGCTGGTGGCCGCCGGGTTCGCGTTCACCGAGAACATCCTCTACCTCGGCCGGGCGTTCACCGAGGACGTGGGGATCGGCCAGGTCGGCGCCGTGCTCGGCGTGCTGGTGCTGCGCGGCGTGCTCTCGCCGTTCGCCCACCCCCTGTTCACCGCCATGATCGGCATCGGGGCCGGCATCGCGTCGCGCAGCACGTCCGTGGCCACCCGAGTGGTCGCTGTGGCCGTCGGGTACGCGGTGGCGGTGGCGCTGCACTCGCTGTGGAACACCTCCGCCACCGTGAACGGCGGGGGCATCTTCTTCGTCGTCTACGCCTTCGTCATGGTGCCGATGTTCGTGGCTCTGGTGCTCGTCGTGGTCTGGCAGCGGCGCCGCGAGCAGCGCATCGTGACCGCTCAGCTGCCCGCGTTCGCCGCCGCGGGCTGGATCGTGCCGAGCGAGGTGCAGTTGCTGTCGAGCCTCGCGGGCCGCCAGGGGTGGCGGGCGGCCGTGCGCAGGCGCTCCGGGCGTCGGGTCGCGAAGGCCGTGGCGGAGTACCAGGCCGCGGTCACCGAGCTGGCGTTCCTGCGCGACCGGCTGGCCCGGGGCACGGCGGGCCCGTACGGCCCGTTCTGGCACGCGGAGGCGGTCGAAGCCGTACGCCGGGCCCGTGCCAACGCCGTCGGGCACCCGGAGGCCCTCACCGTCGCGATCCGCAGGCACGGCCCGCCGGGCTGGACGCCGCCGCCTCCCGGCCCGCCCCCGCCGCCTCCCGGGCCGCCGCTTGCGCCGCCGTACGGCCACCCCGGCCCCCCGCCTCCGTACGCTCCGGGCCAGCCACCCCAGCCGCCCGGCGGTTGGCGCCGCTGAGCGCTGCCCCGCCGGTGCGACCGACACGACGCGGTGAAGCCCGTCACCGGGCGCCCTGCGCCGGGGTCCGCGATGGTTAGCCTGTGCGCGTCGTCTGGTACCCGCGAGCCGGGACTGGAACGAGGAGTGGGGTGCGATGAGCGCTGGCAGGCCTGCGCGGCTCGGGATCGGTGTGGTGTCGGCAGGGCGCGTCGGCGCCGTGGTGGGGGCGGCGTGGGCCGCCGCCGGGCACCGGGTCGTCGCCACATCGGGCGTGTCCCGGGACTCGGTCAAGCGGGCGGCCGCGCTCCTCCCGGACGTCCCGCTGCGCCCACCGGACGAGGTGGTGGCCGGCGTCGACCTGGCCCTGCTCGCCGTGCCCGACGACGTCCTGCCCGGGCTCGTGCGCGGGCTGGCCGCCGCGGGCAGCTTCCGGACCGGCCAGATCGTGGTGCACACCTCCGGCGCGCACGGCGTCGACGTGCTCGCGCCCGCCGTCGAGCACGGCGTGCTGCCGCTCGCCCTGCACCCGGTGATGACGTTCACCGGTCGCACCGAGGACGTCGCCCGGCTCGCCGCCTGCAGCGTCGGGGTCACCGCCACCGCAGGCGACGAGGCGGCGTGGAGCGTGGGCGAGGCACTGGTCGTCGAGATGGGCGCCGAGCCGGTGCGGGTGGCGGAGGAGGTGCGCCCGCTGTACCACGCCGCGCTGGCGCACGGCGCGAACCACCTGGTCACGCTCGTGCGCGACTGCGTCGACACGCTGGAGCGCGCGGGCGTCCACCCGGCCGAACGGCTCGTCGCCCCGCTGCTCTCGGCGGCGCTGGACAACGCGCTGCGCCACGGCGACCGCGCCCTCACCGGCCCGGTGGCCCGCGGCGACGTCGGCACCGTGCGGATCCACCTGCGTGAGCTCGACGCCGCCGACCAGGACCTCGGCGAGACCTACCGCGCGCTCGCCGGGCGCACCGCGCACCGCGCCGTCGACTCCGGGTTGCTGCCCGACCACGCGGCCCACGACATCCTCGAGACCCTCCAGGAGAAGCCATGACGAGCGCGCGGACCCGGGGCGGCTACGCCGCGGGCGCTCTCACCGTGCACCGCTCGCCGCAGGAGATCGCCCCGGTCACGCGGGCGTTGCGCGCGGCGGGGCGCAAGATCGCCCTCGTCCCGACCATGGGGGCCCTGCACGAGGGGCACCGGGAGCTGATCCGCCACGCCCGCCGGGCACCGGGCGCGGTCGTGCCGGTCGTCTCGATCTTCGTGAACCCGCTGCAGTTCGGCCGCGGGGAGGATCTGGAGCGCTACCCCCGGCCCCTCGAGGCCGACCTCGACGCGTGCCGCGAGGAGGGCGCGGAGCTGGTGTTCCTGCCCGGCGTGGCCGACATGTACCCGGAGGGTGCCGACACCACCGTCACGCCGGGCCCGCTCGGCGAGCGGCTCGAGGGGGCCGTGCGGCCGGGGCACTTCGCGGGGGTGCTCACGGTGGTGGCGAAGCTCTTCCACATCGTCGGGCCCGACCTGGCCTTCTTCGGCGAGAAGGACTACCAGCAGCTCGTGCTCGTCCGGAAGATGGCCCGGGACCTGGACTTCCCGCTGTCGGTGGTCGGGGTGCCCACGGCCCGCGAGGCCGACGGGCTCGCCCGCTCGTCACGCAACGCGTACCTGTCCGCCGACGACCGGCGCCGTGCTCCGGTGCTGTACCGGGCCCTCACGGCCGGGGCCGCGGTGTCGGCCCGCGGGCCGCAGGCCGTGCTCGACACCGCCCGGGCCGTGCTGGCCGAGGAGCCGGAGGTGGCGGTGGACTACCTGGAGCTCACCGACCCCGACCTCGGGCCGGACCCGCAGCCCGGCCGCGCGCGGCTGCTCGTCGCCGCCCGGGTCGGCAGCACCCGGTTGATCGACAACGTCCCGGTCCAGCTGTAGGAGCCGCCGTGTTGCGCACCATGCTCAAGTCGAAGATCCACCGCGCCACCGTGACCCAGGCCGACCTGCACTACGTCGGTTCGGTCACCGTCGATCGGGACCTGATGGAGGCGGCCGACCTGCTCGAGGGCGAGCAGGTGGCGATCGTCGACATCACGAACGGCGCCCGGCTCGAGACCTACGTGATCCCCGGTGAGCGGGGCAGCGGGGTGATCGGGATCAACGGCGCGGCCGCCCACCTCGTGCACCCCGGCGACCTGGTCATCCTGATGTCCTACGCCCAGCTGGACGAGGCGGAGCTGGCCCGGTACGCACCCCGGGTGGTGTTCGTCGACGCGGCCAACCACGCCGTCGAACTCGGCGTCGACCCGGCGCACGCGCCCGAGGGCTCCGGGCTCCTGTCCGGCGCCGGGTAGGCCACCGTGCTGCTCTGCGTCGACATCGGCAACACCCAGATCGCGCTGGGCCTGTACGCGGACGAGCCGGGCACGGCCGAGCAGGTCGGCCCGCCGCTCGTGCGCGACTGGCGCATGCGCACCGACCCGCGCATGACCTCCGACGAGCTCGAGGTGGCCTTCGACGGCCTGCTCGGCGTCTACGCGGGGCGGGTCACCGGGATCGCGGCGCTCTCCACCGTGCCCACGCTGCTGCGCGAGCTGCGGCTGCTCATCGACCGCAGGAAGGTGCCCGCGGTCGTCGTCGGGCCGGGGGTCCGCACCGGGGTGCCGCTGCTGGTCGACAACCCGCGGGAGGTGGGTGCCGACCGCGTGATGAACACCCTCGCCGCGCACCGGCTCTACGGCACCGCGTGCGTGGTGGTCGACTTCGGCACGTCCACCAACATCGACGTCGTCTCCGCGAAGGGTGAGTTCCTCGGTGGCGCGCTGGCGCCCGGGATCGAGATCTCGATGGAGGCGCTGGCCACGCGGGCCGCGGCGCTCCGCACGGTCGAGCTCGTGCGGCCGCGGTCGGTGATCGGCAAGAACACGGTGGAGTGCCTGCAGTCCGGCGTGCTGTTCGGCTTCGCCGGACAGGTGGACGGGCTGGTGCGGCGCATCATCGCCGAGCTCGGCCCGAAGGCCGGGCCCGTCACGGTGCTCGGCACAGGTGGCCTGGCCCCGTTGATGGCCGGGGAATCGGAGACGATCACCGAGTTCGTGCCGGACCTGACGCTGCTGGGGCTGCGCCTGACCTACCAGCGCAACGCCGCAGCCGCGGCCACGCGCTCGCCGACGCCGGCCGCGGGCTGAGCCCCGCCGCCGCCAGACTCCAATGCCGGCAAGGTGGCTTCACTGGCGTAATGGGCCGGCAAAGCCACCATGCTGGCACCCCAGGAGGGCCCTCGCCGCCGCCACCAGTCCCTCGGCGGCGCCTCGCGCGAACGGGCCCGGCAGGCCGTAGTAGCGGTGCGCCTCCTCCACCTCGTAGCCGCCGTGGGCGTACTCCTCGGCGGGTGGCAGGTAGCCGGGGCACCCGTCGGAGTAGCCCGCGACGATCACGGTGTCGCCGGGGCCCGCGTGGGCGCGGATCTCGTGGGCGGCCGCCGCGAACGGCTCCCCGGGCAACGCGACGAGCACGGCGGAGCCCCACCGCAGCGCCGTGACCGATCCCGGCCACGGCGCGGGCGGGCGTGGCGGGCCGGGCCTGCGGCGGGCCCAGTCGGTCCAGCAGCGAAGCAGCGCGGCCCGGGCGGGGTCGGCGCTCGCGGCTTCCGTCTCCCACGCCCTGGCGTCGCCGCGGTCGACGTCGAGGGCGAGCGGCACGTCGCGGCGCCCGGCCGCCACGCGGGCGGGGCCGGGGGCCGGGTCGGCGGCCAGCGCGGCCTCGGCGACCAGCCCGCCCACCCGCTCGCACTCGGCGAACGTGCGGGCGGTGGCCGGGGCCGTGGAGACCGACGCCGCCGCGGAGTGCCCGGTGTTGGCGTCGCCCGCGCAGCCGGTGACGAACAGGACCGGCCCGCCGAGTCGCTCGGCGAGGATCCGGCGGACGACGCCGGGGTAGTCGGCGGTGAACAGCGTGTTGTCCGCGCCGAGCACCACGGGGTGGCAGGCGTAGGAGACCACGGCGGCGAGGAGGGACCCGTCCGGGCGGCGCAGGTGCACCACGGGCAGGGTGCGGTCGACCGGCCCGCCGGGCCGCCGCCGGTTGCGGGCCACCTCGGGATCCGCGCCGTACCCCGCGCGCACCTCGACCGGTTCGGCATTGGCGAGCGCGGCGTCCACGGCCTCGGCGCAGGTCGCGACGAGGCGGTCGAGCCAGGTGTCGTCGACCGGGCCGCCGAGGCGCCCGCGCATGCTCGCCGGGCCGCCGTGGGTGTGCGTGGCGTGCACGACGACGCGGTCGGCGGGCAGCGCGCACCGCTGCCGGATCCGCGCGCAGTCGTCCTCGTGCAGGCCGACGACGTCCACGGTGACCAGCGCGGTGTCGTCCACCACCAGCGCGTGCACCAGCAGCGGGTCGTGCGCGCCGGTGGCGGGCGTCGTGCGTGCGACGAAGCCGGACATCGCCGTGCCGGGCGGGGGCGTCACGTCCCGCACGGCGACCCCGGCTCTCATCCGGTGATCTCCGTGCCGGCGGCCACCACCCGCTGGATCCGCAGGTCGCCGTCGGCGAGCAGCAGGTCGGCCTGCGCGCCGGGCACGAGCCGGCCCCGGCCACCCGCGAACCGGCCGGGGTTGGACGTGGCGAGGCGCACGGCGTCGCCCAGCCCGATCCCGGTGGCGCGGGCGGCGTGCGCGAGGCCGTCGGCGAGCGTGCGGGCCGCACCGGCGAGGTAGGGGGTGCCCGCCACCGAGAGCCTGCCGTCGGCGGACAGCTCGACGGCCCCGCCGATCGGGCTCGTGTACCCACCCGGCGGCATCCCGGCCAGCGCGACCGAGTCGGACACCAGCAGCGAGCGCTCCACACCCTTGGCCCGGAGCATCGCGGTGAGGGTGTCGGCGGGCAGGTGGTGGCCGTCGGCGATGAAGCCCGCGGTGAGCCGGTCGTCGGCGAGCTGGGCCCACAGGTGGTTCGGGTGCCGGGGGAGCACCGCGTGCGCGCCGTTGCCGAGGTGGGTGGACAGCCGCGCGCCCGCGTCGGCCACGGCCCGCACCTGGTCGGCCGATGCGTGCGTGTGCCCGATCGCGACGAGCGTGCCCGCCCGCGTCAGGTGCTCGGTGTAGGCCACGGCCTCCGGGTGGTGCGGGGAGATCGTGACGATCCCGACCAGGCCGTCGCACGCACGCTGCCAGCGGTCGAACTCGCCCGTGTCGGGCGGGCGCACGTGTTCGGCGGGGTGCGCGCCGCGGGGGCCGTCCTCCGCCGAGATGTGCGGGCCCTCGACGTGCACGAACGGCACGGCCCGCCGGGTGGCCTCGTCCCGGGCGCGGGCTTCGGCCACGGCGCGCAGCGAGCGCACGACGTCGGCCTCCGCCGCCGTGATCACGGTGGGCACCACGGTGGTGGTGCCGGTCGCCGCGAGCGCGCGCACGAGCGCCACCACGTGGTCCGGCGTGACGTCGGGCCCGTTGACGTCGTGGCCGCCGTATCCGTTGACCTGCAGGTCCACGAGGCCCGGAAGCAGCAACGGGAGGTCCGCGCCGCCGTCGACCGGCCGGACGTGCGCGATCACCGGTCCGTCGGTCGCGACCTCGAGGACGCGCCCGCTCACCGGGTCCCGGCCGCGCAGCCTCACAGCGAGCGCACCCGCCCGCGGAAGCGCTGCAGGAACCGGCCGTTGGCCTCGTCCCCGCCCGGTGCGTTGCCGCTGCGCCACACCGGCGGTTCGACGCCGCGCGCGGCGAGGGTCTCGACCGTGGCGAGCGTGAGGCAGTTGAGCACGTACGCGTTGGCGAACGTCGACACCGCCGCGACGGGCTCGGCGGAACCGGCCACGTCCATCACGGCGTCGCCGATCGGCACCTTGCTGTCGATCGCGACGTCGACGAGGTCGTGCAGGTTCGCCTTCGACGGGTGTCGCGCCGGGTGGTCGGGCGCCGTGTTCTCGGCGTGCTCGCGCGAGCTGATCCCGATCAGGCGCACGCCGCGCTCGCGTGCGGTGAGCGCGGCGTCGATCAGTGCGGCGTTGATCCCGTAGGCGTTGACGAGCACGAGCAGATCGTCCGCCCCCAGACCGCGGTCGGCGATCACCACGCGCCCGTAGCCGGGGGTGCGCTCGATCGCCATCGACCGCAGCGCCCCGTTCGACAGCAGCGTGCCCTCGTCGAGGATCGCCGAGACGTGCATGAGCCCGCCCGCGCGGAAGAACACCTCCTGCGCAGCGAGGTTGGAGTGCCCGCCGGGCCCGAAGACGTGCACGAGCCGGTCGGCCTCGATCTGCTCGGCGAGCAGCTCCGCCGCCGCGCGGATGGCCTCGGACTCCTCGGTGAGGATCCGTTCGAGGAGGCCGTGGACGGTGTCGAGGTAACCGCGGAACGTCCCGTCAGCCACGGGGATCGGCCTCCGCGTCGAGGTAGAGGGTGACGTCCGGGTGCGTGCGCAGGGCCGTCGCCGGGTCGGCGGCGGAGATCGGGGCGTGCAGGGCCTGCTCCACGGCCTGGCGCTTCGCCGCACCGGGCACCACGCAGAACAGGCGCGTGGCGTTCAGCAGCCGCGGGATCGTGAGCGTCACGGCGTGGGTCGGCACGTCGGCGAAGGTGGGGAACGCGCCGTCGTCGACCTGCTGCTGCCTGCAGGTGCGGTCGAGCTCCACGATCTTCACGTCCTCGGGGTCGTCCAGGTCGGCCACGGGCGGGTCGTTGAAGGCGAGGTGCCCGTTCTGGCCGATCCCGAGGCAGACGACGTCGATCGGCGCCTCCGCCAGCAGCTTCGCGTAGGTGGCGGGGTCCGCCTCCGGGTCGATGCGGTGCACCTCGGCGAACGGGAGCCGCGTGAAGATCGCCCGGTCGAGCCAGTTGGCGAACCGCGCGGGGTCGTCGGCCGCGAGGCCGATGTACTCGTCCATGTGGAACGCGGTCACCCGGGTCCAGTCGACGCCCGGGGCGGCCACGAGCCGGTCGAGCATGTCGCTCTGGCTCGGCGCCGCCGCGAAGATCACCCGCACGGCGCCCTGAGCGGAGAGGCGGGACCGCAGCTCCTCGGCGATGTCGGCGGCGGCAGCGGCGCCCATCGCCGCTCGGTCCGGGAAGGACCGCACCCCCGGCATGCCCGGCACTTCCTGTCTCACGCTTCTCCTCCCAGCTCCACCAGCATGAGCAGCGCCCTGGCGATGTGGAACGGGTCCTTCACCGGGAGCGCCACGGTCTTCTCCAGGGGTGAGCCGGCGCGGTCGCGGATCTGCGTCCACTCCCGCCCGTTGCCCTCCGGGAACGTCGCGAACACGTAGTCGTGCAGCCGCGCGTGGTGCTCCGGCTCGAGCAGCGCGGTGGCGTAGAGCGCCTCGGCGTGCGGCCACCACAGCTTGGTGTCCCAGGTGTCCACCACCAGCGCCTCGTACGGGTCGGCGGTGCGGGCGCCGGTGGGCGGGCCACCGTCGCGGTCGACGTAGCGCAGGAGCCCGCCGTGCTCGTCGTCCCAGCCGAGGGCCAGGGCGTGCCGGGCGATCCGGGCGAGGCGGTCGGGCTCCGCGAGCGGCGACCCGGCGATCAGGTCGCGGGCGTGGTGCAGGAACCACGTCGCCTCGAGCACGTGCCCGGGCGTGCGATGGCGGGCCAGCAGCCCGTCGGTGGCGGACGGCATCTCGGCGACGTCGTCGCCGTCCAGGTGGTGCTCCTCGATCTCCCGGGCCGCGTCGCGGACGACGTCAGCGGACGCCACCGAGCGCGTGGCGCGGTGCACCTGCTCCCCGACGCCGACGAGGATCATCGGGAGCCCGAACGAGCGGTGCCCCGCGGGCACCGGGTACGGGTCGGAGCGGAACCGGCCTGCCTCGATGGCGGCGGCCGAGCGCAGCAGCAGCTCCTCCGCGCGGCCGCCCCAGTCCTCGTCCGGGCGCAGCTGCGCCACCCCTGCGAAGCCGAGCGCGGCGAAGAGGTCGGCGTAGACGCTGGTGTGCGGGCCGGCTTCGGCGCCGGTGCGGTCGGTGACGAACGCGGTGGTGCCGTCGGGCAGCAGCGCGTGGTCGCGGACGAACCGCGCCGTGCACACGGCCTGCTCGGCGTACCAGTCGCGGTCGACGCCGACGAGCTGTTCGGACCGCGCCACCCGGGCCGTGAGCCACGCCCAGCGCCCCTGCGACCAGGTGTACTTGTCGGTGGCGACGAGCCGCGCGCCGGTGTTGTCCCAGCAGGTGAGGATCCCGCCGTGCTCGGGGTCCGGGCCGTTGGCCGCCCACCAGGCGAGCACGTCGGCCACGAGGTGGTCGTGGTGGTTCACCGGACGGGCTCGCCCACGGGCTCGTCCCGGGAGATCGCGTCGACCAGCTCGTCGGACTCGGGGTTGCGCCACGGCGCCACGAGCCCGACCAGCACGAACGTGATGATCGCGCAGACGACGGGGCCGCCGACCTGGATCGCGGTGACCTGGTCCTTGGCGAGGGAGCTGATCGCGTCGGCGAAGACGTAGCGGGTGAGGGCGAAGACCAGCAGGCCCACGGCCCACGAGGAGATCGCCGCGACCGGCCCGCACC
Organism: Pseudonocardia zijingensis; assembly: GCF_042657305.1. Classification (NCBI taxonomy): domain Bacteria; kingdom Bacillati; phylum Actinomycetota; class Actinomycetes; order Pseudonocardiales; family Pseudonocardiaceae; genus Pseudonocardia; species Pseudonocardia zijingensis. Next base: position 81,276 of record NZ_JBHSKO010000007.1, on the reverse strand, counting down.
GCTTGAACGCGGGGAGCATACCGAGCAGCATCGGGATCGCGATCGGCCCGACCAGCCCGCCGAACCAGAGGATGATCAGGCCGAGCACGCCGCCGAAGCTGTCGGCGGTCAGCGCGATCACCATGCTCAGCGCGATGAACGTGAACACGGCGATCCGGCCGATCATGAGCTCGGCGCGGGTGTCGAGGCTGCGGCCCCGCTTCCAGACCGCGGGGATGATGTCGCGGGTGACCACCGCCGAGATCGCATTGGCGTCCGAGCCGGTCATGGCCATGGTGTGCGAGAACAACCCGGCGAGCACGAGGCCGATGAGGCCGGTGGGCAGCAGCTCCTGGGTGAGCAGGGCGTAGGACTGCTCGGGGTCGCTCAGCCCGGGCAGCAGCACCGGCGCTGCCCACATCGGGAAGAACATCACGAGCGGCCAGACGAGGTAGAGGGCCGCGGAGAACAGGGCGGCCCGCCGTGCGCTGCTCCCGGTGGGGGAGGCGATGAACCGCTGTGCCAGGTTCCAGGTGCCGCCGTTGTAGGACAACGTGTTGATCAGCAGGTAGACCATCACGAAGAGCACCGTGTACTCACCGTTGAACGGCTGGGTGTTGCCCTCGGGCAGCTGGTCCCACAGCGTCCAGATGGTCGGGATGCCGTCGAGGGCGGCGAGCACGGCGAGGAACATCACGATGCCGGCCACGAACTGGATCACGAACTGGCCCATGTCGGTCAGGGCGTCGGCCCAGAGGCCGCCGATCGTGGAGTAGGCGAGGGTGACGCCGCCGGTGAGCAGGATGCCGATCGTCAGCGGCACACCGGTGAAGACGTTGAGCAGCAGCGCCGTGGCCGTCCACTTGGCGCCCACGTCGAAGACCTTGAGCGCCGTGCCGCTCCACGCGAGCAGCTGCTGGGTGGGCACGCCGTAGCGGATCCGCAGGTACTCCAGCGGCGAGATGATCCCGAGCCGTTGCCGCAGCCGCGGCCAGCGCGGGACGAACAGGAACGAGCCGACGACCATCGCGAAGGTGATCCCGAGCGCCCACCAGACGTAGAGCACGAAGCCCTGCGTGTAGGCGATCGCCGCGTAGCCGACGAACACCGCGGAGCTGTAGCCGGACATGTGGTGCGAGATGCCGGAGAGCCACCACGGCATCCGCCCGCCCGCGGTGAAGAAGTCGCGGGAGTCGTGGACGCGCGCCTTGGCCCACAGCCCGATGCACACCATCACGACGAAGTAGCCGCCGACGACCAGCCAGTCGAGCAGATCCACCGTTCCTCCATCTCGCGCCGCAAGGGTGCTCGTGGCGGGCGATGCTCGCGTGCAACCGGTTGCACGTCAAGTCGAGCCACCGATCCGTGGCCGGGGCCACGTCGTAGGGTTCCGCTCGTGGCCCGCCTGGAGGGGCGCCGGCAGGCGCCCACGATCAAGGTCGTCGCCGCGGCCGCCGGGGTCTCGACGGCCACGGTCTCGCGCGTGTTCTCCCGCCCCCACCTGCTGCGGGAGAGCACGGTCGCACACGTCACCGAGATCGCCCGGGAGCTGGGCTACCGGCCCAGCCACACGGCGCGGGCGCTGAGCACCGGCCGGCTCGGGATGATCGCCGTGGTCGTGCCGGACATCGCCAACCCGTTCTTCCCGCCGGTGATCCGGGCCGCCCAGGCCCACGCGGGTGCCGGCGGCGTCAGCACCGTGGTGGGCGACACCGACGAGGACCCGGCGAAGGAGCTCGACCTGCTCGCCGAGCTCGAGCGCCGCACCGACGGCGTGGTGCTCGTCTCCTCCCGGCTGCCGGAGGAGCAGGTGCGGGAGATCGCGGCGCGGGGCCACCCGCTGGTGCTGGTCAACCGTGACGTGCGGGGCGTGCCGCGGATCCTGGTGGACTCGGCGCCGGGCATCCGCGAGGCCGTCGACCACCTCGCCGGCCTCGGCCACCGCCACCTCGCCTACATCAGCGGGCCCGCGGGGTCGTGGTCGGACGAGCAGCGTCGCGTGGCGCTGCGGGCGCGCTGCGCCGAACTCGGGATCACAGCCACCGTGCTGCGCCCGCACCGCCCGGAGCACGACGAGGGCCGGGCCGCGGCGGCGGAGGTGCTCGCCACGGGGGCCACCGCCGCCATCGCCTTCGACGACGGCCTCGCCCAGGGTGTCCTCGCCGGGATGGCCGAGAGCGGGGTGGCGGTGCCCGCCGAGATCTCGATCGTCGGCTGCGACGACATCCTCGCCGCCACCACCTACCCGCCGCTCACCACCGTGCACGGCCGCGGCGGCGAGGCGGGCCGGCTGGCGGTGGAGTTGCTGATGGAGCTGGTGGAGCGGCCCGGGGGTGAGCGCGACCGGCGCGTGCTGCTGCCCTCGCACCTCGTCACGCGGTCGAGCTCGGCACCCGCTCCCGCCGCACCAGCCGCACCACGTCGGTGACGATCGGCAGGTCGAACGCACCCGTCGCGGTCTCCGGACGGCCGGCGAGGTAGGCCCGCACGCGCTCGAAAGTGGCCTCCCGCTCGCCGGGGTCGGCGGTGAGGGCCCACGAGTGCGTGTTCAGCTGGGCGATCAGCCCCTCCACCGTGGTGGGCGCCGGGTTCGGGAACTGCGCGAACCCGTCGGCGGCGAACGCCTCGTGCGCCGGCAGTCGCAACTCGTCGTCCGGGCCCTGCACCACCGCCGAGCGCCACCGCCCCACCTCGTACATCCCGGACACCCACTCCACGCGCGTGTCGTCGCGGTTCCAGATCGCCGCGAGCACCCCGCCGGGCCGCAGCACCCTCGCGATCTCGGCGAAGGCGCGGTCGGCGTCGAACCAGTGCCACGCCTGGCCCACGAGCACCGCGTCCACCGAGCCGTCCGGCAGCGGGATCGCCTCGGCGCTCCCCTCGCGGGCGTCGACGTCCGGGAAGCGGGCCACGAGCTCGGCCCGCATCGCGGCATCGGGCTCGACGGCCACCACCGCGCCCCGCGACAGCATCGGCTCGGTGAGCTTGCCGGTGCCCGCGGCCAGGTCCAGCAGCCGGAGCGCACCCCCCGCCACCGGCTCCAGCGCCCAGTCGACGGCCGCGTCCGGGTAGCCGGGCCGGTGTTCCGCATAGGCGGCTGCCGCCGCCCCGAACGAACGCGCACGCGAGCAGGTGGTCACGCCCCTCGACGGTACGGGGGCTCCAGGGGCGGCCGCGCGAATTCCGCTCGATCCGGCTCACTACCCTTGACACCGTGAGCGACGCGCCCTCCACCAGTCCCGACGACGACCTGCCCGAGCAGATGCGGGTCCGCCGGGCCAAGCGCGCGGCGCTGATCGAGCAGAACCTCGACCCCTATCCCGTAGCCGTGGAGCGCACCCACACCTTGCGGGAGGTCCGGGAGTCCCATCCCGACCTCCCGCCGGACACCGCCACCGGCGACATCGTGGCCGTCACCGGGCGCGTGATGTTCCTGCGCAACACCGGCAAGCTGTGCTTCGCCACGCTGCGCGAGGGCGACGGCACGGAGCTGCAGGCGATGCTGTCGCTCGCCCTGGTCGGCGAGGACGAGCTCGCGCGGTGGAAGTCGCAGGTCGACCTCGGTGATCACGTGCAGGTGCACGGCGAGGTGGTCACCTCGCGGCGGGGTGAGCTGTCGGTGATGGCCGACAGGTGGCAGCTGGCGGCCAAGGCGCTGCGACCGCTCCCCGGGCTGCACCGGGAGTTGTCGGAGGAGACCCGGGTCCGGCAGCGCTACGTCGACCTCATCGTCCGGCCGCAGGCGCGGGAGACGGTGCACCGGCGGGCCGAGGTCCTGCGCACGCTGCGGAAGGTCCTCGACGAGCGCTCGTTCGTGGAGGTCGAGACGCCGATGCTGCAGCTGCTGCACGGGGGTGCCACCGCCCGTCCGTTCGTCACGCACTCCAACGCACTCGACAGCGACCTATACCTGCGGATCGCCACGGAACTGTTCCTGAAGCGCTGTGTCGTGGGTGGGATCGAGCGGGTCTTCGAGATCAATCGTGTGTTCCGCAACGAGGGGATCGACTCCACCCACTCGCCGGAGTTCACCACCCTGGAGGCCTACCAGGCCTACGCCACCTACGACGATATGGCCGTTCTGACACGCGACTTGGTGCTCGCATGCGCACGCGCCGTGTTCGGCTCCACCGTCGTGGAGCACGTCGACGGCTCCACCCACGATCTGGGTGGCGAGTGGCGTTCGGTCACGATGCACGACGCCGTGTCGGAAGCGGTGGGCGAGGAAGTGACGCCCGACACTTCCGCAGAACGCCTGCGCAAGCTCGCGGCCGCACACGACGTCGAAGTCGCGGAAACGGACTCCGCGGGTGCGATCGTGCTGGAACTGTTCGAGAAGCTCGTGGAGCATACGCTGCACGAGCCGACGTTCGTGCGGGACTACCCGATCGAGCTGCGCCCCCTGGCGCGGCGGCACCGGGACGATCCGCGACTCGCGGAGGCATGGGACCTGTTCGTCTTCGGCACCGAGCTCGGGGTGGCGTACTCCGAACTGGTCGACCCCGTCGATCAGCGGGAGCGGCTCACCCAGCAGGCGCTCAAGGCCGCGGCCGGTGATCCCGAGGCGATGCAGCTGGACGAGGACTTCCTGCGCGCCATGGAGTACGGATTGCCCCCCACCGGAGGCATGGGAATGGGCATCGACCGCCTCCTGATGACCCTCACCGGGCTCGGAATCCGCGAAACCATTCTGTACCCGCTCGTGCGTTCTGAGTAACTGCCGCGCGACACCGGACAGGGTGACTCGACGAACCGGCGCATTGGGCTTATGGTTCGCGAGAGCGGCATTGCCGCGGTCACTGTTGGGTGCGAAGTACGGAGGGTTGCGGCGATGGCGCAGATCCGCGAGGTCCGACTGATCGACGACCTGGACGGAGAGGCCGCCGACGAGACGATCGAGTTCGGTATCGACGGCAAGAACTACGAGATCGATCTCTCGTCCGCGAATGCGGGGAAGCTGCGTGACGCGCTCGCGTCCTACGTGGCCGCTGCTCGCCGTTCGGGTGGCCGGCGGGGCCGCTCCGGCGGATCGGCTTCGAGTTCGGCGCGGCGTCCCTCGATCGACCGGGAGCAGAACCAGGCCATTCGGGATTGGGCGCGCAAGCGCGGGATGAAGGTGTCCGACCGCGGGCGGATCCCGTCCGAGGTGCTCGAGGCGTACCACAAGGAGAACTGATTCCGCCGCGCCGCGGGGGCCGGAAGTGGGGTTAGGCTTGCCTCAGTCGATCCCCGAGGAGGCCCCGTGGCGCGCAGCACGACCACGCTCGAGGTGCGCCGCACCGAGCGGCTCACCCCCCACATGATCAGGGTCGTCGCCGGCGGCGAGGAGCTGTCCGCGTTCCCCGACACGCCCTACACCGACCGGTACGTCAAGCTCCTCTTCCCCCGGCCGGGCGTGCCCTACCCCGAGCCGTTCGACATGAGCGTGATCCGGGCCGAGCTGCCGCGTGAGCAGTGGCCGGTGATGCGCACCTACACGGTGCGGGCGCTGGACCACGCCGCGGGCGAGCTGACGATCGACTTCGTCCACCACGGCGACGTGGGCCTCGCCGGGCCGTGGGCCGCCGCGGCCCGCCCGGGCGACGTGCTGCGGCTGGTGGGCCCCGGCGGGGCCTACGCCCCGGACCCGGAGGCCGACTGGCACCTCATGGTCGGCGACGAGAGCGCGCTGCCCGCCATCGGCGCGGCCTGCGAGCGCGTGCCGGCCGGGGCCCCGGTCGTGGCCGTGCTGGAGGTCGCCGACGTGGCCGAGCAGCAGGAGCTGCGGTGCCCGGGCGCCCTTCGGGTCACCTGGCTGCACCGCCGCCCCGACGCGCCGCAGCAGCTGCTCGACGCCGTCCGCGCACTCGAGTTCCCGCCCGGGCGCGTGCACGCCTTCGTGCACGGCGAGGCCGGTTTCGTGCGTGCGGTGCGCAGGCACCTGGTCGACGAGCGCGGCGTCGCGCGCGAGATGCTCTCGGTGTCGGGCTACTGGCGCCGCGGGGTGGACGAGGACGGCTGGCAGGCCGAGAAGGCGGCGGAGCGGGCGGGCGCCGCTCGCTGAGAGCGGTCGCCGGGGCCGCGAGCCGGCGCGTCCGTGCGCCGGGCGGTCGGAAACCCCTGAACGGGCCAATACAGCCGCCCTGACCAGGGGATCCTCCGTCCGGAGGAATTCGGACCCGGGGGCACGCGTTGTTCCAGGTACGTGCGAGAGGCGCGACCCACCGCCCCGGGCCGATACAGTGGGAGCCACGGGGTGTACCCGGCGCCAGCGATGCGCCGGTGCATGGCGCAGCAGGCTAGGAGCGTAAATGTTCGAGAGGTTCACCGACCGAGCGAGGCGGGTTGTCGTCCTGGCCCAAGAAGAGGCCCGGATGCTCAACCACAACTACATCGGCACCGAGCACATCCTCCTTGGCCTCATCCACGAGGGCGAGGGTGTCGCCGCCAAGGCGCTGGAGTCCCTCGGGATCGCGCTGGAGGGCGTCCGCCAGCAGGTCGAGGAGATCATCGGCCAGGGCCAGCAGGCCCCGAGCGGGCACATCCCGTTCACACCGCGGGCGAAGAAGGTGCTGGAGCTGTCACTGCGCGAAGCGCTGCAGCTCGGCCACAACTACATCGGCACCGAGCACATCCTGCTCGGCCTGATCCGCGAGGGCGAGGGTGTCGCGGCGCAGGTGCTGGTCAAGCTGGGCGCAGACCTCAACCGGGTCCGCCAGCAGGTCCTGCAGCTGCTGTCGGGCTACCAGGGCAAGGAGCCCGCGGAGGGCACCTCCGGTGGCCGTGGCGAGGGCACCCCGAGCTCGTCCCTCGTCCTCGACCAGTTCGGTCGCAACCTCACCCAGTCGGCCCGCGAGGGCAAGCTGGACCCGGTCATCGGCCGGGAGAAGGAGATCGAGCGGGTCATGCAGGTCCTCTCCCGGAGGACCAAGAACAACCCCGTCCTGATCGGCGAGCCCGGCGTCGGCAAGACCGCCGTCGTCGAGGGGCTGGCCCAGGGCATCGTCAAGGGCGAGGTGCCCGAGACGCTCAAGGACAAGCAGCTCTACACGCTCGACCTGGGCTCGCTGGTCGCCGGTTCCCGCTACCGCGGTGACTTCGAGGAGCGCCTGAAGAAGGTGCTCAAGGAGATCCGCACGCGCGGCGACATCATCCTGTTCATCGACGAGCTCCACACGCTGGTCGGTGCCGGTGCAGCGGAGGGCGCGATCGACGCCGCGTCGATCCTCAAGCCGATGCTGGCCCGTGGCGAGCTGCAGACGATCGGTGCCACCACCCTCGACGAGTACCGCAAGTACGTCGAGAAGGACCCGGCCCTGGAGCGCCGCTTCCAGCCGATCCAGGTGGGCGAGCCGAGCGTCACGCACACCATCGAGATCCTCAAGGGGCTGCGCGACCGGTACGAGGCGCACCACCGGGTCACCATCACCGACCCGGCGCTGGTGGCCGCGGCCACGCTGGCCGACCGGTACATCTCCGACCGGTTCCTGCCCGACAAGGCGATCGACCTGATCGACGAGGCGGGCGCCCGGATGCGCATCCGCCGGATGACCGCTCCGCCGGACCTGCGCGAGTTCGACGAGAAGATCGCGGCCGTGCGTCGCGACAAGGAGTCGGCGATCGACGCGCAGGACTTCGAGCGGGCCGCGCACCTGCGCGACCAGGAGAAGCAGCTGCTCGGTCAGAAGGGCGAGCGGGAGAAGCAGTGGAAGTCCGGTGACCTGGACGTCGTCGCGGAGGTCGACGACGAGCAGATCGCCGAGGTGCTGGCCAACTGGACCGGGATCCCGGTGTTCAAGCTCACCGAGGAGGAGACCACGCGTCTGCTCCGCATGGAGGAGGAGCTGCACAAGCGGATCATCGGCCAGGAGGAGGCCGTCAAGTCGGTGTCGCAGGCGATCCGCCGCACGCGCGCCGGCCTGAAGGACCCGAAGCGCCCGTCGGGCTCGTTCATCTTCGCCGGTCCGTCCGGTGTCGGTAAGACCGAGCTGTCGAAGGCGCTGGCCAACTTCCTGTTCGGCGAGGACGACGCCCTCATCCAGATCGACATGGGTGAGTTCCACGACCGCTACACCGCCTCGCGGCTCTTCGGTGCCCCTCCCGGGTACGTGGGCTACGAGGAGGGCGGCCAGCTCACCGAGAAGGTGCGGCGCAAGCCGTTCTCGGTGGTGCTGTTCGACGAGATCGAGAAGGCCCACCAGGAGGTCTACAACACCCTCCTGCAGGTGCTCGAGGACGGCCGCCTGACCGACGGTCAGGGCCGCACGGTGGACTTCAAGAACACCGTGATCATCTTCACCTCGAACCTGGGCACGCAGGACATCTCGAAGGCCGTGGGTCTCGGGTTCGCCGCCGGCAACGACGAGCGCACCAACTACGAGCGGATGAAGAACAAGGTCGAGGACGAGCTCAAGAAGCACTTCCGGCCGGAGTTCCTCAACCGCATCGACGACATCATCGTCTTCCACCAGCTCACCGAGGACCAGATCATCACGATGGTCGACCTCATGATCAGCCGCGTCGAGACGCAGCTGGCGGGCAAGGACATGGCGATCGAGCTCACGCCGAACGCCAAGAAGCTGCTCGCCCGCCGCGGGTTCGACCCGGTGCTGGGAGCGCGGCCGCTGCGCCGCACCATCCAGCGCGAGATCGAGGACCAGCTGTCGGAGAAGATCCTCTTCGGCGAGGTGGAGCCGGGCCAGATCGTGGTCGTCGACGTCGAGGGCTTCGACCCCGATGCCCCCGAGGGCCGCAACGCCGACGACAAGGCCAAGTTCGTCTTCCGCGGCGAGCCGAAGCCGGTCACGGTTCCGGACGCGCCCCCGGTCGACATGGCCAAGTCGGGCGACGAGTAGACGAGCAGGCCGTCACACCGACAACGGCGCTCCTCCCGGTTCGGGAGGAGCGCCGTTTCGGCTTTCGGGGGTCTGACGCCGGGGTGGCTGTGACCCGCATCACCCGCTCCGCACCCAACCGCCGGGGCCCGACCGCGATCGATACAAGTGCCGCGGCCGGCGCCTCTGGGGGGTGGTGCCGGCCGCGGTGCCATTTCGCAGCCGAGCCGCGTCAGCCGTCGATCGCCTCCGGGAACACCGCGCGGGCCCGCCAGAGGGCCTCTGCCACGTGCCTGTTGCGCCGCTCCGCCTTCTGGTCGCGGGTCTCGTCTGCCGACTCCTCGTCGAGCCACGGGGGCCAGGACGGGAACACCTGGTCCGCGCGGCGCCCGTCGGTCAGCCGCGCGTGCGTCACCCGGTCGGCGAGGCCGTGCAGCTGCCGGCCGAGCACCGTGATCATGTTCTGAGCGGCGATCGTCCACCCGAGCTGCTCGAGCCTGCCGGCGACGTCCCGGCCGGACCACCCCGCGTTGTGCGGCCGCCTGCGGCACGGCATGCACGGCCAGGCCAGCGCATGCCCGACCGTCCACGCCAGCGACGCCGGCTCCAGGTTGACCTGCAGCAGGAGTGTGGTTCCGCTGTCGTCGGGCGCGTCCTGCGGGCCGAAGTCCTCGGCGCGGAGCACGGTGACCGAGAAGTCCACGTACCGGCCCGAGGGCGTGGGGCTGACCCAGCTCGTGCCCAGCGTGAGCACCACCGGCTCGGGCCGGACTCCGCCGTCCACCACGACGCTGCTGCCGCGGTGGCTGCGGATCGCCACGCCGACGGTGCCGACGCGCAGCTCGAGCTGGCGCACGGAGAGGTCCGGGAGCGCGTGGGGAACCGCGAGGTGGGTGGCGGCGAGGTGGGGGCGCGCCGCCAGGTAGCCCTCGTCGCGCCGGCCGACAGACCACACCTGCCCGGCGTGCAGGTCGACGACCTCGGGCGCGATCGCTCCCGGCGGCATCAGGCCGCTCACGCGCGCCGTCGGCCCCGCCTCCGCGATCATGGTCGTCGATCGTATGCCGCCACGTCGAACCACGGCACCGCAACGGCCCGCGGCCCGGCGTCCGGGGCCGGCGGCCACGGTGGCGGGGCGGCGTCCGCCGGGTGGACGGGGGCGAGCGCCCGGGCCACGAGCTCGGCGGTGGCAGGCTCGACCGCGTCGTCGACGACGGGGAACCGCCCGCCGTCGACGTGCAGCACCGCGTCCCCGCCCGCGGTGGCCACCAGCCGCGTCCGGGCGCTCTCGGGCAGCAGGCGCTCGTCGGTCTCGGCGCACACGAAGCGCAGGCCCGCGGCCGATGCGTGCTGCAGCAGCGCGGTGAGCCGGGGGTCCAGGCCGGCCGTGCCGGCGAGCACGACCACGAGGTCCGGTCGTCGCTCCGGGCCGCTGCCGCGCAGCTGCGCGTCCAGGAAATCGGGCACCGCCCCGTCCCACGCGGCCCGGACGGTGCCGTCCCCGGCTCGGAGGTGGGGCAGCCAGCGCACCCAGCCCAGCTGCTCCTCGCCCGCGTCCGGGGCGACGACGACGAGCCGCAGCTCGTCCGGGCCGTGGTGCACGGCGAGCTGGGTGACCACCCAGGCCAGCAGGCCGTCGACCCGGTCCGGCGGCCCGGTGAGCCCGAGCACCGGGCGCTCGAGCAGGCTCACCCCGACCGGAGCCAGCCGCAGCACCGGCGGCAGCCAGTCCGACGGCGGTTCACCGGTCACCCGCACGCCCGCCGGCCGGTCGGCCCGGCCCAGCCGGACCGCCAGCCAGTCGTCGTCGGACGGCCGCCGCGCCCACAGCGCCGTGCGCGGAGTGAGGGCCGTGCGCACCGTGGTGGTGGGGTCGGGCCACGCGGCGCGCAGCGCGGCGTCCTCGTCGTCGGCGGCCGCCTCGACGAGGGCCCGGGCCGCGGTCACCGCCGACCGGTGCGCCTGCTCGGCGTGCTGCCTGCGCCTGCGCCCGGCCGCCCACCAGCCGCGCTCGTCGGCAACGGGACGGGCCGGCAGCGCGACCGTGGGCGGCACGTGGGCCGCCGGGCGGGACCAGGGTGTGCGGTGGAACAGCACCTCGCCGCGCTCCCCGCGCTCCACGGTCGCCGCGCCCTCGCCCGGCGCCTGCACGACCATGCGGCTCCCGCCGATCTGGATCACCTTGCCGTGGACGTCCGCATCGCCCGCGACGGGGTGCCCGTCCACCTGCACGCCGTTGCGCGAACCGAGATCGGCGATCGTGACGCGCCGTGGGCCGACCACGAGCTGGGCGTGCCTGCGGGAGACGTCCGGGTCGTCCAGCACGAGCCGGCAGGACGGCGCGCGGCCGACCACCACGGTGCTGCCCGGCACGAGGGGCAGCTCGGTGCCCGCCGCCGGGCCGGACACCACCCGCAGCACCAGCGGCGGCTCGGGCGGCGGCACCTGGCCGGGCGGGCGGCCGTAGCGCAGCACGCAGCCCTCCCGCAGCGGTGAGCCGGCCACCGGCCCGTCGAGCGGGAGCGGGGCGCCGTCCACCACGGGCGTGCCGTGCACCGGCAGGGCCGCGCCGATCGCTGCCACGACGTCGCCGACCTGGTGCGAGGGCGCGCAGTGGACGTGGACGTCGCTCCTGATCCCGGTGGCGTCGTCCTCCACGGTCAGCCGCATGCTCCCCCCTCCGCCCGAAACTAGCCGGTTCGGCGAGCGGGGCGGCGGAGGCGGGTTGCGCCGTTACGCTGGGCGCATGGGGACAGCGGGGGCTGCCGGAATCCCGAGCCTGCCCGGGCTGGCCGACATCTCCCCCCTCGGCGCCGGCGGGTTCGCCGACGTCTACCGGGCCCGTCAGGCGCACCTCGGCCGGTGGGTGGCGCTGAAGGTGTTCCGGATGGCCCTGCGCGACCCCACCGTCTCCGACCGGTTCCGCGCCGAGTGCCAGGCGGTGAGCAGGCTCGACGACCAGCTGCACGTGATCCGCGTGTACGACGCGGGCCTCCTCCCGGACGGCCGGCCGTACCTGATCACGGAGCTGTGCGACGGGTCGTTGCAGCAGCTCGTGGTCCGCCGCGGCGGGGCGCTGCCGGAACCGGAGGCCGTGGAGCTGGCGTACCGGGTGGCGATCGCCCTGCTCGCCGCCCACGCGGCCCAGGTGATCCACGGCGACGTCACGCCGCAGAACGTGCTCATCCGCGCCTCCGGCGCCCCCGTCCTGGCCGACTTCGGGCTCGCGGTCCTGCGCGACCACCGGGGCACCACCGCAGGCGGCTTCAACCCCGCCTACGCGGCACCGGAGTCCGTGCGACCGGCGGGCCGCGTCGACGAGCGCACCGACGTGTACGGGCTGGGCGCCACCCTCTACGCGATGCTCACCGGCCGGGCGCCCTTCGCGCTGCGCTGGGGCGAGCCGGACGCCGAGCGCATGCGACGGGTGCTCGAGGAGCCCGTTGCCTGGCCGCCGGGCGTCAGCGTGGGCGAGCGGCTCCGGGAACTGGTCTCGGCCATGCTGGAGAAGGAGCCGGAGCGGCGGCCCGAGCTCAGCGCGGTCGCCGACCGGCTGGCGGACCTCGGGGACGGCGTCACGCGGCCGGACCCGCCGCCCGCACCGGTCTCCGAGCCGCCGGGCTCCCCGCCGAGGCCGGGCCGCTTCCGCTCGCTCTCCCGGCTCGTCGGTGCCGCGGCGGCGGTCCTCGTGCTCGCCGCGGGTGTCCTCGTCACCACCGCCGTCGCGTCGCGGGCCGGTGGGGGCGCGCCGCCCGCTGATCCCGCGGTGCCACCGGTGGTCACGCTGGCGCCCCCCGACCCGCAAGGTGCGCTCGCCACCCGATTGAGGTGGTCGGGTACTCCCGGGCTCACCTACACCCTCGTCGTCACGCGGCAGGGCGCGCCGCCATGGGAGGAGCGGGTGGGCGAGACAACCATGCTCACGATCGCGACGGAGCCGGCAGCGGCGTACTGCTTCCAGGTCCGTGGCACCGACGGTCGCAGGCTGGTAAAGAGCAACGTGCAACGGCTGCGTGACGCGGTGTGCTGATCGGGGCGGGTGTCGGGGGGAACATGGGTGCGCGTGGTCCGGTCATCACGTCGGCCGCCGTCGACGGCCAGGTGGTGCCGCGATGAACGCGCCCGACCCGGAGCTCACCCGGCCGCGGGCCACCGCGCGACCGGTGCCACCGCCCGCCGCCCTGTCGTGGACCACCGTGGTCCTGCCGGTCGTGGCGGGCACGGCCGTGGCCGTCGGGCTCGGCGTGTACGGCCGCCTGCACGCCCCGGCGGGGCTCTCGCTGGCCGTTCCCGGCTTCTCCGGCACCCTCTACGCCAAGGCGTGGCTCACGACGCTCGCGTTCGCCTTCGCGCTCGTCCAGATCGTCACCGCGCTCGCGCTGGAGGGCCGGGTGCGGCTGGACGTGCCCGTGCTACCGACCGTGCACCGCTGGTCGGGACGCCTCGCGGTGCTCCTCACCGTGCCGGTGGCGGTGCACTGCCTCTACTCGCTGGGCTTCCGCCCCGACGATCCACGGGTACTGGCCCACTCCGCGGTCGGCTGCCTGGTGTACGGGGCCTTCGTCGCCAAGATGCTGATCCTCGTGCGCACGGGCCTGCCGCGGTGGGCGGTGCCCGCGGCGGGAGGGCTGCTCTTCACGGCGTTCGTGGCGGTGTGGCTCACGTCCTCGTGGTGGGTCTTCACCGCGGTGGGGTTCACGTTCTAGCGGGCGTGCGACTCCTGCACGACCTCGAACTCCAGCAGCGCCGACCCGGTGCCCACCGGACGCGCCCGCTCGCCCGAGTGGGCCTGCATGCCCGCGCCCTTCATCCACGCCTGGAACGACTCGTCGTCCTCCCAGTGCGTGACCACGAAGTAGCGGTTGTCGCCGGACACCGGGCGCAGCAGCTCGAACGACAGGAAGCCCGGCTGACCGTCCACGGCGTGCAGCCGGTTGGCGAACCGCTTCTCGAGCTCGGGGCCCGCGCCCTCGGGCACCTCGATCGCATTGATCTTCACGACGGCCATGGCTCCAGGCTAGCCGCCCGCGCCGTGAGCCGCGTCCGAGTAGTACTCCGCCTGCCCGCGTGCACCGTCTACGAGATCACCGACGAGGGCCGCCGCGAGCTCGCCGTGCTGCAGGCAGAGGCGTTCGAGGACGTCCGGTTCCCGCCCGCCCCCGTCGACCTCGCGCTCGCCAGGTCGGCGGGGTGGACGACCGACTACGCGTCGGGGGTGCACGCGGGTACGTCGTCAACCCGCGGCTCGTGGCCACCGACGGCGAGTACGACGGCGAGGAGGCCTGCCTCTCGGTGGCCGGGGTGCACGCCATGCGGCTGCGGGCGGCGTACGCGTGCGTGGAGGGCGTCGACGTCCACGGGCGGCCGGTCGTCGTCGAGGGCACGGGTGAGCTCGCCCGCTGCCTGCAGCACGAGACCGACCACCTGCGCGGCGAGCTCTACGTCGACGCGCTCACCGGGGAAGGGCGCCGCGCCGCGCTCCGGATGCCGCGCGGAGCTCGACCGGGCGGAGCCTGACCGCTCGTCAGCCGACGCCCACCGCCACCACGCGGGCCCGCACCGTCGGCACCGGGTGCAACAGCGCGAACGCGTCGGCGGGCCGCTCCGTGGCCAGCACGCAGTGCGGCAGCCAGGTGCCCGGCAGGTAGGCCGCCACCGGGGCGCGGACCCGCCCGGCCAGCGCGTCGTGCACCGCGCTGTGCACGGCGAGCAGCTCGGCGTCCACCACGGCGGCGAGCACGAGCTCGTCCGGGCGCCCCGCCACGGTGCCGAGGGTTTCCAGCCAGATCGACGGCAGCGCCAGCAGCCGCACCTCCGCGGCCAGCGCCTCCTCGGCGGCCGGTGGGATCGTCCCGGCGGCGGCCGCGATCACCGACGGCGGCTGGTCCGGCGTGGCGATCCCGTGTTCGGCGAGCCGGGAGCGCAGCGCGGTGAGCTCGGCGCACGCCTGCTCGTCGAGGCGGAAGCGGACCGTGCGCGCCATCAGGCGGGCAGGGCGAATCGGCCGTCGTCGAGCTGCTCGGCGAGCCCGTCGACGAGCAGCGAGTCGAGGCAGCGGTCGCGCTGGGCGGCGTCGTCCCACGCGGCGTCGAGGGCGCCCCGCTCGACCGGTCCGTCCGCGCCGCGCAGCACGTCGAGCAGGCGGCCGCGCACCTGCCGGTCGGTGCCCGCGAAGCCCTGCACCGGGCGCCGCGGCCCGGTGTACTCCGGCCGGCCCGCCGCCCGCCACGCGCACACCTCGCGGACCGGGCAGACCCCGCAGCGCGGGCCGCGCGCCGTGCACACCACGGCGCCCAGCTCCATCAGCCCTGCCGAGACCACCGCCGCCGATCGGTCGTCGGGCGGCAGCAGCGCGTCGACGTCGGCGAGGTCGGCCGCCGTGCGGGCGGGACCGGCGTCTCCGCGCCCGTGCACCGCGCGCGCGACCACCCGGCGGACGTTCGTGTCGACCACCGGGCAGCGCAGCCCGTAGCCGAACGCCGCCACCGCCCGTGCGGTGTAGGAGCCCACCCCCGGCAGCGCCTCCAGGGCCTCGACGTCCGACGGCACGGTGTCGCCGTGCCGGGTCGCGATCGCCCCGGCGGCCTCGTGCAGCCGCAGCGCCCGGCGCGGGTAGCCGAGCTTGCCCCACGCCCGGAGCACGTCCGCCCGCGACGCTGCGGCCAGCGCCGACGGAGCGGGCCAGCGCGCGATCCACTCCGTCCAGACCGGCTCGACGCGCGCGACCGGCGTCTGCTGCAGCATGAACTCGCTCACGAGCACGCCCCACGGCGTGGTGCCCTCGCGGCGCCACGGCAGGTCACGCGCCGCAGCCGGATACCAGTCGAGCACGAGTGCGGCCACCGACACGGCTGACGATCGTGCCATGCGGCCTCCGGACGCCCGATCGCGGCTGCTCAGCCCCCCTCGGTGGATCACTGGCCCGAATGATCGACCGCCGCTCGGGTGCTTCCGGCGCGTCGCGACGCGCCGTGACACGCCCCGGTTCGCGACTCGTGGTAGTTGGCGCTATACCCTCCGTGATGTGTGGGAGCCGGTGGGTCCACTGCCCGCAGCCGTCTACTGGAGGCGGCGTGCGGTGGCCACCGCATCGGCGGTGGCGGTGATCGTGCTGATCGCGTTCGGCGTCGCCGCCCTCGCGAACGGCGGCTCCCCCGAATCCGACGAGTCCGGGACCTCCCGCCCGGCCAGCCGTGCAGCCGTGTCCGCTCCCCAGTTGGCCTCCCCGCCCCCGGCCGCGCCGCCCGTCGCAGCGCTTCCGGATCCGGTGCTGCCGTCCTCGACGGCGCCCGCCGAGGCGCAGCCCTCCACGGCCGCGCAGCCGGGGGCGGCGGGGCCCACCACGCCCATGACCCCCGTCAGCCCCGGCGCGCCGGAGGAGGAGGGGACGGCCACGGCCGAGGGCCTCGTCGCGGAGGAACTGCCCACCTCCGCTCCGCCGGCCGAGCCGGGGCCGTGCGCCAACGAGGTGCTCGAGGTGCGGGCCGAGGTGATGGGCCCGGAGAGCCGCGTCGGCGGGCGCACGATGCTGCGGCTGGTGGTCGCCAACAGGTCCGACCAGCCGTGCGTGCGCGACCTCGACCCGGTCCGCCAGGAGATCGTCGTGTGGAGCGCCGACGGCAGCGCGCGGCTCTGGTCGAGCGACGACTGCTCGTCCGCGAAGGGCCCGGACCCGCGCACGCTGCGGCCCGGCGAGGAGCTCGCGTTCACCGTGCGTTGGGCCGGTCGCACGTCCGCTCCGGGCTGCCCGGTGCAGCGCGAGACGGTACCCGCCGGCGAGTACCGCCTCCTGAGCCGGGTCGACGACGTGATCAGCGCGCCGACCCAGTTCGTGCGCCTCCCCTGACGGGTCAGCGGATCGCGTCCAGCACCACCCCGACGTCGCGGACCTCCGTGAGGCGCATGCCGGCGGGGGCGCTCCCGCTGTCGGGTGGCACCAGCGCGTGCGTGAACCCGAGCCGGGCGGCCTCGGCGAGCCTGCGCTCCACCCCGGCCACCCGCCGCACCTCACCGGCCAGGCCCAGCTCGCCGAGCACCACGACGTCGGTGGGGAGCGCCACGTCGCGGCGGGCCGAGGTGATCGCCAGCGCGAGCGCGAGGTCTGCGGCCGGCTCGACCACGCGCATGCCGCCCACCGTGGCGGCGTAGACCTCGGCGTCGTGCAGCCGCACGCCCGCGCGCTTCTCGAGCACGGCGAGGAGCATCGCCACGCGGGCGCTGTCGAGGCCGCTGACCGCCCGCCGCGGGCTGGGGATGTCCTTGCCCGTGACGAGCGCCTGCAGCTCGGCGGGCAGCGGCCGCCTGCCGTCCATCACGACGGTCACCGCGGTGCCCGGCACCGGTGGGCCGCCGAACCGGGCGAGGAAGAGCCCCGACGGGTCGGGCATGCCGACGATGCCCGCGTCGCGCATCTCGAAGCAGCCCACCTCGTCGGCCGGGCCGAAGCGGTTCTTGACCCCGCGCACCATGCGCAGCGTCGAGTGTTTGTCGCCCTCGAACGCGAGCACGACGTCGACGACGTGCTCCAGCACACGGGGGCCCGCGATGCCGCCGTCCTTCGTGACGTGTCCCACGAGCAGCACCGGCAGCGCCCGCTCCTTGGCCAGCGCGGTGAGCGCCACGGTGACCGAGCGGGTCTGGGTGACCCCGCCGGGGGCGCCGTCCGCCTCGGCGTTCGACATCGTCTGCACGGAGTCGACGATCAGCAGGTCGGGGCGCAGTTCGTCGATGTGGGAGACGATCGCCCCGAGGTCGGACTCCGCGGCGAGGTACAGCTCGTCGTGCACGGCGCCGGTGCGCTCGGCGCGCAGCCGCACCTGGCCCGCGGACTCCTCGCCCGTGACATACAGCACACGGCCGGTGCGCGCGGCCTGCGCCGCGACCTCGAGGAGCAGCGTCGACTTGCCCACCCCCGGCTCTCCCGCGAGCAGCACCACGGCGCCCGGCACGAGACCGCCGCCCAGCACCCGGTCGAGCTCGGAGACCCCGGTGGGCCGGGCGCGCGCGGCGTCCAGCGCCACGTCGGCGATCCGGCGAGCCGGTGCGCTCGGAGCGCCCGCGGCGATCCGCTGCCGTTGGCGCGGCGCGGCCACCGGAGCCGTCTCCTCGAGCGTGCCCCACGCCTGACAGGTCGGGCAGCGCCCGACCCACTGCGCGGCCTGGTGCCCGCACTCGGCGCAGCGGTAGCCGCCGCGTGCCGCGCGGGTGCGCCCCGTCACGCCGTCAGTGCGCCGCGTCCTCGCGCAGCGTGTCCGGGTTGGCCACCGGCACGTCGAACCGCACCTCGCCCGCGCGCTCGAACGTGAGGATGAGCGGGTAGGTCAGGCCGGCGCGGACGTCCTCGCGCAGGCCGGTGAGCACGATGTGGCCGACGCCCGGCTCACCCTCGGCCGCCGGCGGGGCAGCGGGAACGGGCTGCTCGGCGGCAGGGGCCTCGCCCGCGGGAGCTTCGGTGGCCGGAGCCTCGGTGGCCGGAGCAGCGGTGGGCTCGGGCGTCGCGCCCGCGGCAGCCTCCGGAGCAGCTCCCTCCGCCGGTGCGGCACCCTCCGCGGGGGCGGGCGCCGCCACGGGCGCCGGGGCGCCCTCGATGGTGAGCGCTTGCCCGCCCGGGATCCGCAGCACACCGCTGATCTCCACCGACGAAGCGACCGGGCTGCTGGCCGCCACCAGGCGGTCGACCTCGGTGCCGGTGTTGACGATGACCATCTCGATCGGAGCGCTGCCGCCGACGGGGTAGATCGTGGCGCCCGCTGCGGGCTCCTCGTACTCGATCACCGCGTCGCGGATGGAGATCGGCCCCGCCGTCACGTTGGCTCCCTCGACAGCGGCGACCTGGCGGCTCGTCTGCGTGATCTGGCCTGCGCCGCAGCCCGCGACCGCGACGGCCGCGATCAGGGCGCCGACGACGAGTTGGGCTCGGTTCCGGCGGGGGTCGCTCACCTCTGGGACGTCCTTCCTCATTGCCGGGCACCGCGCCGAGCGGGGGCAGGCGCCGCGACGGGGGCGGGCACCGGATGCCCGCGGTGATCGCTCGGGTGGCCGCGGGTGCGACCGGTCGAAGCCTAACGCCACCGGTAGCAGTGCTGGTCGCGGTCCCCTCGCTCGGTCGGCTGCACGCGCACCTGCACGTTTCGCCGCCATTGTCAATCCCCTGACCTGCGACGACAGTGCACACCGGGGAGCGAAGGCGGGTTCGGGCGTGTTAACCTGGAGGCAGCGAAAGGGGCAGAGGACACATGGTTTTCAAGGTCGGAGAGACCGTCGTCTACCCGCACCACGGTGCCGCTCTCATCGAGGCCATCGAGACTCGGACGATCAAGGGCGAGGAGCGCAAGTATCTCGTCCTGAAGGTCGCGCAGGGTGATCTCACGGTGCGTGTTCCCGCTGAGAACGCCGAGGTTGTCGGCGTCCGCGATGTGGTCGGCCAGGAGGGGCTGGATCGGGTGTTCGAGGTGCTCCGCGCCCCGCACACCGAAGAGCCCACCAACTGGTCGCGCCGGTACAAGGCCAATCTCGAGAAGCTGGCCTCGGGTGATGTGAACAAGGTTGCCGAGGTCGTCCGCGACCTGTGGCGCCGGGAGAAGGACCGCGGGCTGTCCGCGGGTGAGAAGCGCATGCTGGCGAAGGCTCGGCAGATCCTCGTCAGCGAGCTGGCGCTCGCCGAGGGCACCGACGAGGAGCGGGCCGAGGTCCTGCTCGACGAGGTCCTGGCCACCGCCAACGCCTGAGCGCGGCGGCTCTGCCTCTGTTCGAAGGCCGCCCGGTGCGCGTAGTCGCGGTGGTCGTGGCCGGTTCGGAGCGTGCGCTCACCCCGGTGGGTCGCGTCCCGATGGTCGTGCGCGCCGTGCAGGCGCTGGCGGCGTGTACCCAGGTCGAACTGGTCACCGTCGCCACCGTCGACGAGCTGCGCCCGCAGGTCGAGGCGGCCTGCGCGGGCGCGCCCGTCGACATGCGGGCGCTGAGCGGGACGAGGGCACACACCCTGCAACGACGCGGCGCCACGGGAAGTGACGACCTCGTCACAGCTGGTGGTGGTGACGTCGTCCTGCTGCACGACGCCTGTCGGCCGATGGCTCCTGGCGAGCTCGCCACGGCCGTCGTCGAGGCGGTCCGCGACGGTCACGGCATGGCCGTACCCGTGCTGCCCCTCACCGACACGGTCAAGTCGGTGGACGAGCACGGCGTCGTCACCGGCACCCCCGACCGGGCGGGGCTGCGCGTCCTGCAGACGCCGATCGCCGTTCAGGCCGGCCTGTGGGGCGGCGAGGACTGCGCCGACCCTCTGGCTCTGGTCCGCAGGCGCACAGCGGAGGGCCACCGGGTGCACGCGGTACCCGGCCACCCGGCGGCATTCGCCGTGCGCAGCGCGTGGGACCTGGAGGTCGCCGAGCTGATCGCAGGGGGGAGGATCCGCCTGTGAGGGTCGGGATCGGCACGGACGTGCACCCCGTGGAGCCGGGCCGCGAGTGCTGGGTCGCCGGGCTGCGCTGGGACGGCGTGGACGGCTGCGCGGGCCACTCCGACGGCGACGTCGCGGCACACGCCCTGTGCGACGCGCTGCTGTCCGCGGCCGGCCTCGGAGACGTCGGCGCGGTGTTCGGCACCGGGCGCCCCGAGTGGGCGGGCGCGAGCGGGCTCGCCCTGCTCGCCGAGGTGCGCAGGCTCGTGACCGCCGAGGGGTGGCAGGTCGGCAACGCCGCGGTGCAGGTCGTCGGCAACCGGCCCAAGATCGGCACGCGGCGCGCGGAGGCGCAACGGGTGCTCTCGGACGCCGTGGGCGGCCCGGTGTCGGTGTCGGGCACCACCACCGACGGCCTGGGCCTCACGGGCCGGGGCGAGGGCCTCGCGGCGATCGCGACGGCGCTGCTGGTGGCCGGTCCCGAAGGGCTGGAAAGCCACATTCAGGGCCGCTGAGGCCCTGAATGTGGCTTTCCTGAACCAGCGGAGGCATCCGGCCGAGCTACCCCACCCGCTCCTGGATCTGCTCCGGCGTGAGCTCCTCCACGCGCTGGCTGATCAGCCACTGGTGGCCGTAGGGATCGCGCAGGCGCCCCGCGTACTGGCCGTAGCCGTGGTCGGCCAACGGGAAGATCACCGTCGCTCCCGCACCGAGCATGCGTTCGGCGACGGCGTCCGCGTCGGACACGTCGAGCGACATGATCACGGGGACGCCGTCGCCGGTCGGGGCGGGATCGCCGTCGCCCGCGTCCTTGACGGCGAAGCGGGCCGGCCCCGCTTCGACCACGGAGTGCACGACCCGGCCGTCGGGGCCGGTGAAGCGCTCGGTGACGGAGCCGTCGAGCGCGCGGGCGTAGAAGTCGAGCGCGGCGTCGGCGCCGTCGACGACGAGCCGCGGGTAGAGGGCCGTGATGTGACTCATACGCCCATCGTCGGCCGCCCGGGGCACCCTGTCGTGGACGAAACGGAACACCAGGCGCGATGGACGCCACACCGGCTCCGTACCCTGGTGTCGTGAGCCTTCGCCTGCACGACACCGCCACGAGGATGCAGAGGGACTTCGTCCCCCTGCGGGCCGGGGCTGCGTCGATGTACGTGTGTGGGGCCACCGTGCAGGGTCTGCCGCACATCGGGCACGTGCGGTCCAGCCTGAACTACGACGTGCTGCGCCGCTGGCTCGCCCACGGCGGCCTGGACGTGCTGCTGGTGCGCAACGTCACCGACATCGACGACAAGATCCTGCGCAAGGCGGCGGAGGCCGGCCGGCCGTGGTGGGAGTGGGCGGCCACGCACGAGCGCGCGTTCTCGGCGGCCTTCGACGCGCTGGGCTGCCTGCCCGCGTCCGTGGAGCCGCGCGCCACCGGCCACATCACGCAGATGGTCGAGATCATGCAGCGGCTGGTCGACGGTGGTCACGCCTACGCCGCGGGCGGCGACGTGTACTTCTCGGTGCGGTCGTTCCCCGGCTACGGGGAGCTGTCGCACCAGAAGGTCGACGACGTGGCCCAGGGCGAGGGCGACATCGGCGCGAAGCGCGACCCGCAGGACTTCACGCTGTGGAAGGCGGCCAAGCCGGGCGAGCCGTCCTGGCCCACGCCGTGGGGCCGGGGCAGGCCGGGCTGGCACCTCGAGTGCTCGGCGATGTCCACGTTCTACCTCGGCCCGGAGTTCGACATCCACGGCGGCGGGCTCGACCTGGTGTTCCCGCACCACGAGAACGAGCGCGCCCAGTCCAACGCGTCGGGCGACCCGTTCGCGCGGTACTGGCTGCACAACGCGTGGGTCACCATGGGCGGCGAGAAGATGTCCAAGTCGTTGGGCAACACGCTGTCGATCGAGGCGTTGCTGCAGCGCGTGCGGGGCGTGGAGCTGCGGTACTACCTCGTGGGGCCGCATTACCGCTCGTCCATCGAGTACTCCGACCACGCGCTGCAGGAGGCGGTGGCCGCGTACCGGCGCATCGAGTCGTTCGTGCACCGCGTTCGGGAGCGGGTGGGCATCCCCGAGCCGGGTGAGGTGCCCGCGGAGTTCGCGGCCGCGATGGACGACGACCTCGGCACCCCGGCGGCGCTCGCCGTCGTGCACGGTGCGGTGCGGGAGGGCAACGCCGCGCTGGACGGCGGCGACCGGGCCGGGGCGCTGGCGGCCGCCGGTTCCGTCCGGACGATGACGGGCCTGCTCGGGCTCGACCCGCTCGACCCGCACTGGGCCGAGCACACCCGCGCGGCCGACAGCGCGGGCGGCGCGCTGGCGGCGCTCGTCGAGGACCTCCTCGTCCAGCGCCAGGAGGCGCGCGCCCATCGTGACTTCGCCGCCGCCGACGAGGTGCGCAACCGCCTCACGGCCGCCGGTATCGCCGTGGAGGACTCCCCCGACGGCCCCACCTGGTCCCTGAAGGATTCGTAGACACATGGCCGGCAACTCCAAACGCCGTGGCGCGATGCGCAAGGAAGGCACCAAGAAGGGCATGGTCGTCGGATCCGGCGGTCAGCGTCGCCGGGGTCTGCAGGGCAAGGGGCCCACTCCGCCCGCGGAGATGCGCCCCGGCCACCCGGCGGCCCGCCGCGCCGCCCGTGCGGCCACGGCCAAGGCCAAGCAGGGCGGCCGCGGGGGCGACCGGCGCCGTCCGGGCGACGGCGAGACCCCGGAGACGGTGCTCGGCCGCAACCCCGTGGTCGAGTGCCTGCGGGCCGGTGTGCCGGCCACGGCGCTGCACGTGGCGCTGGGCACCAACGCCGACGACCGCGTGGCCGAGGCGGTGCAGCTGGCCGCCGACCGGGGGATCTCGATCCTCGAGGTGCCGCGCGGCGACCTCGACCGGATCACCGGCGGGGCGCTGCACCAGGGCGTCGCGTTGCAGGTGCCGCCCTACGCCTACGCCCACCCCGACGAGTTGCTGGAGGCGGCGAGCGAGTCGCCCGACCCGGGCCTGATCGTGGCGCTCGACGGGGTCACCGACCCGCGCAACCTCGGCGCCGTCGTCCGCTCGGTGGGCGCCTTCGGCGGCCACGGCGTGGTCGTGCCGCAGCGGCGCGCCGCCGGCATGACGGCCGTCGCGTGGCGCACCTCGGCCGGCACCGCCGCCCGCGTGCCGGTGGCCCGCGCCACCAACCTCACCCGCACGCTGCGGGAGTACGCCACCGCCGGTTTCATGATCGCCGGTCTCGACGCTGAGGGCACGGTCTCGCTCGACGACTTCGAGCTGGCCACCGACCCGCTCGTGCTCGTGGTCGGGTCGGAGGGCAAGGGCCTGTCCCGGCTGGTCCGGCAGACCTGCGACGTCACGGTCTCCATCCCGCTGGCGGGCCAGGTCGAGTCGCTCAACGCTTCCGTGGCCGCCGGTGTGGTGCTCGCCGAGGTGGCGCGCCAGCGGCGCGTCCGGCGCGCCTGATCCGGGTCAGGCCACGCTCACGGCGCGGCGCCTGCTGCCCACGAGCCTGCAGACCACGTAGATGAGGAACGCGATCGCCGCCACGTAGCCGGAGATCGGGAGCCCCGGGGCGAGGGAGAGCACGATCCCGCCGAGCAGGGCGGTCTCGGCGAAGACGACCGCGAGGACCGTGGCGAGCACGGGGTTGGCGGTCACGCGTGCGGCGGCCGCACCCGGTGTGATCATCACGGTGAGCACGAGGATCGCCCCCACGATCGGCACCACGAGCGCCGTGGTGAGCCCGATCAGCACGGAGAACACCAGCGACAGCATGCGCACCGGCACGCCGCGGGCCACGGCGACGTCGGGATCGGTGCTGGCGAACAGCAGGGGTCGGTACAGCACCGCGAGCGTGGCGATCACCAGCACCGTGACGACGCTGAGCACGGCGATGTTGGCCGTGTCGATGGCCACGACCGAGCCGGTGAGCAACCCGAACTTGTTCGATGCCCGCCCCTCGTAGAGCGAGAGCATGAGGACGCCGAGCCCGAGCCCGAACGCGAGCACCACGCCGATCACCGCGTCGCGTTCGCGCTGGCGGAGCCCGAGCACGCCGAAGACGACCGCCGCGACGACCGCACCCAGCACGGCGCCGTACTGCACCGCGACGCCCGCGAGGAGGGCGGCGGCACCACCGGTGAAGGAGAGCTCCGCGGTGCCGTGCACGGCGAAGGACATGCCACGGGAGACGATCAGCGGGGCGAGCACGCCTGCCACCACGCCGAGCACGGCGCAGGCGATCAGCGCGGTCTGCACGAAGGGCACCCCGAGGAGCTCGCCGATGTCCTCGAAGGAGAAGAGCCTGCCCAGCAACTCGCTCACGCCGACTCCTCGTGGCAGTGCTCCCCGTGGTCCTCGGCCCCGACGACGACGAGCCGCCCGCGCACCCGCAGGACGTCCACGTGCGTGCCGTACAGCTCGGACAGCACCTCGGAGGTCATGACCTCCTCCGGCGGCCCGATCCGGAACCGCCCGTTGACGAGGTAGAGCACGCGGTCGACGAGGGGGAGCACGGGGTTGATCTCGTGGGTGACGAACAGCACCGCGGTGTCGGCGGCGCGGCGTCGCTCGTCGATCAGCCGGGTGACCGTGCGCTGGTGGGACAGGTCGAGCGAGAGGAGCGGTTCGTCGCAGAGCAGCACGTCGGGCCCGCCGACGAGCGCCTGGGCGACGCGCAGCCGCTGCTGCTCGCCGCCGGAGAGCCGCCCGACGGGCGCGTCGGCATAGGCGGTGCCGCCGACGGCGGCGAGGGCGGCGTCCACCCGCTCCCGGCGCTCGCGGCGGCCGCGGAACCCGATGCCGAAGCGGTGGCCGTCGAGCCCGAGGCCGACGAGGTCGCGCCCGCGCAGCGGCAGGTCGGGGTCGAGCGCCTTCTGCTGGGGGACGTAGCCGATGCTCGGGCTCCCGCGCCGAGGCGGGCGCCCTGAGATGCGCACCTCGCCCGCGGTGAGCGGGAGCAGGCCGAGCAGCACCCGCACCAGCGTGGTCTTGCCGGAGCCGTTGGGGCCGAGCACCGCCACGAACTCACCGGGCGGCACGTCGAGGTCGAGCCCCTCCCACAGGGTGCGCTCGCCGAAGCTCACGCTCGCGCCGCGCAGCGACACCGCGGGCGCGGTGACGGGCAGCGTCGGGACGCCCGGGGTGGTGGTGGGAGGGGCGGCCACGGGTCAGCTCCCCGACGACGTGGCGCCCAGTGCGCCGGCGAGGGCGTCGATCTGGCCGCTCATCCAGTCGGCATAGCCGGTGACGCCCTCGGGCATGGTCTCGGTCATCTCGACGACGGGCACCCCCGCAGTCTGCGCCGCCTCCCGCACCTGGTCGGTGCTGGGGGTCTCGGTCTGCGCGTTGACGATGAGCGCGCGCACCGGGTCGTCGGAGAACAGGGCGAGCGTCTCCCGCAGGACGGAGGCGGGCGGGTCGGTGTCCTCCTCGATGGCCTCCGTGAACTCCGCCGGGGTGACGTCGGTGAGCCCGGCGGTCTCCACCAGGTAGCCCGGCACCGGCTCGGTGACGGCCACCCGGGCGTCGGGCCGGGCAGCGCCGATCGCCTCGGTGCGGGTGATCAGCTCTGCCACGCGGGCGTTGAACGCCTTGGCGTTGGCGGTGAACTCGGCCGCGCCCTCCGGGTCGACGGTGCCGAGGTCGGTGGCCACCCGGGTGGCGACCTTCTGCACCGTGGGCAGGCTGTACCAGAAGTGCTCGTTGAACTCGCCGTGGTCGTGCCCGTGCTCCTCGCCTTCGGCCTCGGCGTGGTCCTCGTACTCCTGGTCGGCGTGCGCGTCATCGGCGTGCGCGTCCTCGGTGGTGGCGAGGCCCGAGACGTGGGCCACGTCGATCACGGTGGGGTTGGTGCCGGACGACGCCACCAGCTGACCGACGAAGTCGTCGTAGCCGCCGCCGTTGAGCACGACGAGCCGGGCGCGGCCGACGGCCGCGGCGTCAGCGGGCGTGGTCTCGTAGGAGTGGGGGTCGGCGCCCGGGTCGTCGATCAGGGAGTCGACGCTGACCCGCGAGCCGCCGACGGCTTCGACGATGCTGCCGTACACGTTCGTGGAGGCCACGACGGGCACGGTCGCGCCCTCGGCGGCCGGCGCGTCGGCCGGTGACTCCGCTCCGGAGCTGCAGCCTGCGACGGTGAGCACGGCGAGCGCTGCGACGGCTGCGCGGCGGATCGGCATGGCGAGGCACTCCCCAAAGATCAACAGTACTGATAACGGTTGTCGATTCACTGTAGCCGTTCGAGGGTCGCCGATTCGGAGGGCCGTGTCACACGGCTTTCCCGCGGAGTGTCTGAACCGTTACGGTTCGACGATGGCAGGGCCTCCCAACGTCCGCCGTCCCGCGACTCTCGCCTCGCTCGCTGCCGAACTCGGTGTCTCGCGGACGACGGTCTCGAACGCCTACAACCGTCCGGACCAGCTGTCCGCGCCGCTGCGCGCCCGCGTGCTCGAAGCAGCGAGGCGGCTCGGCTACCCGGGCCCGGATCCGGTCGCGCGGTCGTTGCGCACCCGCAAGGCGGGTGCCGTCGGCCTGCTGCTCACCGAGGCGCTCTCGTACGCCTTCCGCGACCCGGCCGCCACCGGCTTCCTCGAAGGGCTCGCGCTCGCGTGCGAGCAGGCGGGGCAGGGTCTGCTGCTGGTTCCGGTGAGCCCCGAGCAGGCGGACGTCACGGCGGTGCACCAGGCGGGCGTCGACGGGTTCGTCGTCTACTCGGTGCGCGAGGACGACCCGCACTTCCTCGCCGTGCTCGAACGCCCGGTGCCCACCGTGGTGTGCGACCAGCCCACGGGGGTCGAGGGCGTCGACCGGGTCGGGGTCGACGACCGCGCCGGGATGCTCGCGCTCACTCGGCACCTCACCGGGCTCGGCCACCGGCGCGTCGGCGTCCTCTGCATGCGCCTCGCGGCCGGGCACCACGACGGACCCGCATCTCTCGACCGGCAGGCGACCGCCACCTACCCCGTGCAGCGCGACCGGCTCGCCGGCATCCGCGACGGGCTCGCGGAGGTGGGCGTCGCCTGGGCGGACGTACCGGTGCACGAGCGCTTCGAGCACAGCGTCGACGCCGGTCAGGACGCGGCGGCGGCGCTGCTCGCGGAGCACCCCGACATCACCGCGCTGGTCTGCACGTCCGACATCCTCGCCCTCGGCGCGCTGCGCCACGCCTCCGACCGCGGCCTCAACGTGCCCGACCAGCTCACGATCACCGGGTTCGACGGGGTGCCCGAGGCCGAGCGCGCCGGGCTCACCACCGTGCGCCAGCCCGTGCTGGAGAAGGGTCGGGTGGCCGGTGAGCTCCTGCTCGAGCGCGGCGACCGCAACCGCCCGCGCCGGGTGACGCTGCCCACCGAGCTCGTTGTCGGCACGTCGAGCGGCCGCCCGCGGGTCGAGGAGCGCTTCTTCTCGGGTTGGTGACGGCCCCGGTCAGGTGCTCAGGTGGGTGGGCGGAGCCGGTCGGTCACCGCGCGGGCCAGTTCCGCCACGTCCGCATCCGGCTTCAGTGGCACCGCACCCTCGAGGATCAGGGCGGCCAGGCCGTGGACGAGCGACCACGCGGTGAGCGCCGTGACCGCGGCGTCGTCCGAACTGCCGCCCTCGAACCGCCGCACCCCCGCCTCCAGCTGCTCGCGCGCCCTCGCCATGGCGGCTTCGAGCGCGGGGTCGTCCGCGCGCGCGAGACCGGGAGCGCGCATCACGGCGAAGTGGGCCGGGTGCGAGGTGGCGAACACGACGTAGGCCACGCCGAGCGCGCCGAAGTCGTCGCCCTCGGCGGCGGTTTCGGCCAGCGCGTCGGCGAGCAGCTCCCACCCCTCGGCGGCCAGCGCCGTCATGAGGCCGGTCTTGTCGCCGAAGTGGTGGGTCGGCGCGGCGTGGGAGACTCCGGCGCGCCGGGCGACGTCGCGCAGGCTCACCGCCGCCGGCCCCTGCTCCCCGACGGCCTCGAGTGCGGTGTCGAGGAGGGCGCGACGCAGATCGCCGTGGTGGTAGGGCACGGTGCCACCTTAGTGCATATCTTGCCAGTGGCAAGATCTTTCAGGCGCGGCGGGCCTCGACCAGCTGCTGGAGCAGGGCGGTGATGTCGGGTGGCGCGTCCACCCGGTGCTCCGCAGCCGTGTCGCCGGGGCCGACCTTCACACCGACGTCGCCGGGCCGCAGCCGGGCGAACGCGGTCTCGTCGGTGACGTCGTCGCCCGCGAACAGCACCGCGTCGGCCCCCACCTGCTCGCGGAGCAGCTCCAGCGCGGCGCCCTTGTCCATTCGCGCGACGGACAGGTCGAGCACGGCCTTGCCCGGGGTGACCTCGATCCCCTCCCGGGCGGCCGGCCCGGCCCGCACGGCGTCGAGCACACGTGCGCCGACATCCGGTGGCGCGTTGCGGACGTGCACCGCCACCCCCGTGGGCTTGGGCTCCAGGGTGACCCCCGGCTCCCCGTCCACCAGCTCCCGCAGCTCGGCCGCCAGCTTCTCGAGGCGGGCGCGCTGCTCGTCGTCGAGGAGGGCGGCACCGTCGTCGAACTCGCTGCCGTGGCTGCCGATCAGCCGGATCGGGCTGCCGAGACCGGAGACCGTGGCCAGGTCGGCGCGTCCACGGCCGGAGAGCAGCGCGACGCTGGTGCCGGGCAGCGCCGCCAGCTCCTGGATGGCCGCCGCGCTCTCGGGAAGGGGACGCGCGTCGGACGGCACGGGAACGATCGGCGCGAGCACACCGTCGAAGTCGAGTGCGACGAGCAGGTGCCGGGCACGGGCCAGCGCACGGACCGCCGCCTGGAGGTCCGTCACGACTTCGACTCCTCCGGCGGCGGGAGCCCGAGCGTGTCGAGGAACGAGCGCGCCCACCGGTCGACGTCGTGGCTCAGCACCTGTCTGCGCAGCGCCCGCATCCGGCGGCGGCCCTCGTCGCGGTCCATCGTGAGCGCGGCGTACAGGGCGTTCTTGACACCGTCGGTGTCGTGCGGGTTGACGAGCAGGGCGTCCTTGAGCTCGAGCGCGGCCCCGGCGAACTCGGAGAGCACGAGCACGCCACCGTTGTCGCTGCGGCAGGCGACGTACTCCTTGGCGACGAGGTTCATCCCGTCGCGCAGCGGCGTGACGAGCATGACGTCGGCCGCCACGAAGAACGCCACCAGCTCCTCCCGCGGCAGCGACTGGTGCAGGTAGTGCACCGCGGGATGGCCGACGCGGGCGTACTCGCCGTTGATGCGGCCCACGGCCTGTTCGATGTCGGCGCGCATCCGCTGGTAGTGCTCGACGCGTTCCCGGCTCGGTGTGGCGAGCTGGATCATCACGGTGTCCTCGGCGTCGATGCGGCCCTCGGCCAGCAGCTCCTCGAACGCCTGCAGCCGGACGTCGATGCCCTTGGTGTAGTCGAGCCGGTCGACCCCGAGCACGACGCGCTTCGGGTCGCCGAGGTCGGCGCGGATCTGCTTGGCCCGCTCCTGCACCTCGGGGCTGCGCGACATGCGGTCGAGCTCGCCCGAGTCGATCGAGATCGGGAACGGCCCGAGCTTGACGGGGCGGTCGCCGACGATGACCTCGGTGCGCCCGTGGCCCGGGCTCGCGCCGGCGAGCCGGGTGGCGAGCCAGCGGAAGTTGCGGGCGCCGCCGGGCGTGTGGAAGCCGACGAGGTCGGCGCCCAGCAGGCCCTCCACGATCCGCTTGCGCCAGGGCAGCTGCATGAACAGCTCGGTGGGCGGGAACGGGATGTGCAGGAAGAAGCCGATCCGCAGGTCGGGCCGCAGCTCGCGCAGCGCGGCCGGGAGCAGCTGCAGCTGGTAGTCCTGCACCCACACCGTGGCGCCCTTCGCCGCCACCTGCGCCGTGACCTCGGCGAACCGCTCGTTGACCCGGACGTACGCCTGCCACCAGTGGCGGTGGAACACCGGCGGGGCGACCACGTCGTGGTAGAGCGGCCAGAGCGTGCCGTTGGAGAAGCCCTCGTAGTACTCCTCGACCTCCTTGGCCGAGAGCCGCACCGGATGCAGGTGCAGGCCGTCCTCGACCAGCGGCTCGACGTCGGCGTCGGGCAGGCCGGGCCACCCCACCCACGCGCCGTCGCGGCTGCGCAGCATCGGCTCGAGTGCGGTGACGAGCCCACCGGGGCTGCGCTTCCAGCGCCTGCTGCCGTCGGGCAGCTTCTCCAGGTCAACCGGCAAGCGGTTGGCCACGACCACGAAATCAGCGGACTGCGCGGTGCCCGACGGCATGTTCCTCCTCGTGGGATCAGCGC
Organism: Pseudonocardia zijingensis; assembly: GCF_042657305.1. NCBI lineage: Bacteria > Bacillati > Actinomycetota > Actinomycetes > Pseudonocardiales > Pseudonocardiaceae > Pseudonocardia > Pseudonocardia zijingensis. The sequence continues at coordinate 50,870 of NZ_JBHSKO010000007.1, read as the reverse complement.
GGTCGAGCCTACTGCCGGTCGGGCTCCGATGGGGGTGATTCGGCCGTCACGGGGACGGAGGGGCGGCGCGGCCGGGCCAGGAAGTCACCGAACGCGACGCCCGCGGCGAGCGCGAGCCCGATGCCCAGCGCGACCGTGATCGTGACCAGGCCTTCGGCGAGACCTTCGACGGACAGCTGGTAGAAGCCGCGGTAGGCCGTGAAGCCCGGCAGCAGCGGCGTGATGCCGGCGAGCGTGACGACCAGCGGTGAGATGCCGCCGCCGCGGCGCAGCAGGCCGGCGGCGATCCCCACCACGATCGCGGCGGCGCCGGTGGCCGCGATCAGGCCGATGGAGAAGACCTGCGTGAGCACGCCGTACGTCCCCCAGCCCGCAGCCCCGGCGAGCCCAGCCGCCAGCAGCGGCCGCCAGCGCGCGTAACCGGCGAGGGAGAACGAGGCCGCCGCCAGCGCGGCCGCCAGCACGGACAGGCCGAACCGGCCCGCGCTCGTGGGCAGCTCGCCCGCCACCTCCAGCCGCACGCCGAACTCGTTGCCGATCCGCAGCGCGAGGACGACACCGGTGAGCAGGCCCGCAGAGAGCAGGGCGATCTCGGCCACCCGTCCCGCCGCCGTGACGTAGTAGCTCGAGATCGCGTCCTGCACCGTGCTGACGACAGACAGTCCCGACAGCAGCACCGTGATGCTCGCCGCGACCACCAGGGACGGCCGGGTGCCCGGCGGGATCACCCCGGCCGCGAAGAGGGCCAGGGTGGCGCCGGTGCCGATCGCCCCGCCGACGACCTGCCGGAAGAACGCGGGCAGTCCCCAGCGGTTCAGCAGCCGGCCGAGCCGGTCGATGAGACCCGTCACGAGGAACGCCGCGAGCGCCGTGACCGGCGCTGCGCCGAGCAGGAGCGCCACCGACCCGGCCAGCCCGGCCCACCCCGCCGTGGCGACCCACCGCGGGTACGGGTGCGGCGCGCTGACCGCCTCGTAGAGGGCGACCGACGCAGCCTCGATGTCGAGCTCGGCCCGCTCCACCCGCTCGACGATCTTCGCGACCTCCTCCAACCGGGTGAGGTCGAGCGCGCGGTAGTGCACCAGCCGCATGGACGTGACCGGCGCCGCCGCCATCCCCCGGTGGCAGGACATCGTGATCGAGCTGAACGTGATGTCGACGTCCACGGCCGAGAGCCCCGCCGTGGCCGCCAGCCGCAGCATCGTCTGCGACGTCTCGTCCACGCTCTCGCCGCTGGAGAGCAGCACCTCGCCCACGCGCATGCACAGGTCGAGCACCTGCTGCACGCGCGCGTCGTCGGGCACCTGCGGGCCCAGCGGCCGCATCAGCTGAACGGTGGGCGGGCCGGCGTGCAGCAGCCCGTGCGCCTCGCGCCGGATGGCGCTGCGGACCCGACGGGTGAACCTCTGACCCGGTGTCATCGGAACCGGCCAGGAAGGACCCCGCCCCTGCCGGCGGCGATCGACTGCGGCATGGCGCCCAGGGTAGGTGGGAGCGTCGATCGCGCTACTAGGATGTGGTCCCGTACCGGCCGGTGTAGCTCAGTGGTAGAGCAACCGCCTTGTAAGCGGTAGGTCGTCGGTTCGATCCCGACCTCCGGCTCCACGCCTCCTGACCACCCGCCACGCCCGCGGGTCCTCGCCGGCCCGGGCTCGCCGGCGACGTGGATGCGACCCGGTTATAGGTGCCCGTGGTCCTGTCGATCTGCCCGGTGGACGCAGAAGTGGGCAGCGGCCGGCCCGATCCGCTCAGGTTGGCGGCATGAGCCGTTGGGCCTCGGTGACCGGGTCGGCGGCCAGCACCGTCGCGCCGACGGCGTCGGCGACCGCCGCGCTGGCGCCGGCGCCGGCCAACCGGAGCGAGGTGCGTCGAGTGAGCGCCGCGAGGTCCGGGATCGAGTGCCGGAACCTGTCGACGTCGACGGAGGCGAGGACCAGGATCTCGGGCCGCTTCTCCTCGACCGTCCGGCCGAGATCCGCAAGAGGGGTGTCGGCGCCCAGATAGACGATCCGCCACCCGTTCCGGTGCAGGGCGACGCCGAAGGCCATGAGCGGTAGGTCGTGCTGCTCGCCGGGCGGGCAGGCGAGCACGGCACACGGCCCCCGTCCCTGGCCCCAGCCACGGGCCAGGCCCGCCAGTCGCGCCCTGAGCACGTGGCTCGCGAAGTGCTCCGTGGTGACCCTGATCTCGTTCACCGCCCACCGGGCACCGAGTTCGTGCAGGTACGGCAGGAGGACGTCCCGCAGGGCGGTCTCCACGCTGAAGTCGGCGAACAAGCGATCCAACACCGCCTCTGCGGCCGGCTCGTCCAGCGCGTCGAGTGCGCGACGCAGGTCCGCGGTCAGGCGCGCGAGCCCGCGGTCGGGCGGTGGAAGCGGTGTCTGGACCGGGTCCGACGCCGGCAGCTGCTCCGGCGGCGTCACAACCGTTCGATCACCCTCCTCGGTCAGGGCAGCGCGGGCTGCTTCGGCGGCGGCCAGGCCGCCGGCGAGGTGGACCTGCATCCGGCGAACCCGCTGTTCGTCGGATGCGGTGTACAAGCGGAACCCACCCGGCGAACGCACCGGCTGGAGCAGGCCGTATCGACGCTCCCACGCGCGCAGGACGTCCTGGCTCACTCCCAGCCGACGCGCGAGCTCGCCGATGCGCAGGAGCGCTCGATCCTCCCCAGCTGCCATGGGTAGACCATACAAACTTTGGACGAACATTTGACAACTCCAGCCGCGTCGGCCACGCGCTGTTCGGGCTGCGCTGCGGGGCACCCCTCGGGCCCCGCTTCCCACCCTGCGCCTTCGTTCAGCTCCCGGATGCCACACGGCGGAGCTCCCACCGTCGCCGCAACCGCTCCAGTCCTCGCCGGAGATGACTCTTCACCGTGCCGAGGGGTAACCCCGTCACCTCGGAGATCTGCTGGTGGGTCAGGTCGGCGAAGAACGTCAACCGGACGACGTCCCGCTGGTGGGTGGGCAGTCTTTCGATCTCCTCCGCGACCACCACCGCGTCGACGACGTCGTCGGGCGCGTCACCGACCACCGGCTCGGCAACGCGCCCGGCGCGGTCGGCGAGGTCGCGGTCGCGGGCACGGGCGGCGAACCGGTCGGCGATCTGGCGGCGGGTGATCCCCACGAGCCAGCCCCCGAGCGAACCGCGGCCGGGGTCGAACCCCGCGCGCCCCCGCCACGCTCGGACGAACACCTGCTGCGTGACGTCCTCGGCATCGTGGTGGGCGCCCAGCGCCCGCAGCGCCAGCGAGTACACCAGCCGTGCGTGGTGGTCGTAGGCCTCTTCGAGCGCGGCGCCGTCGCCCAGGAGGAACCGACGGGCCAGCTCGTCGCTCGATGCGATGTCGGGGTCGCCGACGCGCGGCAGCGGCACGAGTGCGGGCGGCTCGTCCGCCGGCCGTGGCCCGGCCGGAGCGGGGTCGGTCCCCACTCCGGCCGGCCGCAGCACCGTCACGGCGAGCGGTGCTTCATGGGCGCGCACGGTCAGCCCGTGCCCTCAGCGGTGTGCAGGTCGTCGACCGTGACCACGACCAGGCCCAGGTTCCCGGCCTCGAGGGAGCCGGTGGCGTGGACGAAGGTCGCGGTGCCCTCCTGCAGGTCGAGGTCGGCCGGGCCGATCACCGGCTCGGTGGTGCCTGCCGCCGCGACCGCGGCGGAGATCGTGCCGGCCGGGACCTCGAGGGCCTTCTCGCCCGGGTTGGCCAGGCCGCTGATCACCGGGCTGCCACCGGCGAGCACGTCGACGGCCGGCGCGGCTGCGGTGTGCCGGACGACGACACGTGCCTGCCCCGCGGGCAGGGACGAGACGTCGTTGGCGAAGGGCGTGACCGCCGGCTGCCCGTCCTCGGTCAGGTGCGCGACCAGGGTGACGTTGCCGCCCCCCGGCACCTCCTGCGTCGCCGACAGCAGTGGCGAGCCCGAGCCGTCGGCGGCGTCTGCCGGGAAGAGGGCGACCTCGTGGGAACCGCGCGGCACGTCCACCGAGCCCGCGGCGGAGCCCGGCTGGAAGTCGTCCAGGAGGCGCGCCCCGTCGACGTAGACGTCGACGGCTGTGTCCGGGATGCCGTGCACGACGTACACGGAGGCGGTCTCCTGGGCGGCGGCGGGTGCGGTGACCCCCAGGGTTGCGGCCGCAGCGGCGAGTACTCCGCCGAAGGCCAGAGTCAGACGGCGCATCATGCGTCCTTCCGTATCTGTGGTGGTCCTTCGACCTGCACTACCGCCCGACCGAGCTGGACGGATGCACAATCCTTGCACAGATTCTGGACAGAAGCTGGACGTCGTCCAGACTCACCTGAGTCGACGCAGCGGGGTGCCCGAGCGGCGGTGGTCCCGCGTGATACTCGCGACCTTCGCGGCCAAGATCCGGAGTTCCGGGTGTCCGTGGTCGTGGGGACAGCGATGGACAACCGATAGTTCGGATCATGCTCGGGGGCCGTCGGGCTGCCCCTAGCGTTCGCCGCGGCGTTCGGCGGCGATCCGCCGCAGCTCCTCGCGGACGCGTTCGACGTTCCACCTCGCGTGGCCGCCGATCGACTCGAGGTCCGGGGTCAGTAGGCCGTCCTTGCGGTACTTCTGGATCGTGCGGGGCGCCAGGCCCAAGGCACGCGCCAGCTCCGCCGTGGTCACCAGTCGGGCCTCTGCCACATCTCGACCGTAAACGCAGGTAGATGCGGCCGCTGCCGTCTGTGCGGTCTACGGACTTGTTTACGGTGTATGCGGAGTATGCGGCATCGTACGCATGTGGCGTTCTGGTGGACGGAGACCCCCGGAGGCGGGTGCGCGATGGGTGAGGCGGCAGACGAGGCAGAGGCGCGGCTGGAGATCGCGCGTGCGCAGGGGCGTGCCTCGGTGAGCTTCCGCGAGCGGTCGGGCCGGTACCGGTGGACGGTGGTGCTGGACGAGGGGAAGACCTCGCACGGGTGGGCGGAGACGGAGGAGGACGCGTGGTGGTTCTGCAAGGAGGCGGTCAGCCGGCCGTACCGGGGGACGCGCCACCGCAAGCCGCGCGGCCTGTGGACCTTGCCCCGGCCCGGCCACCGGCCGTGAGGCCCCCTCCTCCCTCCGAGCGGTCCTCGGCAGTCCCGTGGCCGGCCGTGCTGCCCGCGGCCGAGCTGGCTCGGTTCACGGCCGACTTCACGCGCGCGATCGAGGCGTGTGCCGAGCTCGACAACTGGGGTCTGTTCGCACGAACCATCAACGAGTGGAAGGCCGCGGCTGCGATCCACGCCGACCCCGAGCTCCACGCGCGGTTGACCGGGCCGGTCGATGGAGATCTCGGCCCGGTCCTTCGTCCGGAGTACCGCTGCTAGGCCGCGGGGCTCACGCGACAGCTGTGCCGTCGAGTTCCACCAGCTGGCCGGGGACCGCCAGCCGGGTGACCCCGAGCATGGTGGTGGCCGGTGCCACGCCCGCGGCGCCCAGGCGCCCGGCAAGCACGCCGTAGTGCTGGAGGAGCAGATCCACGTCGGTGGTGTAGACGCCCAGCCGGACGAGGTTTGCGAGCGACATGCCGGCGTCGGCGAGCACTGCCTCCAGGTTGTCGATGCTCAGCGCCAGCTGTGCGGCCATGTCGCCGTCGTGCTGGGGCGTGCCGTCGGCGCTCATCGCGGTCTGGCCCGAGCAGTACAGGGTCCGGGTGTGCCCGGAGACGACCTCTCCCTGGTTGAAGCCCATCGCCACCGACCACGTCACGGGGTTGACGGCCGTCCGCACCATCGTCACTTCTGCTCCTTCTCGATCGACGTTCGCTACGTCGAGGAGCCTCGCAACGAATCGTGACATCCATGGTCATGTATCCGGATACGCTTCCCGCGTGCGCGCCGACCGGCTGGTCTCGCTGGTGCTGCTGCTGCGCCGGCACGGCAGGCTGACCGCCGGCAGGCTGGCGCGGGAGCTGGGGGTCACCACCCGCACCGTGATGCGTGACATCGAGGCGCTGTCCGCGGCCGGCGTCCCGGTCTACGCCGAACGCGGGAGGCACGGCGGGTTCGCGTTGCTGCCCGGCTTCCGCACCGAGCTCACCGGGCTCAACCACGACGAGGCGCTCGCCCTGCTGGTCGCCGGATCACGGCGCGGGGTGCAGGTGTTCGGCCTCGGCTCCGCGCTGGCCTCGGCCATGCTGAAGGTGGTCGACGCGTTGCCCGAGAGCCATCGAGTCACCGCGGGTGACGCGGCCCGCCGGTTCCTCGTCGAGCCGGAAGCCGACCTGCTCGCACGCCGGCTGGTGGTCGCCGACGACGTGCCCGACGCCGTGCTGACCGAGATCCGGCGCGCGGTGTTCGACGGGCACAAGCTGCGCATCCACTACGCGGCCGTGGACCAGCCCCCGGAGTGGCGCACGGTCGACCCGATCGGGCTGGTCACGGTGCGCGGCCAGGGGTACCTGCTGGCCACGCGGTCCGGCGAGGATCGCACGTACCGGCTGTCGCGGGTGCTGGCCGCGGAGGAGCTCATGGAGCCCGCGCAGCGCCCGGACGACGTCGACCTGGACCAGGCGTGGCAGGAACGCAGCACGCGGTTTCGGGTCGGCGGCGAGCAGGTCACCGTGCTGGTCCGGGTCGACCCGGCCCGGCGGGAGGGCCTGCTGCGCACCGCGCTGGCCGTCCGCGAGGAGTCGGACGACGGCGGGCTGCTGCGGCTGGAGCTCACCTTCCAGGACCGGCGGCACGCCGAGTGGGCGGTGTGGCAGCTCGGCGCTGACCTCGAGGTTCTCGACCCGACATGGTTGCGCACCGCCGTGCGCGACCGCGCTCTCGCGATCGCGGCCCGGTACGGGGCAGCGCCATAGCGTCAGGAGAGCATCCGTCTCAAGGCCGTGGCCACCGCGAGGTCCTCCCACGCCATGCCGACCGATCGGAAGACCCGGCGGCGCCCCCGGTCGACCGGGACCTCGCCGTTCAGGACCGCGTGCAGGGGGACGGTGCCGTCGATGTCGCCCGCCTGCAGGGCGGCGACGACGTCGGCCGCTTCGCGGCTCGCGGCGGCCGGGTCCTCCACCACGACCTGGGCGCCGCGCAGGGTGGCTGCGTCGAGCTCGCGGGCGTCGAGCGTGTGGGCGCCCATGGCGACGACGGTGACGTCACGGCCCGCGCGTGTGCCGTCGAACAGCGGCGTGTGGGCGCTGGTGCAGCAGGCGACGACGTCCGCTGAACCGAGCGCGCCGGGACCGGCCTCGGCGACGCCGTGCTCCGCCGCGAACCTCCGGGACGACTCGGCCGTCCTCCCCACGACGGCGACGGTCCGGAAGTCGCGGACGGTGCGCAGTGCCTCGATGTGCGCGGCGGCCTGTGGGCCGGTGCCGTACACGAGCAGGTTCGACGCGCCGGGGTCGGCGAGGGCGTCGACGGCGAGCGCGGACAGCGCTGCCGTGCGCACGAGGGTGAGGGCGGGGCCGTCGACGGCGAGCACAGGCATCAGCGTGGTGGCGTCGTGCAGCAGGTAGGTGCCGGTGATGCGGGGCAGGTCGCGCGCGGGATTTTCGGGCGCGACGCCTGCGATCTTGATCCCGAAGTGGTCGGCGTCGACCGCCGGCATGACCAGAACGTGCCCGCCGGGTGCGGGGACGCTCGTCCGGGCCGGGGCCGACACGGCGCCCGGCCCTGACGTCTGCGCCTGCCGGAGGGCGTCGATGGCGGTCGGCCAGTTCAGCAGGCTGCGGACCTGCGCCTGGTCGAGGTGGGTCGGCATCGGCTCTCCTCCGTGGGGTCGGGCGAGCGTGGCGACGTCGGCTTCGGGCACGCCCGCCGGCAGCAGAGCATCGCCGATGAGCAGAACCCCGGCCGGCCCGGGCGCGTGACGCTCCCGACGATGCCGACCTTCATGAGTGATCCCGGACGGGCGGGACCGCCTTCCGCATCGTGATCGACGTGGGGTGGTCGAAGCCCGGGTGCGCTTCGCGCGAGGTCTCGACGTACCCCAGCGCGGTGAACAGCCGCTGGTTCTCGGTCAGCGCGATCCGCACGCCCAGCCGCACCCCGGCCAGCCCGCGCCGAGCCGCCTCCGCCTCGACGGCCTCGACCAGGCGCCGGGCGATGCCCCGGCCGCGCGCCGGCGGGACCACTGCCAGCCGGCCGAAGTACAGATCGCGATCGACCGGCCTGGTCATGACACAGCCCACCGTCTCGCCGCCCAGCTCGGCGATGACCGCGCCACCCCCGTCCGCGAGTTCGCGGGAGATCCTCTCGGCCGTCTCGCGGAAGGCGCCCGACTCGGGGACGAGCCGGCCGCGGTACTGCGCGAAGGCCGCCGCGATGACGGCAGCGACAACCTCGGCGTCGCCCTCGACCGCGCTGCGCACGACAACGGTGCCGCCCATGCCTACGACGCGTGAGCGGCGAGGGGGAACGACTCGATCAACGTCCACCAGCCCCCGAAGGCGGGCCCGACCCGGCCCATGAGCTCCACGGAACCGACGGCGAAGCCGGTCCCGACGTCCCGTTCGGCTACCAGCGCGAGGGCCCGTTCGACCTGCTCGCGCGAGCAGTCCTGGCACAGCATCAGGTGAGCCCGGTAGCCGCTTCCGTAGGCGTCCCGGGAGCGGGGCCGGATGACGGCGTCGAAGGACTCGTGCAGCGACCACAGCGCCGGCGACGTCACGCACGGCATCACGCACCCGTGGCGGTCCCCGTCGCTGTGGTGCTTCCAGCCGTCCGGGTCGAACTCGACCGGGGTCGGTTCCAGGCCGGCTGCCGTCCGCCTCAGCAGGTCGCGCATCTGATCGAGGCTGTCGATCCCGTAGAAGGTGCCCCGGATCGTGACGTGCGCCGGGATCACGGCCCGTTCCTGACCGACGGCATCCCGCACCTCGGCCACCAGCCGCACCTGCTCCGGGGAGGCGTGGGCGACCAGCGTGTAGACGCTGTACCCGAAGCGGTCGTCCGGCAGCGTGCGGGGATCGGGCATGGGGCCTCCTGGGAAAGCTGCTCTGTCGGTCCCTACGGGGACTGCCAGCCGAGGCGTCGTGAGGTACTCGGGCCGAGCGACCATCTGCCCATGATCGCAGCGTTGCCGCGTTCCCGTGTCGATTTCTCCTGTTCTCGCGCCAAACCCGTGATCATGCATCTGGCGAGCGGCGGCTCCACGGAATTCCGGGCTGCGTTCAGCCGAACGCGGCAGGCGAGAGGTGATTTCGCGCATCGGTCCGGGGTTCGAAAGCCCCTGACCTGCGATCCTCGGCGGTTCAGCGATGCTTTCCCACGATCGTCGAGTTGGCGCATCCCCGGGTCGAGAACGCTCGATTTCGCGCCGGAACAGTGGTCAGGCTCCGGGGGAATCCGCTTCCGCGGCCCGGTCGCCTCCGGTCCCGGCGATGCCGCGGCGGATCGCCTCCAGGTCTGCCTTGAGCTCGCGCACCCCGTTCCGCGCCGATGATCCGGCTCACGCGTTCGTCCAGCGCGGGCACGAGCTCCCGGGCGATCGCAAGCAGTTCGCGCCCGCGGTCGGTGGGCCGGACGAGTTTGGCGCGCCGGTCGGTCGGGTCCGGGGTGCGGGTGACGTAGCCGTGGGCCTCGAGGTGCTGCACGAGCTCGGCCATGGCCTGCTTGGTGACTTGTGCGCGTTCGGCGAGTGCGGTCACGGTGGTGCCGGTGTCGTCCAGGTACTGGAACACCGCGCTGTGCGCCGAGCGCACCGCGGTGTGCCCGCGTTCGGCGAGCCGTGCCATGACGAGGTCGTTGAGCGTCACGAAGGCCTCGCGCATCAGCACCGCGAGGGTGACGAGGCGCTCGCCCCCCGCCCGCAGCGGTACGCCGAGATCAGACGCCTGCTGCGCGCGGCGTACGGCCGGTACGCGGGGGCCGTCGCGGAGGAGGTCTTCCCGGTGTACCTCGCCGACGTGCTCGACATCGAGGCCGACGGCGCCGCCGTGCTCGTCGCGCTCGACGGCGACGCGCTGGTCGGCACCGCCCGCCTGCAGCTGCGCCCGGACGGCCTCGGCCTGCCGGCGGGTGCGGCGTACGTCCGCGGGGTGGCCGTGTGGCCCGACCGCGAGGGCGGCGGAATCGCCTCCGCCCTGATGCGCAGCTGCGCCGATCGGGCACGCGCCGCGGGGGCCACCAGCGTGTACCTCCACACGACGTCGGTGATGACGCGGGCGATCGGGCTCTACGAACGCCTCGGGTACCGCCGCACGCCCGCGCACGACACCGACTCCGCCGAGCACTACGGGTTGGCGGCGGAGCCGCCCCTGCACGCGCTCGCCTACCGGCTGGACCTCGTCGCTTGAGCGGGGCCCCGTGTTCCAGGGCCGGCCCCGCCGCGTGTTTCGATCACCCTTCCGAGTGATCGCGCCGCGGCGCCCGACCCCGAGGTGATGCATGACCCTGCTGCAGATCGCGGGTTCGTCGCGGCAGCGCTGGCCGGCACCGGCGGGTGCCTCCTCGGCATCCGGGCGGCTGACGCGCTCAACCGCAAGCTCGGACGGGACGTCCCGGAAGAGCGGAAAGCCGCCGGGGACGAGCAGCCGGGCAGCGACTGAAGGTCTCCGCGTGGCACGATCAGCGGCGTGAGCGTCGCTGTCGAGGACAACGTGATGGCGGAGCCGCGCCAGTGCGTGCGGTGTTCCCGGGTCTCGCTGCTGTGGGTGGTCGGCCGGTGCGCCGACTGCGTGGCCGAGATGGGGTTGCAGGAGGACCGCGCCGAGTACGAGGCGTGGAAGAACGACGTGCAGGCCGAGTACGGCCGGAAGTGAGCCCCGGGCGCCCGGGTGAGGGCGAGGTCCTCCACTTCTCGGAGGACCCGACGATCACGGAATTCGTCCCGCACGTCACCCCCACCGCGCGCGTCCCCGGCGCCTACGTGTGGGCGGTCGACGCGGGGCAGGCGCCCAGCTACTGGTTCCCGCGCCAGTGCCCGCGGGTGCTCACCTGGGCCACGGCGGGCACCACGGCCGCGGACGCGCAGCGGATCCTCGGGCCGTCCGGGTCATCCCGCCTGCACGCGGTGGAGTACGCGTGGCTGGAGCGGATGCGCACGGTCCGGTTGTACGCCTACCGGCTCCCGGCGGCGCCGTTCCGCCCGTTCCCGGAGCCGGAGCCGGCGCGCGACGGTGAACCGGAGCCGAACGCCCACGTGGCGCAGGTCGCGGTGCGGCCGCTCGGGCCGCCGGAACCCGTGGGTGATCTCTTCGCGCTCCACGAGGAAGCCGGCATTGAGCTGCGCGTGCTCCCGCGGCTGTGGCCCCTCTGGGAGGCGATCGTCGCGAGCACGCTGGGGTTCAGCGGCATCCGGCTGCGCAACGCGCAGGCGTGAGTCAGCCTTCGGCCAGCTTCTCGAGCCGCTCGCGGTACGCGGCCCACCACGCCGCGTCGCCTTCGGCCATGTTGTCGCCCGGCCGCCGCAGGCCTGCGGTGCCGTCGACCTGCTCCCGCAGGATGTCGGCGTGGCCGGCGTGGCGGTGCGTCTCGGCGATCACGTGCACGAGGATGCGGTGCAGGGTGACGCGCGGTTCTCCCCACCACGGCACGTGCCCGGGCGCGTCCAGCGGGAGCTCGCGGATCGTGGCGTCCGACAGGGCGCACGACCGGCGGTAGAGCTCGACGATGTCCTCGCGCGACTCCTCGGCCGTCGCGTACATGTCGGCGTTGAGTTCCGCGTCCTCCCCGAACCACGGTCCGGGCACCTCGAAGGGGCGGTCGAACACGGCGCAGAAGTACCCGAGCTCGACACCGGCGAGGTGCTTGACCAGGCCGAGCAGGTTGGTTCCTGTCGGGGTCAGCGGTCGGCGGATGTCGCGCTCCGCCAGCCCGTCGAGTTTGGACAACACTGCGTCGCGCCCCGCCCGCAGGTAGCGGTGGAGGTCGGCCTTCGCGTCGGTGCTCATGCGAGGAATTCGAGCACGATCCGGTTGAACGCGTCGGACACCTCGAGATGGGGCAGGTGACCGCTGCCGGGCAGGACCACCCGGGTGGCACCGCGGATGCCTGGCTCGAGCGCTCCGCTGTGGGCGTGTACATCGGGGATGTCCTGTTCGCCCACGACGATGAGCGTCGGCACCGCGATCTGGCCGAGCCGCCCGAGGGCGGGCTCCTCCGGCGGACGTTCCAGCTCCACCGGCGGGTGCAGGTTCTGCGGGGACGCCGCGACCGCCGCGGGTGAGGAAGTGCTCGCTCGGCGGGAGGCCGCTGACGACCGGTCCGGTCGGCACGAGCTTCGACACCAGCTCCGGGTGGTCGAGCGCGCAGTGCAGCGTGATCAGCGACCCGAACGAGCAGCCGACGAGCGCCGCGGGCGCGTCGGACACGGCACGCACGACGGCGGCGAGGTCGTCCACGCTCGAGTACTGCTCCGCGGGCCGCGGCGAACGCCCGCAGCCGCGCCGGTCCCAGCGGGCAACGCGGTGGTCGGCCGACCACGCCGCCACCTGCGCGTCCCACGCCTCGATGTGCGCCAGCCCCTCATGCGTGATGATCAAGAGCCGGTCCCGGCGGCCTCGGCGTGGACACCGCCTATCGGAAGCTGCTCCATGCCGTCCGACCATCCCAGCAGGCCGGCGACGCGTGAAGATGGGCGGATGGACGCCGCCGTTCAGGCCTACGTCGACGCGATCGACCCCGCATTCCGCCCGCTCTTCGACCGGGTGCACGCGCTGATCCTCGCCACCCACCCGGATGCGGCCGTCGTCATCTCCTACGGGATGCCGACGTACCGGGTCGGCCGCAGCCGGCTCCACGTGGGGGTGTGGCGCCACGGCGTGTCGCTCTACGGGTGGGGGCAGGAGGCGGTCGCCGCCTTCGCCGGCCGGCACCCCGGGCTCAGGACGAGCAAGGGGACGATCCAGCTGCGGCCCGAGGACGCCGACGCGGTGTCCGACGACGAGCTGTGCGACGTGATCCGCGCTGCGCTGGGTTCTTGAATCGGCGACAGCCAAGATCAGCGGACGGGCGCGAAAGCCGACGGGATGCGTCGGGAAACGCGCCAGTGCGGTGATCATGACTGCGGCCCGACGGTCACGTGCTGCTCGTGCCGCGCGTCCGTGCTCAGTCGCCGGGACGGCGGTAGGACTCCCGCGCCGACGCCGCCTTCTCCAGCAATGCCGGCAGGTCCTCCGCGTCGATGAGCTCACGGGTTTCCAGGTGTGAGAAAGCGCCGGAGCTGCTCACCGCAACGGACACCGCGGCGGCGGTGGTCGAGTCCGGGAAGTCGAGGACGACGAACCCGTCCCGGTCGCCGAACATGTAGTAGAGCTTCTCGAGGGACCCTCCGGCGCTCTCGGCGAGCTGCCGGACAGCAGTCGTCCGCTCACCGGGCTTCATCACCATCCGGTCCCACGTCTCCGGCTTGTAGCTGAAGAAGATCGCGAACTTGGCCATCTCGAACCTCCTCGCGCGATGGGTCGGCCAGTGCACCACCGGCGCCGGCAGCTGTCGAGCGCCGAACGGCTCAGTCCTCGTGCGCCTCGGGGTCGCGGGCCAGCACCGACCGGCCCCCGTCCACCGGGACCGTGGCGCCGGTGACGTACGCGGCGTCGTCCGACAGCAGGTGGGCGATCACCCCCGCCACCTCCGAGGGGTGGCCCACCCGGCCGAGCGGGTGGATCCGCCGCATCTCGTCCTCGACGTGCGCGGCGCCGTCGGGGCCGAGGCCGTCGAGGAACGACGCGTAGCGCTCGGTGGCGATCGAGCCGAGCGCCACCGCGTTCACGCGCACGCCGCGCGGCCCGTACTCCACGGCCAGTGCGCGGGTGAGGCCCTCGATCGCCGCTTTCGCCGTGACGTACGGCGTGCAGCCGGGCACCGCGCGCTGGGCCTGGTGCGACGAGACGTTGACGATCGCGCCGCCGGTGCCCGCCGCGAGGAAGCGGCGCACCGCGGTGGTGGCGCCGACGACGGCAGGGGCGAGGTTGGTCTGCACGAGGTCGAGGACCTCGCGGGCCGGCGCTGTGTGCACCGAGGCGTCGCGGAAGACGGCCGCGTTGTTCACCCAGCCGGTGAGGGGCGCGGCGCGCTCGGCGCGGTCGGCGGCCTCCTCGGTGACCGCCTCGTCGGCGGCGCTGCCAGCCACCGCGGCCGCGAACGGGTGCGCGGCGAGCCAGCCGAGCGCGTGGGCGTCGAGCTCGATCGCGACCACGTGGGCGCCCTCCTGCAGGAGCCGTTCGACCACGGCGCGGCCGATGCCGCGACCTCCTCCGGTGACGACGACGGACCGTGGTGCGGGCACGCGAGGCACTGCGCGAGCCTAACGACAGGCTTACGATCCAGCCGAGTGTGATGGTCGTTGCGATTCCGTGATCCGTGCGCGAAACTGCGCTCATCGACCGCGTGTAGAAGGCTCGAAATCCTGCTGTGACCTGGCGGAACGACGCCGTTCCCGCCCTGGGTGATCGTCAAACGTGAATGTGATAGCCGTCACATTTTCTAGCCGGACTGGCCGAGCACACTTCGGCGGACCGGTTTCAGGCCTGTTAAGTTCCCCTGACATGGCCGCAGTTGCTGGATCCCCTGACCGAGTAGGTTCAAACACGGTGGAACAGCTGGCGATCGGCCACCCGGAGGTTGCCGACGGTGTGGCGTGCTGGCGCCTTGCCGATGCCACCGGGGTTCTCGACGTCAACTCCCGATACAGCTACCTGTTGTGGTGCCGCGATTTCGCAGCGACGTCGGTCGTGGCGCGCCGCGACGGGGAGCTGGTGGGGTTCGTCACCGGGTACCGCAGGCCGGATGCTCCGTCTGCCCTGGTCGTCTGGCAGGTCGGGGTGGATGCCGCGGCCCGTGGCCAGGGTGTGGCGGCCGCCATGCTCGATGACCTGTTCGACCGGGTACCCGAGGTGGACCACCTGGAGGCGACCGTGACCCCGGACAACAAGGGGTCGATCGCCCTCTTCAGTCGCTTCGCCGAGCGGCGCGGTGCACCGGTGCGCCGCAGCGAGTTGTTCGGTTCCGAGTTGCTCGGTGCCGACCACGAACCCGAAATCCTGTTCCGGATCGGACCGGTCGACCGCTGACCTGACGATCACACGACCGTTTCGCAGGGAGAGCCCGTGGAAACGACCGTTTTCGACGACCTCGAGTCCGAGGTCCGCAGCTACTGCCGCAATTGGCCGGTGGTTTTCGACACCGCAAAAGGGTCGCACATCACCGACATCGACGGCAAGAAATATCTCGACTTCTTCGCCGGCGCCGGTGCGCTCAACTACGGCCACAACCCGGATGCGTTGAAACGTCCGCTGCTCGAGTACCTCGCGCGGGACGGCATCACCCACGGCCTCGACATGTACACCACGGCCAAGGCCGAGTTCCTGCACACCTTCGAGGATCTCGTGCTGAAACCGCGGGGGCTCGACTACAAGGTCCAGTTCCCGGGTCCGACCGGCGCCAACACCGTCGAGTCGGCCCTGAAACTCGCGCGCAAGATCACCGGCCGCGAGTCGATGATCAACTTCACCAACGGGTTCCACGGCATGACGCTCGGCGCGCTGTCCGTCACCGGGAACTCGATGAAGCGCGGCGGGGCGGGCATCCCGCTCGTGCACGCCACCCCGATGCCGTTCGACAACTACTTCGACGGCACGGTGCCGGACTTCCTGATGTTCGAGCGGCTGCTCGAGGACGCGGGCAGCGGCCTGAACGAGCCCGCGGGCGTCATCGTGGAGACGGTGCAGGGCGAGGGCGGCATCAACCCGGCCCGCATCGAGTGGCTGCAGGGGCTCGAGGACCTGTGCCGCCGCCAGGGCCTGATCCTCATCGTCGACGACGTGCAGATGGGCGTCGGGCGCACCGGCCCGTTCTTCTCGTTCGAGGCCGCGGGCATCAAGCCCGACATCGTCTGCCTGTCCAAGTCGATCAGCGGCTACGGGCTGCCGATGGCGCTCACGCTGATCAAGCCCGAGCTCGACCAGTGGGGCCCCGGTGAGCACAACGGCACGTTCCGCGGGCACAACCCCGCGTTCGTCACCGCCACCGCCGCGCTGAAGGAGTACTGGGCCGACGACACGCTCGAGCGCGGCACCATCGCGAAGGGCGAGCGCATCGGGGCCGCCCTCGGCGAGCTCGCCGCGTCCTCGGACAGCGTCGAGCTCACCCCGAAGGGGCGCGGTCTCGCCCGGGGGCTCCAGTTCTCCCAGCCCGAGCTCGCGGCCAAGGCGTGCGCCGCGGCGTTCGAGCGCGGTCTGATCATCGAGACCGCCGGGCCCAGCGACGAGGTCATGAAGCTGATGCCGCCGCTCACGATCACCGACGGCGAGCTGGAAGAGGGGCTCGGGCTGGTCGGTGAGGCCGTCCGCGCCGTGACGGAAGGGATGTCTGCGTGATCGTCCGCACGATCGAAGAGATCACCGACACCGAGCGCGACGTCAAGACCGAGCACTGGCGCAGCAAGCGCATCGTGCTGGCCGGTGACGGCGTCGGTTTCTCGCTGCACGAGACCGTGCTCGACGCCGGTTCGGTGAACGACTTCTGGTACGCCAACCACATCGAGGCCGTCTGGGTCATCGAGGGTGAGGGCGAGCTGACCGACAAGGACAACGACGTCACCTACAAGCTCGGTCCGGGTTCGGTCTACGTGCTGAACGGGCACGAGCACCACCAGCTGCGTCCGCGCACGCAGATGCGCACCGTGTGCGTGTTCAACCCGCCGGTGACCGGACGCGAGGTGCACGACGAGAACGGCGTGTACCCGCTGATCGTCGAGCCCGCGCCGACGGCGGAGGCCTCCTGAGGGAGGTTCCGCCCCGGCTGTCGCGAACGGCCGCCATCGCGTGAGCGAGGCGGCCGTTCGCCCGGTCCAGGGAGGTGTGATGAGCCAGGGGTGGCTGGAAGGCCTCGTCCTCGGCGACGTGATGAGATCGCGCGCGGAGTCCCACGGGGC
The DNA here is from genome assembly GCF_042657305.1 of Pseudonocardia zijingensis. Classification (NCBI taxonomy): domain Bacteria; kingdom Bacillati; phylum Actinomycetota; class Actinomycetes; order Pseudonocardiales; family Pseudonocardiaceae; genus Pseudonocardia; species Pseudonocardia zijingensis. The sequence goes on along the minus strand of NZ_JBHSKO010000007.1, from coordinate 34,065 downwards.
CGCGCCGTTCCTCAAGTTCCGGGACGGTGAGCTGTCCTTCGCCGAGGTGGACGCCGCCGCCGACACCTACGCCAACGGGTTCGCCGCCGAAGGCGTGCGCCGCGGCGACCACGTGGCGGTGATGCTGCCGAACTGCCCCGAGTTCGTGCCCGTGATCGTCGCGCTCTCGCGGGTGGGCGCGGTGGCGGTGCCGGTGAACACGGCCTACCGCGGGGAGCTGCTGCGCCACGTGCTCGACAGCGCCGACATCTCGACGCTGCTCATCGACGCCGAGTACACCGACCGGCTGCCGTCCGTGCTGCCGAGCATCCCGGACCCGATCCGGGTGATCGTCCGGGGGCAGGAACCGGCTCTCGACGTCATCGGCGAGGGCGCGATCCCGATGTCGCGCCTGCTCGGGCACGGCTCCGACCGGGTCGACGGTGACGCGCGGTTCTCCGACCTGCAGGCGATCATGTACACCTCGGGCACCACCGGGCGCTCGAAGGGCGCGATGGTGCCGCACGCGCTGGCCCTGACCTGCGCGTGGGATTCCCTGGACTTCCTCGACCGCTGGGGCAAGACGACCTATTGCCCGCTTCCGCTGTTCCACGCCGCCGGCCTGTGGGACGGGGTGTTCTCCGCGCTGCTGTCCGGCAACCCGATCGGCATCGTCGAACGGTTCAGCGCGTCGCGATTCTGGGACGACGTGCGCCGTTTCGACGCGCAGGTCACGATGAGCGTGTTCGCGATGATCCCGATCCTGCTCAGCGCCCCGCCGAGCCCCCGCGACCGCGACCACCCCCTCGAGACGTTCTACATGGGCAAGTCCGCGCTGGACGCGCCACTGCAGGAACGCTTCGGCGTGCGGTCGGCCGAGACCTACACCAGCACCGAGGTCGGTATCGCCACCGGCAGCCCGTACGGGCAGTGGCGGCTCGGGTCGATGGGCCAGGCCCACTCCGAGCGCTTCGAGGTGGCCGTGGTCGACGAGGACGACCGCGAGGTACCCGCGGGGGAGCCGGGCGAGCTCGTGGTGCGACCGAAGCAACCGTTCGTGATCACCACCGGCTACTACGGGATGCCCGAGGCCACGGCCAGGGCGTTCCGCAACATGTGGTTCCACACCGGCGACCGCGCGTGGCGCGACGACGAAGGCTACTTCTACTTCCTCGACCGGATCGCCGACGCGATCCGCAGGCGCGGGGAGAACATCTCGGCGTTCGACATCGAGTGCGAGGTCAACCTGCATCCCGGCGTCGTCGAGTCAGCGGCGTTCGGCGTGCCCTCCGAGCTCGGCGAGGAGGACGTCAAGCTGGCGGTCGTGCGGGCTCCCGGTTCCGAGCTCACCGCGGCCGAGCTCGCGGCGCACTGCGCGGCCAAGCTGCCGTCGTTCATGGTGCCGCGCTACATCGAGTTCCTCGACGAGCTGCCGCGCACCCCGACCGACAAGGTGGCCAAGCACACCCTCCGCGCGATGGGTGATCACGGCCTGACACCGGGTACCTGGGACCGCGAATGCGCGACACCCGGCACGCGGGCCACCCAGGCGTCCGCGGCGGCGGAGGCGACCCCCGGGCGGACGGCATGAACTGGGAGGCTCTGTGAATTGGGATGATGGCCCCGAACAGGCGGCGTTCCGGGAGGAGGTGCGCGCATTCGTGCGCGACCGGTTCCCGGCCGCCTACACACCCGACCCGGACGCCGAGCAGAGCCTCGAGCCCGAGGACGTGTGGGGTTACAACTGGCCGGTCGACCGCAGCAGCGCCGACCCCGCTCGCCGGGCGGGCGCCCGCGAGTGGGCCGCCGCGCTGGCCGAACGCGGCTGGATCGCCCCGCACTGGCCCGTCGAGTACGGCGGTGCCGGGCTGTCGTCGATGGAGGAGTTCATCCTCCACGAGGAGATGATGCGGGCGCGGGTGCCCACCGTGAACGGCATCGGCGCCTTCCTGCTCGGCCCCACCCTGCTCGCCCACGGCACGGACGAGCAGCGCGCCGAGCACCTGCCCCCCATCGCCCGCGGTGAGCGCACCTGGGCCCAGGGCTTCTCCGAGCCCGGCGCGGGCTCCGACCTCGCAGGCCTGCGGACACGCGCCGTGCGCGACGGCGACCACTACGTCGTGGACGGGCAGAAGGTGTGGACCTCCCTCGGCCACCACGCCGACTGGCTGTTCGTGCTCGTCCGCACCGACCCGGAGGCCTCGCCGAAGCACCGCGGCATCACGTTCCTGCTCGTCGACGTGAACACCCCCGGTGTCACCGTCCGCCCGATCCGCGACATCCGCGGTGACACCCCCTTCTCGGAGATCTTCTTCGAGGGGGCGCGGGTTCCGGTCGCCAACCGCGTGGGCGAGGAGAACCGCGGCTGGTACGTCGCGATGGACGCGCTGAGCTTCGAGCGCGCGGGGATCGGGGCCACGATCAAGTACGAGCAGGCGATCGCCCGGCTCGTCGAGCACATCGGCACCCCGGAGGGGCGCGAACAGCTCCGGGACGGCTGGGAGCGCGGCGCCCGCCAGGAGATCGCCCGGCGCTACATCGAGGTGCGGGTGCTCTACAACATCGCCCGCTACAGCGTCACCAACCCGGTGCCCGGGTACGAGGCGTCGGTCAACCAGCTGTTCAGCGCCGAGCTGCACCAGCGGCTCGCGCGCACCGGTGCCCACGTGTTCGGCCGGCACGGGCAGCTGTGGCAGCGCCGGGGCGCGCCCTTGGGCGCCGCCTTCACCCACATGCGCATGGACGCCGTCGCCGCCACCTTCCTCGGCGGCGCCTCCGAGATCCAGCGCAACGTCATCGCCACGAGGGGCCTCGGGCTCCCTCGTTCCTAGGAGGACCACATGACCGAAGGACTGGACGTCGTCGTCAAGGACCGCGTCTGCTGGATCACCCTCGACCGGCCCAGCAAGCTCAACGCGCTGACCCCGGACATGATGCACGGCCTGCGCAAGGTCTTCACCGACATCGACGACGACCCCGAGGTTCACGTCGCGGTGCTGCGCGGGGCCGGTGAGAAGGGGTTCTGCGCAGGCATGGACCTCGACTGGTCGGAGTCGCTCACCAAGGCCGACCGGATCGAGCAGGGCCGCCTCGGCGAGAAGACGTTCGCGATGATGGAGCGGCTGTCGATCCCGGTGTTCGCCGCGGTGCACGGCTACGCGGTCGGCGGCGGACTCGAGCTGGCGCTCGGTGCCGACTTCATCGTCTGCTCCGACAACGCGAAGATGGGGCTCGTCGAGATCACCCTCTCCGCGCGGCCGCCCTACCAGCCGAAGTTCATGGACGGCAAGGAGGACCCGGACCAGCCCGAGGTGGGCGGCAGCGCCCCCGGCTGGGGCGGGCTCAAGCGGCTGCCCGCCCGGATCGGCATGGCCAGGGCCAAGGAGATGCTCTTCACCGGCGTCCGGTTGGACGCTCAGCGGGCGCTGCAGCTGGGCCTGGTCAACGACGTGTTCGCGGCCGACGAGTTCGACGAGAAGGTCGCCGGGCTCGCCGAGCGGATCGCCGCCATGAACCGCTACAACCTCCGCCTCGTGAAGGAGCTCGTCACCGCGGGCTACGACTGGATCGAGCCGCACCCGAGCTGAGGAGCCCCGACGAATGTTGAAGATCTACCGGATCGACCACGTCGCCGTCGCGACACCGGACCTGGACAAGCAGCTCGCGCTGCTGGAGGGCCTGTTCGGCTTCCAGCGCACCCACGTGTGGGACAACCGCGACGCGGGCGTGAAGGGGGTGCGGCTCGCCGTCCCCGGCGCCGCCGGGCAGTACTGGGTGGTGCTCGCCCCGTCCGGCGAGGGCGGCTCGCTGCAGAAGTGGCTCGACGAGAAGGGCGGGCGTCCCGGCCTGCACCACGTCGGCGCCGAGGTGCCGGACCTCGACGCCGCGGTTGCCGAGCTCGACAAGCGGGGCCTGGCGGTCACCGACTCCGTGCCCGGCCGTTGGGTGGAGGCGTCGCTGTCCCCGCCCGAGCACGGGCCCGGCGTGCTGTGGCGCCTGCGCGGCCCCGGCAACCTCGCCATGCTCGGCGACGACGACGCCACCGAGGTCAAGCCCGTCGACGCGAACGGGCCGACCCTCGGCATCCGCGGCATCGACCACATCTGCCAGGCGTTCCGCGACCGCGACGAGCTGTCGCGCTGGTACTCCGACCTCGCCGGGTTCGTCGAGGTCTGGCGCACCGCTGACGACGAGATCCCCGACATGGCCGACCTCGTGCTCAACGTCCCCGGCTCCACCATCTGCTGGGAAGTGATCACGGGCCGCGGCGAGGACTCGTTCGTCGACAAGTTCCTCGACCGCAACGGCGCCGCCGCCCACCACGTGACGTTCGAGGTGGCGGACTGGGACGCGGCGATCGCGGCGTGCGGCGTCCACGACATCCCCACGTTCGACGACGAGGAGGGTGTCAAGGACGGCGCGGCGTGGAAGCACACGTTCATCCACCCCAAGCACGCCGGCGGCGTGCTCGTGCAGCTCTTCTGGGAGGAGCGCCCGGGGGTCTGGGTGCGTTCCGACAAGATCCCACCGCAGAACTAGTAGGCATGCCGATCGCCTTGCGTGGCGGTGCGGGTAGCGGAACCTCAGACGCCCTCTCGCTCCGGGATCGCCTCCTCATGAATGCCGATTCACCACGTCGGCGCTGTCCTCGCGAGAGAGCGTCTGAGAACCCGCCGCGGTGCCGGTGGCGTGCTACCACGAGCGGCTTCGCCGCTGTCGGAGCTGGAGGATCGACATGGATCTGACCCTGACCGAAGACCAGGAGCTCATCCGCAGCACCGCCCGCGACGTGCTCGCCGGGCGGAAGGGCACGGCCGGCGTCGCCGCGGTGGCCGGGGACCCGGCGGGCTTCTCGGCCGACCTGTGGAAGGAGATGGTCGAACTCGGCTGGACCGGGTTGGCCGTCCCGGAGACGTACGGCGGGGTCGGCGAGGGCTTCGTCGAGGCCTGCCTGCTGCTGGAGGAGATGGGTGCTGCCCAGGTGCCCAGCCCCTTCCTGCACACCGTGGTCTGCGGCGCCACCATCGAGCGCCACGGCTCGGCCGAGCAGCGGGAGCGTTGGCTCACCGGGATCGCCGAGGGCCGCACCATCGCCTTCGCCGACGGGGCCGCCGTCGCGGCCGCCGCGTCCGGCGACGGGTACGTCCTCGACGGCACCGCGCGGTTCGTGCCGTTCGCGCACGCCGTCGACGCCCTGCTCGTGGTGGCGGGGCCTACCGCGTTCCTCGTCGACCGGACCGCCGCGGGCGTGAGCACCGAGCGCCTCGACGTGATCGGCCCGAACGCCGAGAACGACGTCCGGTTCTCCGGCGTCGCGGTGCCGGCCGACCGCGTGCTCGGCGGGGTCGGCGACGGCGCCGCGGTGGCGGCCACGGCCGCCGCGTTCGGGGCCGCGGCGACGTCCGCCGAGATGGCGGGCGGCGCGCAGCGGGTGCTCGACCTGAGCGTGGAGTACGCGGGGCAGCGCGAGCAGTTCGGCCGCCCGATCGGCAGCTTCCAGGCCGTGCAGCACCACTGCGCCGACATGGCGATCGACGTCCTCACCGCCCGGTTCATCGCCTTCGAGGCGATCTGGCGGCTCGGGGCGCCCGGTCAGGACGCCGCCGAGGTGGCGCTCACGGTGGCGGTGGCCAAGTCCTGGGTGAGCGACGCCTACCAGCGGGTGTGCGCGCTCGGGCACCAGGTGCACGGCGCCATCGGGTTCACGGCCGAGCACGAGCTGCACCACTACCTGCAGCACGCCACCAGCAGTGCGCTCGCCTTCGGCGACGGCGACTTCCACGCCGACCGGGTGGCCGACGGCATCGGCCTGCCGGCCTCCTGATCAGGAGTAGTCCAGGGTGCGCAGCGGCAACAGCTCCGGGCGCTTCGGCACGTAGCCGTCGCCCGTGCGGTGGCCCTGGAGCCGCCTGCGGATGTAGGGCATCACGTAGTCGCGCATCCAGCGCAGGTCCTCGCGCACCCAGTCGCGGAACGGGGTGGGCGCCATCTCGGGGAGCGGGGTGCGCCAGTCCTCGGTGACGGGCTCGCCCAGCGCCTCCAGCACGCGCAGCGCCACCCGCCGGTGGCCCTCGGCCGTGAGGTGCAACCGGTCGCGGCCCCAGCTGCGGGGGTCGGCGAGCGGGGCCATGCCCCAGAGGTCGACCACCGTGCTTCCGTGGCGCTCGGCGCTCGCGCGCATCAGCTCGTTGTAGCAGGCCACGCGCCCGCGCAGGCGGCGCAGGATCGGGTGCATCCGCCCGAGGTCGAACCCGGTGAACACGAGCACGTGCGCGCCGGTGGCCGTGACCCGCTCCAACGCGGCGTCGAAGCGGCGGGCGAGGTCGTCGGTGTCGCACGAGAACCGGATGATGTCGTTGCCGCCCGCGCAGAACGTGATGAGATCCGGGCGGAGCCGCTCGGCCACCGGCAGCTGTTCCTCCACGATCTGGTCGAGGAGCTTGCCGCGGACCGCGAGGTTGGCATATCGGAAGCCGGGTCGCGTGGCGCTCAGCTGCTCCGCCACGCGATCTGCCCAGCCGCGTGGTGTACCGTCGGGGCGCCAGTCGTCCAAGCCCTCGGTGAAGCTGTCCCCCAGTGCGAGGAAGCTGCTGATGGGTCGCATCGGCCATCGCCCCCTTCCGTTCACGGACCCGTCACCGCCTCGACGGGTGAAGCACTCCCAAATATCACCCAGGACCCGGGACCTCCGCCAGTAGGCGTGATCCATTCGGGGGGATAGGGCACCCTTAACTCATGGCGAGACGGAAGGGCCCCGCGGAGCCGGGCCTCGCGGACGTCCTCGGCGGCCGCGGCGGCGCCGTCGACGCCACGGTGCCGGTGGTGGCGTTCGTGGCGGCCTTCACCGTCGCCGACGCGTCGAGCTGGGCCTCCCCCGTGGCGTGGGCGGGCGGGGCGGCCGTGCTCGTGGGTGCGGTGGTGGCTGCCATCCGGCTGGCGCGCGGCGGCCGGCCACGCGCGGTGCTCCTCGGCCTGCTCGGGGTGGCGGTGGCGGCGCTGGTCGCCCTGTACACGGGCCGTGCCATCGACTTCTTCCTCGTCCAGATCGTGAGCAACGCGGCGAGCGCACTCGCGTGGGCCGTCTCGATCGTGGTGCGCTGGCCCCTGCTGGGGCTCGTCGTCGGCACTGCGCTCGGCCAGCGCACGCGGTGGCGGCGCGACCCCCACCTCCTGCGTGGCTACCAGCGCGCCAGCTGGGTGTGGGTGGGCCAGTACGTCGTGCGGCTCGCCGTGTTCCTGCCCCTCTACGCGGCCGACGCGGTGGTCGCGCTCGGCATCGCGCGCACCGTGCTGACCTGGCCTCTCGTCGCGCTGTGCGTGGCCCTGTCGTGGCCCGTCCTCCGTTCGGCGCTACCGGATGGGCACGGCGGGCTACGCCGGCCCGTCCCCGCACGTGAAGACGCTCACGAAGCCTGATCGTCGGGAGCGAACCGCGCGCGTACCGCCGTTGGAGACGGTGGAGAGCAGCCGCACGACGAACGCCAGGAGCCATGCCCCAGCCCAGCGCGCCCCGACCGTCACCCGCCGTTGATCGCGTGAGCGCGGAGCCCACGGCCGCCGCGCCGGCGAAGGCACCGGAACTCACGGTCAACAAGGTGCTCGCCGGTGCCGGGGCCGCGGCCACCAGCGCCGTGCTGGGGTCGTACTTCGGGGCCACCGGCACCGTGGCGGGTGCCGCGCTGGGCTCCGTGGCCAGCACCGTGGCCACCACGCTCTACCAGCGCTCCCTCGACCGCACCCGCGACACGATCGTCGCCCGGGTCCGCCTCACCGGCGGGCGCAAGGCCGACGTCTCCGATGCACCGACCGTCCAGCTGTCGGTGCCCCGGCAGCGGCAACCCGTCGAGGAGCAGGCCACCACGCAGTTGCGCGTCGAGCCCGTGTTGCGCAGGCCCCGCCGGTGGTGGGTCTGGGCGGGCGCGACGGTGCTCGCCTTCGTCATCGCGCTGGTGGTGGTCACCGGGCTCGAGTGGGCGAAGGGCTCCTCGCTCACCACCGGGCAGCCGGGCACCTCGGTCGGCCGGGTGCTGACGCCTGAGCCGGGCGGGCACAGCGACGCGGCCCCGGCCGAGGAGGAGACGTCCGAGGAGCCGACGGCGAGCCCGGAGCCGACCACGGAATCCGCGCCGTCGGACGAGGCCACCCCGTCCGCCGGACCGAGCGCCCGCGCCGAACCGGATTCCGGCGCGGAGCCGACCCGGGAGCGCCCCAGCGCCACCGCCACCGTCACCGTCACCCCGCAGCCCACGCCCGAGTTGCCGACCTCGGAGCCGGCGCCGGACGAGTGAGGCGCGGCGGCGGCCTCCGGCGCCTCCGCCCCCGCCAGATGTGACGAGTCACGAACGAGCTGGTCCGGGGAGCGGCGCCCGAACCTAGCCTCGATCGATGCGAGTGTTGATCACGGGCGGAGCCGGGTTCATCGGGTCGCACGTCGCCGACCGGCTCACCGCCGACGGCCACGACGTGCTGCTGCTCGACGCGTTGCTGCCGCAGGCGCACGGGGCGGGGGGCTGGGAGCCATCGCACGAGCACGTCGTCGGTGACGTGCGCGATCCGGACCTGCTGGCCCGACTGCTGCCGGGGGTGGACGCGGTGTGCCACCAGGCCGCGATGGTGGGGCACGGGGTGGACCCGTCGGACGCCCCCGCCTACGCGGCGCACAACGACCTGGGCACCGCGGTGCTGCTCGCCGCGATGCACGCCGCGGGGGTGCGCCGGCTGGTGCTGGCGGGGTCGATGGTCGTGTACGGCGAGGGGCGCTACGACTGCGCGGAGCACGGGGTGGTGCGGCCCGGGCCCCGCGCGGTGGCCGACCTCGCCGCGGGCCGGTACGAGCCGAGGTGCCCGCACTGCGGCCGCGATCTGGTGGGCGGGCTCGTCGGGGAGGACGCCCCACCGGACCCGCGCAGCACCTACGCGGCCACGAAGCTCGCCCAGGAGCACCTGGCGAGCGCGTGGGCGCGGCAGTGCGGGGGTGCGGTCTGGTCGCTGCGCTACCACAACGTCTACGGCCCGCGGATGCCGCGCGACACCCCGTACTCGGGCGTCGCGGCGATCTTCCGTTCCGCGCTGGAGCGGGGCGAGCCGCCGCGGGTGCTCGAGGACGGCCGGCAGCGCCGCGACTTCGTGCACGTCACCGACGTCGCCCGGGCCAACGCGCTCGCGCTGACCACCGAGGTGGACGGCTTCGAGGCGGTGAACGTGTGCTCGGGCGAGCCGCACACCGTGGGGGAGCTGGCCCGGGTGCTGGCCGAGCGGATGGGCGGGCCCGCGCCGGAGGTGGCCGGCGGGGCCCGGCCGGGCGACGTGCGCCACGTCGTCGCCGACCCCGCGAAGGCGCGCGCCCGCCTGGGCTTCTCCGCCGCCGTCGGGTTCGCCGAAGGGGTGGCCGCCTTCGCCGCCGACCCCCTGCGGGCACCGGCCGTCACCGTTCGGTAAGGGCCGATCGGCGCACTTCGGGCCCATGATCGCTGACGTGCACCCTCCGGAGATCGTCCTGCCGTGCCTCGACGAGGCGCAGGCCCTGCCCGCCGTGCTGGCCGAGCTGCCGGCGGGCTGGCCGGTGCTCGTCGTGGACAACGGGTCCACCGACGACACGGCGGCGGTGGCCGCCCGGCTCGGCGCCCGGGTGGTGGTCGAGCCCCGCCGCGGGTACGGCGCCGCTGTCCACGCCGGTCTCGTGGCGGCGCGGGGCGAGCTCGTCGCCGTGCTGGACGGGGACGGCTCGCTCGATCCCGCGGTGCTCGAACCGATGGCCACCGCGGTGCGCGACGGCCGGGCCGACCTCGCCGTGGGGCGGCGCGTGCCGCGGCCGCGAGCCTGGCCGTGGCACGCGCGGGTGGGCAACGCGCTGATCGCGGCGCTGCTGCGCACACGCGGGGTGCCCGTGCACGACATCGCCCCGGTCCGGGTGGGCAGGCGGCAGGCCCTGCTCGACCTCGGGGTCGCCGACCGGGCGTTCGGCTACCCGCTGGAGCTGCTGCTGCGCGCCGGCGCGGCGGGCTGGCGGCTCCACGAGGTGGACGTCGCGTACCGGCCGCGGGCGGGTGGGCGGTCGAAGGTGTCCGGGTCGGTGCGGGGCACGGCGCGCGCCGTCCGCGACATGGGCAGGCTCCTCGCGGCTGCGGGGATCTCGTGAGCGCGCCGTCAGCGGCGGTCATCGTGCTCGCGAAGGCGCCGGAACCGGGCCGGGTGAAGACCCGGCTGTGCCCGCCCGCCACCCCGGCGGAGGCCGCCGACCTGGCCGCGGCCGCCCTTCTCGACACGCTCGACGCGGCCGCCGGCGTGCCCGGCGCCCAGCCCGTGGTGGCGCTCACCGGCCGCCTCGCGGGAGCGGTCCGCCGTGCGGAGCTGGCCGCGGCGCTGCGCGGCTTCCGGGTGGTGCCCCAGCGCGGCGCCGCGCTCGGCGAGCGGATCGCCGCCGCCCACGCCGACACCGCGGCGCTTTTCGCCGGGTGCCCGACGTTGCAGATCGGGATGGACACCCCGCAGGCCGGGGCCGGATTGCTCGCGGCCTGCCTCGATCGGCTGCGCGCTCCCGGCACGGACGGGGTGCTGGGCCTTGCCACCGACGGCGGCTGGTGGGCGCTGGGGTTGCGGGATCCGTACGCGGCCCGGCTGGTGGCGGGTGTCCCGACGTCCCGCGACGACACCGGGGAGCGCACGCTGCGGGCCCTGCGCGACGGTGGGCTGCGCATCGGGCTGCTCCCCGAGCTCACCGACGTCGACACCGCAGCTGACGCCCGCGCGGTGGCCGACGCGGCACCCGGCGGGCGGTTCGCCGCCGCGGTGGAGCGGTGCCCGGCGTTCGAGCTCGCGTCGTGACGGCCGCGACCGGGCGCCGTGCCGCGGCCCTGCGCGGAGCGGGGTGGGGGCGCGCGGACACCGCCTTCGACGCCGCGTTGCGCGGGGCGCCCGCCCGGCTGGTGCGCAGCGACGGGGCCGAGGTCCCCCTCGCCGTGCAGCGGTGGCACGCCGACGCCGCCGGTGAGGACGCCTGGTTGCTCGGCCGGTGCTCGGGCCCGGTCGTCGACCTCGGCTGCGGGCCGGGGCGGTTGGTGGTGGCGCTCACCCGCCGGGGCATCCCCGCGCTGGGGGTGGACGTGTCCGCGGCCGCCGTCGCGCGCTGCCGGGCCCGCGGTGCGGCGGCGCTGCGCCGCGACGTGTTCGCCGCGATCCCCGGGCGCTGGGACCACGTGCTGCTCGCCGACGGCAACATCGGGATCGGCGGTGACCCCGTCCGGTTGCTGCGCCGGGCGGCTGCCCTGCTGCGTCCCGGGGGCAGTGTCCTCGTGGAGACCGACCCCGATCCTGCAGCGTGCTGGACCGGCACGGCCCGGGTGCACACCGCGGAGGGCGCGGGACGGGCCGTACCGTGGGCAGTGGTGGGCGCTGACGCGCTGCGGGGGTTCGCGGCGGCGGCCGGGCTCGAGGTGATCACCTCGCACGCGGGCGTGCGCAGCTTCAGCGAGCTTCGGCGCGCGGGCGCTACTGCTCCGCGGTGGGCTCCGGGCGGAGCGTGATCCCGAACCGGCACCCCGGCGGCACGTTCCGGACGCTGATGCGCCCGTGTTGGGCCTCCACCAGCGCCTTCGCGATCGCCAGGCCGAGTCCGGCGCCGGTGGACGCGTCCGGGGTGCGGGCCGCCGCTCCGCGGTAGCCGGGCTCGAAGAGCCGGTCGAGGTCGGGCTCCGGGATGCCGCCGCAGGCGTCCTGTACGGCCAGCCAGGCCTCGCCGTCGCGCGTGCCCGCCGAGATCGACACCTTCCCGCCCGCCGGGGTGTGCCGGATCGCGTTGGACAGCAGGTTGCGCAGCACCCGCACGAGGTCGGCGTCGCTGCCGAGCACGGTGGGCCAGCAGGCGGGGTCCTCCGCCGTGACGACGACGCCCGCGGCCTCCGCAGCCGCGGCCTCGGCGGCCACCGCGTCGGAGGCGACCTCGCCGAGCGCGAGCCGCTCGGCGGGCAGCCGCAGAGCGGCCGAGGTGGCCCGCGACAGCTGGAAGAGGTCCTCGACCATCCCGGCCATCCGCACGGTCTCCCGGCGGATCCGGTGCAGGTACTCGCTCACCTCGTCGGGCCGGTGCACCACGCCGTCGAGCAGCGCGTCGGTCATGCCGCGGATCCCGGCGAGCGGGGAGCGCAGGTCGTGGCCGATGCCCGCCACGAGCTCGCGGCGCGCGGCCTCGGCCTGCCGTTCGGCCTCGCGGGCCTCCCGCTGCCACAGCGTCTCCCGGGCCACGCTGCGGCCGAGCATCATGCCCGCGGGCACCGTGACCGCCGCGACCACTGCCACCACCGCGACCGTGCCCACCAGCTGCGGCGTGTACATGAACCCGCTCGTGGCCACCACGCCGAACAGCGCGGCGAACAGCGGCACCAGGACGAGCGCGGTCATCGTGGCGGTCATCGACCGGCGGCGCATCCGGTGCACCACCAGGCCACCGACGAGCGCCACCGGCAGCGCCGAGAGCAACGCGATCGGCGCGGCCCTCGCCAGCTCGACGAGGACGTTCACGGAGCGGCCGGGTCGTAGCGGTAGCCGGTGCCCCAGATCGTGGCGATCCGGCGCGGGCGGGTCGGGTCGTCCTCGATCTTCTCCCGCAACCGGCGCACGTGCACCGTGACCGTGGACTGGTCGCCGAACTCCCAGCCCCACACCTCGGCCAGCAGCTCGGCACGGTTGTACGCGCGGCCGGGGTGGGCGAGCAGGTACGCGAGCAGGTCGAACTCGCGGGTGGTCAACGCCAGCTCCCGCTCGCCCAGCCAGGCGCGGCGCGCGGCCGGGTCGACCCGCAGCTCGCCGTCGACGAGCACCTCGGCCGCCGCCTCCGGTGGCCGGGAGCGCCGCAGCACCGACCCGATGCGCAGCACGAGCTCGCGCGCGCTGAACGGCTTCGTCACGTAGTCGTCGGCGCCGAGCTCGAGGCCCAGCACCCGGTCGTCCTCCTCCCCGAGGGCCGTGAGCATCACGATGGGGAGCCGGTCGTCGTCGGCGCGCAGCGCGCGGCAGACGTCGAGGCCGGTCATGCCGGGCAGCATCAGGTCGAGCACCACGGCGTCCGGGGCGCGTTCGCGGGCCGCACGCAGTCCGGTGGGACCGTCGGCGGCGAGGTCGACCTGGTAGCCGGCCTCGTCGAGGTAACGGCCCACCACGTCGCGGACCGTCGCGTCGTCGTCCACCACGAGCACGCGAGCCGTCATGACCAGAGCTTATGGACCGACGCGACGGGAGAGCCTTACGAGTCGCTCACCGATCCCCGCGTCGCGGTCGGGGCGATCCGGCAAGAATCCGCTGCAGGTTGTCGCGAATCGGTCTGGCCGGACGTCGACCCGGGCCGACAGGCTGCTCACCTGCCAGGACGTTTCCGACGGCCTGGCACGACGCCGCCGGTCCGCCGGAAGTACCCGCAAGCGATGAGGAACCACCGTTGCGCAAGATCGTCAGCTTCACCCACGCCACCCTCGACGGCTACATCGACAACCCGCACGAGTGGTCGTTCCCGTACGCCGACGAGGAGTTCCAGGCCTACGCGCTCAAGTCGACGCTCGCCGCCGACGCCCTCCTGCTCGGGCGCACCACCTACGAGGGCATGGCCCAGGCCTGGCCCACCCGGGGCGGGAACCCCTTCGCCGACCACGTCAACGCGATCACCAAGTACGTCGTCGCCTCCCAGCCGGTCGACACCACGGCGTGGGACCCGACCGTGGTCGTCGCCGGCTCCGACCTGGTCGACGAGGTCAGCCGGCTCAAGCAGACCGACGGCGGCGAGATCGTCACCTGGGGCACCGGCCGGCTGACCGACGCGCTCGTCGCGGCCGGTCTGCTCGACGAGTACCGGATCTGCACCTCTCCCGTCATCAAGGGTGGCGGCGAGCCGCTGTTCCGGCCCGCCAGCACCGGCACGGTCGAGCTCGTCGACACGAAGGTCTTCGCCACCGGCGCGGTCCTCCACACCTACCGTCCCATCCCGGCCACCTGACCCAGAGCGGGCGGAAAGCCTTACGGGTCGCTCACCGATCCCCGTCGCGGCCCGTCCGGGCTGCTCCGCCGCCTTAACTTCGGCGCCATGCGCTTCCGCAGCCCTCTGCGCGGTCCCTGGCTGACCTCGGTGTTCGCCGTCGTGCTCCTGGTCGGGATGCCGATCCTCGTGATCACCGGGCTGCTCGACCGCGTGGCGTACGGGCCCGGTCAGGGCCTGCCCGGCGACGTCGGTCTCCTGCAGCTGCCGCCCTTCGACTGGCCGACGCGCCCGTCGTGGCTCTTCCGGCTCACGCAGGGCCTGCACGTCGGGCTCGGGATCGTGCTGGTGCCGGTGGTGCTGGCGAAGCTGTGGTCGGTGATCCCGAAGCTGTTCGCGTGGCCGCCGGTGCGCTCGCCCGCCCAGGCCCTGGAGCGGGGCACCTTGCTGTTGCTGGTGGGCAGCATCCTGTTCGAGATCGTCACCGGGCTGCTCAACATCCAGTACGACTACGCCTTCGGCTTCAGCTTCTACACCGGCCACTACCTGGGGGCCTGGGTGTTCGTCGGCGCGTTCGCCGCGCACGTCGTGCTCAAGTCCGGGGCGATGGTGCGAGGGCTGCGTTCCCGCTCCCTGCGCCGCGAGCTCGCCACCCCGCTCGCCGGCACCGTGCCGGAACCGCCGGACGAGGGCGGCCTCGTCGCGCCCGACCCGGCCCCGCCCACGATGAGCCGCCGCGGTGCGCTCGCCCTGGTCGGGGGCGGATCCGCGCTGCTCGCAGCGCTCTCGATCGGGCAGGTGCTCGACGGCCCCGCGCGCCACCTCGCCCTGCTGCTGCCCCGCGGCCGCACCACCGAGGACGGCCCGAACGGGTTCCCGGTGAACCGCACCGCCGCCGCGGCCGGGGTGGCCCCGCCCGCAGACTGGACGCTGCAGCTCGCCGGCCCGACACCGCGGACGTTCACCCGCGCCGAACTGATGGCGCTGCCCCAGCACACCGCCCGGTTGCCGATCGCGTGTGTCGAGGGCTGGTCGACGCTGCAGACCTGGACCGGCGTGCGGCTGCGCGACCTCGCCGAGCTCGCCGGGGTGCCCCGGCCGGCAGCGGCGTCCGTCGCGTCCCTGGAGGACGGACCGTTCGCCAGGGGGACGCTGACCCCCGGGCAGGTGCTGGACCCGGACGGGCTGCTCGCGCTGCAGGTGAACGGGGTCGACCTGAGCCTCGACCACGGCTTCCCCGCGCGGATCGTCGTGCCGGCCCTGCCGGGCGTCCGGTGCACCAAGTGGGTGCGCTCGATCGAGTTCCGGGAGGCGTGATGCGCCGGTTCACCGACCGCTACGGGGCCTCGCCCGCCCACCTTGCGGCGCTGCTGGCCTGCGTCGCCCCCGCCGCGTACGCCGCCTCGTTCCTGCTGGGGGACCCGGCGCTGCTGCGGGTGCTGTGCTGGTTCGTCGGCGCGGCCGTGGTGCACGACCTCGTGCTGTTCCCGCTCTACGCGCTGGCCGACCGGCTGCTCACCCGGCTGCCGGTTCCGCTGGTCAACCACGTGCGCGTGCCGTTGCTGGGCGCCGGGTTGACCTTTCTCGTCTTCCTGCCGGGAATCATCCGCCAGGGAGGGGAGACGCACCTTGCGGCCACCGGGCTCGACCAGGAGCCCTACCTGGGCCGATGGCTGGCCCTGGTGGCCGCGATGTTCGTGCTCTCGGGTCTGCTCTACGCGGTGCGGCTGCTGCTCAGGCCGCGCTCGCGGTCTCGCGCAGCGGCTTGAGCGCCGCCGCCCAGGCCACGAGCTCGTCGAGCATGTCGTGCAGCGCCTGTTGCTCGTGCTCCCCGGGCCGGCAGACCCCGGGGTCGCCGGGGGCGGTGAGCTCGAAGTCCGTGAAGGTGTTGAGGACGACCTGGCTGCGCACCGTCGCGACCTTCAGTTCCGCCAGCACGAGCCGCAGCCCCTCGACGGCGCGGACCCCGCCGTGCACGCCGTGGCTGACGAAGCCGGCGGCCTTGTCGTTCCACTCGGCGAACAGGTAGTCGATCGCGTTCTTCAGCGCGGCCGGGAACGAGTGGTTGTACTCCGGGGTGACGAAGACGACCCGTCGTACGGGGCGATCGTCGCGGCCCACCGGCGGGTGTGGGCGCCGCGGTAGTCGGCCCACAGCGCGGCGGCGCGTTCGTCGAGCACGGGCAGGTCGTGGTCGGCGAGGTCGATGACGTCGAAGCTCGCCTTCCCGGCCTGGGCGACCGGGTGCCGCGCGCAGGCCTCGGCGACCCAGCGGGCGACGACCTCGGTGCGGCGGACGGGACGGGTGCTCCCGATGACGATGGCGATGCGTACCATGGCGTCAAAGTACAACGAGCGTAGCAATAAGTACAACGAGCGTGGCAACACGAAGGATGGGGCGATGGTCAGGGGCGACAAGCGCAGCGCGGTCGTCGACGGCGCGCTCACCGTCTTCGCCCGCGACGGCTACACCCGGGCGAGCATGGACGCCATCGCCGCCGAGGCGGGCGTGTCGACGCGCACCGTCTACAACCACTTCACCGACAAGGCGGAGCTGTTCAGCGCGGTCATCCAGCACAGCGCCGCCCGCGTGGCCGACGCCCAGATCGCGATCATCGAGCGCTACCTGCACCGGGTGGTCGACCTGGAGGCCGACCTCGTCGAGTTCGGGATCGCCTTCGCCGGCCCCGTGCGGGAGGAGCACGGGGCGCATTTCGCGCTGGTCCGCCAGGTCAACGCCGAGGTCGGGCACATCCCGCAGGAGGCGATCGACGCGTGGCAGGAGATCGGGCCGGCCCGCGTGCGCCGTGCACTGGGCGAGCGGCTGCGTGAGCTGGCCGGGCGAGGGCTGCTACGGATCGACCAACCCGACCGCGCCGCCCTCCAGCTCATGCGGCTGATCGCGGCCGACAACCCGTCCTACCGGGGCGCCGTGCCCACCGACGAGGAGATCGCCGTCACCGTCGCGGCCGGTGTCCACCTGTTCCTCTTCGGCGTCGCTACCAGACCGTCAGCAGCAGGTGGTTGACCGCGAGCGCCAGCGCTGCCTGCGCCCCGAGCCAGCGCCGGGGGTGCGGGAGCAGGGCGCACGGGAGCACGAGGAACCCGGCGAACGGCAGCCAGATCCGCTCGACCTCGGCCTTGCTCATCCCTGACAGGTCGGCCAGCAGGATCGCGGCGACCGCGGCCCCGACCAGCAGCACGACCCCGGTGGGGAGGGCCTGGGCGCGCCGCAGCGCCGCCACCACCGCGGGCCCCACCGTGAAGGCCACCGCGGCCAGGTTGGCCCACACGAAGTACGAGTACGGCCGCGTCTGCGCGATGCTGGCCGCGTAGATCACCCGGACGTGCTCGAAGCCGGTGAACCACCAGAACCCGCTCGCGGTGAACGCGGCGACCACCGCGAGCGTCCCGGCGGCCGCGAACAGGCCGGCCCGCAGCCTGCGGGTGTGGATGAGCACCGCGAGGGCGGGCAGCCCGCCGAGCACCAGCCCGTACGACAGGTACAGGCACCAGCCCAGCAGCACCCCGGCCGTCACCGCCGCGAGGTCGGCCCGCAGGCCCCGCCCGGTGCTCCCGATCGCGAGCAGCGCCACGCCCCAGGCGAGCACGGCCGCGAACATCCCGTCCGCCGAGACCCCGACCCACACCGCGCCGGGCAGCAGCACGCCGAACGGCAGCGCGCGGCGGGCGAGGTCCTCCGCGCCGAGGGCCCGCGCGGCCACCGCCACCGCGACCGGCGCGGACGCCCCCACCAGCATCACGAACAGCCCCGCGGCACCACCGCCGCCCAGGCCGAGCCGGTCCAGCCAGACGAACGTGAGCAGCGCGCCGGGCGGGTGCGCCCCCACGTGCGTGGTCCAGAAGCCGGGCCGGTCGGTGAGGATGTGGTCGGCGAACGTGCGCAGCAGCGTGCCGACGTCGCCCACGCGTGGCACGTCGTGCAGGTACTCCTGGCTGCTGGTGAGCCGCTCGACCACCCCGCGCTGCCAGCCGTCCACGAGCGCGAGCGACACCGTCCACGCCACCGCGCCCGCGTACGCCACGGCGAGCAGCCGGCCCCAGGTCAGCCGCTGCGCCGGCGCGGGCCCGTGCGCCACCACCAGCGCCGCGACGGCCAGGGCCGCCGGGGTGCCCGGGCCCGCGTGCGGCAGCCACTCGGCGAGCAGGGGCGGGAACGGCAGGAAGATGTCGGTGCCGCCCGCCAGCAGCGCCCGTCCGACCACCGCCGCGGCCACCACGACGAGCGCGGCCGCCAGCACCACGGCGAGATCGGCTGCGCTCCCGGAGATCCGCGATCTCCGCGCGACGGTGACCGGCACGGGAGGACGCTAGCCCCGGACCGGGGCGCATGATCCTTACGTCTCGCGAACGGCGCCGTGCACCCCCGCCAGCCGGTAGTGGAGATGCCCGCGAGCCGTGACGACTCGGGCGCGGCCGGAGGACATCCTGGACGTCGTGGAGGTCGCCGCGCACACGCAGACCGCGCCGGAAACACGGATCTGGCAGCGGTCGGGCACCCGTGCGTGGGTGCTCGTCGGAGAACGTCGTGGCGACTCGGCGCTGCACCGCCCGCCGCTCGACCGCGTCGTGGGCACCACGAGCCACCGCAGCACGCGGCGGCGACCGGTGGGCAGCCGCCATCGCGCGCGAGCCGAGCGGCCGGGCTGGCTCTGGGTGCTCCGCTGGTACCGGGCGCGATGGGCGGCCCGCCGCACGCTCCGCACCCGCTGACCGCCGGACGAACGGCACACCCGTACCGCTCTATCGGACGGAGGTGCCGCTCGTACCGTGGGGACGTCAGCTGCGGAGCTTCTCCGCGAACGCCGCCGCCGCCGCGCGTGGGTCCTCGGCCTCGGTGATGGCGCGCACCACCACGATGCGCTTCGCACCCGCCGCCAGCACCTCGTCGAGACGGGCGTGGTCGATGCCGCCGATCGCGAACCACGGGCGCTCAGGCGCGCGACTCGCCACCGTGCGCACGAGATCGAGCCCCGGAGCGGGGCGGCCCGGCTTCGTGGGCGTGGGCCAGCACGGGCCGACGCAGAAGTAGTCCACCCCCGGCTCGTCGGCGGCGGCCGCCGTCTCCTCCGGGCTGTGCGACGAGCGCCCGATCACCACCTCGTCCCCCACCACCTCGCGGGCCCACCGGACGGGCAGGTCGTCCTGGCCCAGGTGCAGGATGTCCGCCCCGGCCGCGAGCGCGACGTCGGCGCGGTCGTTCACGGCCAGCAGCGCGCCGTGGCGGGCGCACGCCTCGGCGAGCACCTCGAGCGCGGCCAGCTCGTCGCGGGCCTCGAGCGGGCCGTCCGGGCCCTTGTCCCGCAACTGGACGATGTCGACGCCCCCGGCCAGCGCGGCGTCGGCGAACCCGGCGAGATCGCCGGTGCGGCGGCGGGCGCCGGTGCAGAGGTAGAGGCGGGCGTCGTCCAGTCGCTTGCGCACGGTGGCGCCGTCGAGGGCAGGCACGCTCGGCGACCCTACGCGTTGCCTCGGGAACGAGGGAGGCATCGGCGACGAGCGAGCGGGCCTGGAGAGCCTGCGAGCCCGCCGGAGCGAAGCGGAGGCCAACGACACGGCGTAGGGTGAAGAGCAAGGTGGCGCACGGGAGTCCGTACTGCGGGCTGAGAGGGGATCCGACAGATCCCGACCGTCGAACCTGATCCGGGTCATGCCGGCGCAGGGAGCGGAGATGATGTCGAACTCGTTGACGGTGATCGGGGCAGGCGTGATCGGCCTGTCCTGCGCCTGGCGCGCGGCGCAGGCCGGACTGCGGGTCACGGTGTTCGACCCCGCGCCTTCGTCAGGGGCCTCCTGGGTGGCCGGGGGCATGCTCGCGCCCGTCACGGAGGCGTGGCCGGGCGAGGAGGAGCTGCTGGAACTCGGCGAGGCCGCGGTGCGGGCCTGGCCCGCGTTCGCCGCCGAGCTGGAGTCCGCCGCCGGGCGCCCGGCAGGGCTGCGCACCGACGGCACGGTGGTCGCTGCCACCGGCTCGGGCGACCGCGCCGAGCTGGACACCCTCGCCACGTTCCTGGGCCGGCTGGGCCGCGACGTGCAGCGGCTCTCCGGGCGGGAGCTGCGCCGCCTCGAACCCGCGCTGGGCCCGGACGTGCGCGGCGGTCTGTCGGTGCCCAGCGACCTCGCCGTCGACAACCGCGTGCTGCTGGCCGCGCTGCGCGTCGCGGCCGAGCGGGCGGGCGCCAGGGTCGTGGAGCAGCCCGTCCGGGCCGTCCTCGACGACGGCGAGCAGGTCACCGGCGTGCGCACGGACGGCGGCGACGTCGAGTCGGACCTCGTGCTCGTCGCCGCGGGCGCCCACTCGGCCGCGCTGCACCCGGCCCTCGACGGCCTGGTGCGCCCGGTCAAGGGGGAGATCCTGCGTATCGCGCACCGGGCAGGGGCCTTCCCGCCGCCGCAGCGCACGGTGCGGGCGCTCGTGGACGGCCGACCGGTCTACGTCGTCCCCCGCGACGACGGCGGGCTCGTCATCGGCGCCACGCAGGCGGAGCTCGGCTTCGACACGCAGGTCACCGTCGGCGGGGTGCGCGACCTGCTGCGCGACGCCGAACGCATCCTGCCCGGCATCGCCGAGTACGCGCTGGTGGAGAGCGCGGCGGGGCTGCGGCCCGGCAGCCCGGACAACCTGCCCCTGATCGGGGCGCTCGGCCCCCACGGCCTGCTCGTGGCCACCGGCCACCACCGCAACGGCATGCTGCTCGCGCCCGTCAGCGCTGACGCCGTGCTCGCCCTGCTGCGCGGCGGCGCCGTCCCCGAGCCGGTGCGCGCCGCAGACCCCGCCCGGTTCTCGATGGTGAGGAGGTAGCACGTGCAGGTGTGGATCAACGGAGAGCAGCGCGAGCTCGCAGACGGTGCTCGCGTGCGTGACGCGCTCGCCGTGCTCGGCGCCCCGGAGCACGGGGTCGCGGTCGCCGTCGACGGCGAGGTGGTGCCGCGGGCCGACTGGCCGTCCGTCGAGCTCGCCGACGGTGCGCGTGTCGAGGTGCTCACAGCGGTGCAGGGAGGCTGACCATGGACGAAATGCTGGTCGTCGGCGACCGCAAGATCCCGTCCCGGCTGATCATGGGAACGGGTGGCGCGTCGAACCTGGAGATCCTCGAACGCGCCCTGGTCGCCTCCGGCACCGCGCTCACCACCGTGGCCATGCGCCGCATCGACGCCGTCACCGGCACCGGCGTGCTCGATCTCCTGCGCCGCCTCGGCATCGAGGTCCTCCCCAACACCGCGGGCTGCCGCACCGCCGCCGAGGCCGTCCTCACCGCCCGGCTCGCCCGGGAGGCCCTCGAGACCGACCTCGTCAAGCTCGAGGTGGTGGCCGACGAACGCACCCTGCTGCCCGACCCGATCGAGCTGCTGGACGCCGCTGAGCAGCTCGTCGACGACGGGTTCACGGTGCTGCCCTACACCAACGACGACCCGGTGCTCGCCCGCAAGCTCGAAGGCGTCGGGTGCGCGGCCGTCATGCCGCTGGGCTCCCCGATCGGCACCGGGCTGGGCATCCGCAACCCGCACAACATCGAGATGATCGTGGAGCAGGCCGGCGTGCCGGTCGTGCTGGACGCGGGCATCGGCACGGCGTCCGAGGCCGCCCAGGCGATGGAGCTGGGCTGCGACGCCGTACTGCTCGCCACCGCCGTCACCCGCGCGCGTGACCCGGAGCGCATGGCCCACGCGATGCGACTCGCGGTCGAGGCGGGCCGCGCCGCTCGCCTCGCCGGGCGCATCCCCCGCCGCTACTGGGCCCAGGCCTCCTCGCCCGAGGTCGACGTCTGAGGCAGCCACCCGAGCGGGTGCGGCGTGCCGGACGGGTGACCCGACCGGCTCGCGGGAACCTGTGCCCGGAGGTGATCGGATGGACGGGCGACACGGGTGGGTGCTCGTCGTCCTCGCGTTGCTGGGCGGCTGCGGCAACCCCGCTCCGGGGCCGGTGACGGCCCCGCCGAGCGCCGTGCCCGGGACGCCACCCGCCCCCGTCCCCGGCACGTCCGCCCCACCCGAGCCCGCGCCCGGGCCGTCCCCCGCGCCGCAGCCCGACGGCGGCGGCGAGCGTGTCGCCGTGCCCGTGTACTACGTGGCCGACACCGCGGCGGGCCCGCGGCTGCAGCGGGAATTCCACGCCGTCGTCACGGACGACCCGGCGAGCGCGGCCGTGCAGGAGATGCTCGCCGCCCCCACCGGCATCGACCCCGACTACCGCAGCCACTGGCCGGCCGGCAGCGCCCTGCGCGGGCCCGTGCGCCGCGAGGGCGGAGCCATCGTCGTCGACCTCACCGGCGTCGGGTCCGGCCCGTCGGACCCGCACCTCGCCGAGCTCACCGTGCAGCAGCTCGTCTACACGGTGCAGGGCGCGATGCAGTCGACCGACCCGGTGCGGATCCTCGTGGACGGCTCCACCGAGTCCGCCCTCTGGGGCTCGGTCGACACCTCCGCCCCGATCGGGCGCGGCGACCCCTACGCCGTGCGCTCGCTCGTGCAGATCGACTCGCCCGCCGACGACACCCAGGTCGGCCGCGAGGTCGAGGTGAGCGGCGAGGCGGCCGTGTGGGAGGCCACCGTGCGCTGGGCGGTGCTGCGCGACGGCGCCGTGGTCCGCGAGGGCGTCGCGAGCACGGCCGAGGGCCAGCGCTTCGCCCCCTTCGCCTTCACCGTGACCCTCGAACCCGGCCAGTACACGGTGCGCATCAGCGAGGACGACCCCTCCGACGGCGAGGGCCGCCCGGTGCTGTCCGACGACAAGCGGGTGACGGTGTCGGGGTGAGGCCCCGAAGTTCAGGAACGCCACGTTGCTGTACCCCAGGTTCAGGAACGTGGCGTTCTGAACCGCGGGTGCGCTCAGTCCGGCGGAGTCCGCGGCGCGCGCAGGCCGAGGCTGCGCAACTCCAGCGCCGCCAGCGCGTGCAGCACAGGACGCTCGCCGCGCCGCCACGATGTCGCCGGGTCGGGCGCCACCCGCATGAGCTGCCGCACCGGCCTGCGGGTGAGCGCTCGCAGCGCGAGCAGGTCGGAGTCGACGGCGCGGGCCGTCACCGCCGACTGCGCCAGCTGCGCGTAGCGCACCCGCAGCGGCAGCCACACGAACAGCACCGGCATCGCCCCGAGCACCACCGTGGCCACGGTGGTCCCGAACGCGACCCGCGCGATCGCCTCCATCTGCTCCTGCCCCGCCGCCACCAGCGACTCGCCCGCGCCGGTGCCTGCGCCGAGCGCCCGCGCGAGGTCGTCGCCGACGAACGGCAGCGACGCCGCGGTGCGCGCTGCGTCGTCGAACGCCCCGCGCACCGACTCACCCGCCCCCGCCAGCGTCCGGGCAGGCCCCTGCATCGCGAGCACGAAGTCGTGCACCGTGCGGGCGACGAAGGCGGTCAGCCAGATCCAACCGAGCGCCAGCAGGTCGGCCAGCAGCTGGAGCCCGGCCCGGCCCGGGCGCTCGGCGTAGATCCGCATGCGGCCGGAGCGTACTTCCCGCACCACCGTCGCGGTGCCGGGTCTTGATCAACGGACCGGCGTCGATCAGCACGTGGAGGCTGTCGGGGCGACACGCGTGTGCGGCTCGCTGTCGTCGCGTTCGCCGGCCGGGGCGGAGTCGTCGGGAAGGACTTGGTGGTTGTGCGTGCTGCTGTGGGGTGCTGTTCGGCGTGATCGGTCGCCGTCGGTTGGCGCGAGTCGTACTGCGCTGTTGCGGCGTCAGCAGGGGTGTGCTGCTCGGCTCGATCGGGCGCGGCTGATCAGGGCGCAAACAGCACCTTGCGGATGTCGCGGCGACACGTGTGTGCGGCTCGCTGCCATCGCGCATCGTCGGCCCGGGTCCCGCTGATCCAACGCCGCCGCTCGGCGCGAGCATGACGTGACGGTCGCCGCGGCGGCCCCTGTGTGCGGCTCGCCGCGTCGCGCCCGGCCGGGACTAGACGTCCTCGGCCTCCTCCGTGGCGGGGTCCCACGACAGCCCCGGCACGCCCCAGCCGTTGCGCTTGAGCACCTTCTTCGCGGCGCGCTGGTTGCGACCCACGAGTCGGTCGATGTACAGGAGACCGTCGAGGTGGTCGGTCTCGTGTTGCAGGCACCGGGCGAGGAATCCGCGCCCCTCCACCTCGACCGGCTTGCCGTCGGCGTCCACCCCCGTGACGCGGGCCCACTCGGCCCGGCCCGTCGGGAAGTGCTCGGCGGGCACGGACAGGCAGCCCTCCTCGTCGTCCTCCGGGTCGGGCATCGACTCGGGCCGCTCTGAGGTCTCCAGCACCGGGTTCACGACGACGCCGCGCACCCGCGTGCGCGTCTGCTCGTCCG
This sequence comes from Pseudonocardia zijingensis, assembly GCF_042657305.1. Taxonomy (NCBI): domain Bacteria; kingdom Bacillati; phylum Actinomycetota; class Actinomycetes; order Pseudonocardiales; family Pseudonocardiaceae; genus Pseudonocardia; species Pseudonocardia zijingensis. The sequence continues at coordinate 9,825 of NZ_JBHSKO010000007.1, read as the reverse complement.
GGCAGTCGTAGACGAACAGGCGCAGGTCGACGCCGATCTGGTTTGCCGCGAGCCCGACCCCGTCGGCGGCGGCCATGGTGTCGAACATGTCCTCGACCAGCGCCTTCAGCTCGTCGTCGAATGACTCGACGGGGCGGGTGGGCCGGTGCAGGACGGGGTCGCCGATGATGCGGATGGGACGGACGGACACAAGTCGACCCTACGTGGTGCCTGCGTTCCCCGATCGGGCAGCGCGCGCCTCCCCCGTTCTCGTCGGGGTCGCGTGGTTCAATGGCCGACGCGAATGACAGGACTGTTATTCGTCCTGAGCGAGGCCCCCGAGGAGCGTGATGGAGTCGGCCACCGAGACCAGCGGGCGCCCTCCCGTCGGCGGCACGGCACGGGTACTGGGGCGCCGGGAGCGCGAGATCCTGGCCTTCGAGGCCCAGTGGTGGAAGTACGCGGGCGCCAAGGAGCAGGCGATCCGCGAGCTGTTCGACATGTCCGCCACCCGCTACTACCAGGTGCTCAACGCCCTCGTCGACAAGCCCGAGGCGCTCGCGGTCGACCCGCTGCTCGTCAAGCGCCTCCGCCGGTTGCGCGCCAGCCGGCAGCGCACCCGTGCGGCGCGCCGCCTGGGAATCGAGCCGTGGTGACGGCAGCATGATCACCAACCCGGTCGCTCCGGCGACCCCTCACTGACCGGAATCCCCACGCACACGGAGGCCAGCGTGATCGAGCTCGCGACCGTCGTCGAGGTCCGGTCGTGACCACGCCGGGGGCCGGAGGCGGACCGTCCCCGCTGCGGCTCGGCGGGCTCGGGCTGATCGGGGTCGCGGTGGTCGCCGCCGTCATCGGCCTGGCGAGCACGGCCACGAGCGGCGACCAGCCCACCGCGGTCCCGTCGGCCGACGCCTCGAACGACACGACCCCACCCGCCGTGGAGCCGCCGCCCCCGGCGCCGCCCGCCGAGCCGCTGCCCACTGAGCCGCTGCCCACTGAGCCGCTGCCCACCGACGCGGCCGGGCTGCCGGTCCCCTCGGTCACCGAGCCGGCCCCGGGTGCCCTCCCGCCCGGCGCGCCAGACCCGGCGGCACCCGGTGCTGAGTTGCCGCCCGGCGCCCCGGCACCCCAGGCCGCGCCCCCGCCCGCCGCACCGGCGCCCGAGGCGGGTGCCCCGGCTCCGGCGCCCGCGCCCGCCGACCCGGGTGCCCCCGCCCCCGCTCCTGGTCCGGACGCCCCGGCACCCGCGCCCGCGCCCGATGCACCGGCCCCAGCACCAGCACCCGCACCCCAGCAGGCGCCTCCGGGCGGTCCCGCCGCGCAGCAGGCTCCGCCTCCCGCCCCGTCGGGAGGCGGCAGCGACCCCATGGCTGCCCCGGCCCCAGCCCCCAGTGGCGGCAGCAGCGGGAACGCCCGCTCGGGTGGCGGCGACACCGGCGCCGGGAGGAGCGGCGGCGGTGGCACGGCCGTGGCCCACCTGCCGCTGCGCGTCTACAACAACAGCACGATCAGCGGTCTGGCCACGCGTGCGGCCGAGGACTTCCGCAGGGCGGGCTGGCCGATCGACGAGATCGGCAACTACCCGCACGGCATCATCCCCACCACCACCGTCTACTACCGGCCGGGCACCGAGGAGGAAGCGGCCGCCAAGGCGCTGGCCGAGCAGTTCGGGATGCGCGCCAACCCGCGCTTCGAGGGCCTGCAGCACGCCTCGCCCGGCATCATCGTGATCGTCACGAACGACTACGGGCGCTGAGCCCCTCAGCTCGGGCGGCGGTCCGCGTAGGCCTGCAGCTCGGCCAGCTGCAGCGGGTCCAGGGAGGGCGGCACGGCGGCCCGGGCCGCCGCGACGTGAGCGGCGGTCACTTCGGCCGCGTCCAGTGACTCCCGCATCGCCGTGAGCGCGGCCTCGCGCAGGACGGCCGCGCAGTCGGCGGCGGAGTAGCCCTCCAGCTCGGCACCGAGCTCGGTGAGGTCGACGTCCGGGGCGAGCGGGGTGTGCCGGCCCGCCGCCCGCAGGATCTCGGTGCGCGCGGCCGCGTCCGGCGGCGGGACGTACACGAGCCGTTCGAGCCGCCCGGGACGCAGCAGCGCGGGGTCGATCAGCTCGGGCCGGTTGGTGGCACCGACCACGATCACGTCGCGGCGCGGCTCGGCACCGTCGAGCTCGGTGAGCAGGGCCGCGACCACGCGGTCGGCCACACCCGAGTCCGACGACTGCCCGCGCCGCGGTGCCAGCGCGTCCACCTCGTCGAGGAACACGAGCGCGGGCGCGGCGTCGGCCGCCTTGCGGAAGAGCTCGCGGACCGCGCGCTCCGACTCACCGACGTACTTGTCGAGCAGCTCGGCCCCCTTCACGGCGAACACGTTCAGCTGCCCCGTGCCGGCGAGTGCGCGGAGCAGGAACGTCTTGCCGCAGCCCGGCGGGCCGTAGACGAGCACCCCGCGCGGGGCGTCCACGCCGAGGCGGGCGAACGAGTCCGGGTACTGCAACGGCCACAGCACCGCCTCGGTGAGGGCCTGCTTGACCTCGGTCATGTCGCCGACCTGGTCGAGCGTGATCCCCCCGGTCTGGAGAGTGTCCGACGACGACATCGAGATCGGGCGCACCGAGCCGACGGCGTCGAGCAGGTCCTCCTGCGTGATCCGGGGTTCGCCCTCGCCCGGGTGCCGCAGCGCGGCTTGCACGGCCGCCTCCCGGCGCACCGCGACCAGGTCGGCGGCCACGAAGCCGGGCGCGCGCTCGGCCACCACCTTGAGGTCCACCCCGTCGGCCTGCGGGACGCCCGCGAGCAGGCGGCGCAGCAGTTCGGCCCGGGTGCGCAGGTCGGGAAGGGCGAGCCCGAGCTCGCGGTCGACGAGGTCGGGAGCCCGCAGCCGCGGGTCGACCGATTCCGGTGCCGACGTCGTCGCCACGAGCGCGAGCCCCGGCGTGGCCACCGCGGTGCGCAGCGCGTCCAGCACGACGGTGGCGAGCGGCGGCGGGGACGCGGCGGGGAGCAGTGCCTCGACGTCCGTGACGACCAGGACGGTGCGGGTGCCGGCCCGGGCCTTGCCGATGATCTCGTGCACCCGCTGCGATGCGGTGGCGGCCTCGAGCGCCGCGACGCCCGGAGCGGTGAGCTCCACCGTGGTGGCGCCGACGGCCGCGGCCGTGCTGCGCGCGAGCGTGAGCTTCCCGACGCCCTCCGGGCCGACGAGCAGCACCCCGAGGCGGGCGGCTCCGCCGAGGCGAGTGAGCAGCTCGGGGCGGTCGAGGGTGAGCTCGAGCCACTCCACCAGCTTGCGGGCGGCGTCGGTGTTGCCGACGAGCTCCTCCACCGGGAGCGCGGGCTCGGGCGGCGCGGCGGCCGCGGCGGGCCGGGCCGGTGCCGCAGCGTTCGTGGTCTGCGGTGTGGCGGCGATCGGCGCGGACGCCCCCGTGGCCGGGCCACCCTCCCAGCCCACCACGGTGCTCGGGCGCACGGCGACCGCACCCGCCGGCTCGACGGACGCCACGGTGAGCAGCTCGGTGGTCCAGGCGCTGCCGAGCGCTCCGGCCACCCGCTGCCGGGCCGCGGGGGCGTCCAGGCCAGGGGCGGGCTCGATGTCCTGGGGGAGCAGCGACACCGCGTCCCCGCCCGTGACGACCTTGCCCACCAGCGCCAGCCGGATCGTCTCCGGCGTGAGCGCGGCCCGAGCGAGCCGCGACCCGGTGAGCAGCACCCTGCGCGCAGGCTCCACCCGCGCCGGCGCCACCACCACGGTGGAACCGTCGGCGAGCCCCGCGTTGGAGAGGGTGACGTCGTCGAGGGTGGCCTGCCCCGCAGGCCCGGTCGCGGGGGCGACGAGGGCGGTGGTCACCCGGGAGCCCGTCAGTGTCACCGCGTCCCACGAGCGCAGGCAGAGCGCGTCGATGACCTCGGGGTGCAGCCGGACGACGCCGCGCCGCGCGTCTGCCGCCGAGGCGGCGAGCCGGGCGACCAGGGTGATGGAGGGAACCACGCGGCAGACGCTATCGGGGCACCCCCAGGCCCGACCCCGGCGAGTCCCCCACCGCCCCCGGCGAGTCCCCCACCTCGAAGTTCGAGCCCCACCCCGGAGACGCGAGTCTCCCGTTTCGGAGGCCGAGTCCCGCGAACAAACGGGGCGAGTCCCCGACTCGGCGGCCGAGTCGCGCGAACGGCGCGCCGTCTACTGCAGTTCGCAGCATGCGCACCCGAGGACCGGCGTCGTTGGACGCGGGACTCGGGCCGCGGGATGCGGGACTCGCGGTGTGAACGGACGACTCAGGCGGCCGGATGTGCGACTCGCGCTGCCGTACGCGGAACCCACGCCTTGCCGTGGGGGACTCGCGCTTGGAAGGTGGAACCGAGCCACCACATGCGGGACTCGCGGGTGGTCGGGGTTCGCGGGACTCGTGCTTTCGGATGCGCTCTTCGGCCTACCGGACGGGGGACTCGCGCCCTGGGTGGGGGACTCGGCGCCGGATGCGGGACTCGCCCACCGAGACGGGGGACTCGCGCCTCCGGGTGGGGACTCGCGCTTCGGGGTGCGGGACTCGCCGGTCAGCGGCGGCGGGCGCGGCGGAGGCCGAGGCGGAGGCGGTTGCGCGCCGACTGGGACGACGCCGCGGGGCCAGGGCCGGGGCCGGGTACGCGGCCGTTGCCGGGGCGGGCGGCGCGCTGCATGACGCCCGCGGGGTCGTCGCCGAACCGGCGCACGGCGCGGGCGACGGCGCTGGCGCGCCCGGCGACGCGATGGCGCAGCGGGGACCGTAGCCCGAGCCGCCGGGCCGAGCGCGCGGCGCGGGCGATGGCGCGCCGTTCGCGGACCGGCACGCCCCACGCCTCGGGGTGCTGGGTGAGCCAGTGGTGGCGGTGGACGGTGTAGGGGACCGAGCAGAGGTAGGCGAGCGCCACGATGGCCAGGCCGAGGAACGGGACGGTGATGAGCACGGCGGCGGCGATCGCGACGAGGACGAGCAGGGGCGCGATGTAGTTGGGCGACACGCGCACGCTCTTGAAGGAGAGGGTGGGGAACCTGCTCACCATGAGCGACGCGACGACGAGTGCCCACACGCCCACGAGGATCGGTGCCGACCACCAGCCGGGCCCGAAGTGCAGGGTGGCGTACAGCGGGATGCCCGCCGACAGGGCGGCGGCGGGGGCGGGGACGCCGACGAAGAACTCGCGGGTGAACGGGAACTCGTCCTCCTCGTCGAGGAGGGTGTTGAAGCGGGCGAGCCGCAGCATCATGCAGACGGCGAAGACGAGGGCGACGATCCAGCCGAACTGGCTGCCCTCGAGCGCCCAGATGTAGATGACGAGCGCGGGCGCGACGCCGAACGAGACGAGGTCGGCGAGCGAGTCGAGTTCCGCGCCGATCCGAGTGGTGGCGTCGAGTAGGCGGGCGAGGCGGCCGTCGAGGGCGTCGCACAGGGCGGCCGCGCCGACGGCGGCGACGCACAGCTCGAACCGCCCGCCGAGGGCGAAGTACACGGCGGACAGGCCGGAGCACAGTGCGAGGACGGTGACGGCGTTCGGCAGGAGCCGGACCCCGGCGGGGTAGTGGGGGGCGGACATCAGTCGCTCCTGGGGAGTTCGGCCAGCACCGTCTCGCCGCCGATCGTGCGCTGCCCCGGCGCCACGGTGACGCGTGAGCCGCGGGGCAGGTAGACGTCGACGCGCGAGCCGAAGCGGATGAGCCCGAAGGTCTCGCCTGCCGCGACCTCGTCGCCGGGGGCGACGTCGCAGACGATGCGGCGGGCGAGGAGGCCTGCGATCTGGACGACGCCGATCCGGCTGCCGTCGGTGGCCTCGAACAGGACGGCGTTGCGTTCGTTGTCCTCGCTGGCCTTGTCGAGGTCGGCGGACAGGAAGGTGCCGGGGCGGTAGGCGACGTCGACGACGTGCCCGTCGACGGGCACCCGCTGCACGTGCACGTCCAGCACGGACAGGAACACGCTGACGCGGGGGGCGGGCTCGCGGGGCAGGTCCAGCTCGGCGGGCGGGAGCACGTCGGAGACGGTGGCGACGGTGCCGTCGGCCGCGGCGAGTGCGACGCCGGTGAGCGGTGGGCGCACGCGGCGGGGGTTGCGGAAGAACAGTGCGGTGGCGGCGGTGGCGAGCAGGCCGGTGACGGCGCCGCGCCCGGTGGCGAGGCGGAGGGCGGCGGCCGCGCCCGCGACCGCGGCGACGAGCGGCCGCCCGCCTGGGTGCATGGGTGGGACGGCGGCCCGGATCAGGCCGGCGACGTGCGGGAGCGACAACCCCGTTCCGCTTCCCCGCGGAACGGCGCCGGGTGCGGCGGGCGCGGGCTCGACAGGTGGCGTCGGGTCGTGCATGGAAGCGGATCGGCTCCTCCGGCGTGGCGACCCGGTCGGGCCGCGGTGGCGGCGGCTACGGTACGCCAGCGGGGGTGGCCGCGTGCGGCCGTGGTCACATTCCGCCACGAGGGCTGTGACGTGGGGAGACCCGGGCGGGCGGGACGAGCCGCAGAACGCAAAGGGCCGGGGCCGCCATCCCCCGAGACGACGACCCCGGCCGTGGAACCGCTCGTCCGCTCCCCAGCGACGGGCGGTAGGTCCTGTGCGTTGTGAGCCGGTTACCCGGTCCACCCCCGAATTATCCCCGAGCCCCCGTTCAATCGTCCAGGTCACGGGGCCAGGAACCCCGTTATGTGCACCGATCGGCCGAACGCTCACCAGTAAGACGCTCCGAGAGCCATGAACGTTGCCGTCTTCGATTGTGATCCCGGCCACAATCTACCCGGGCTGTCACCCATCTAGCAACCAGGTCTCGACGGCTGTTCCCTCCGGGACCTCCGTGACGTCCTCGGGCACGACCACCAGGCACTCGGCCCGGGCGAGAGCTCCGAGCAGGTGCGATGCCGGCCCGCCGAGCTCCCGCACCGTGCCGGTGACCGCGTCGAGGACGCCGCGGCGGAACTGGCGGCGCCCGGGCGGTGAGGTCCAGCGCTCACCCAGCGTGGCGGTGACGATGGGCCGATCGGGGTGTGGATGGCCGAGCGCGGCCCGCAGCGCGGGCCGGACGAACACCTCGAAGGAGACGTGGGAGCTCACCGGGTTGCCGGGCAGGGTGACGACGCCGGTGCCCTCGAGTTCGGCGACGCGGCCCGCGCCCTGGGGCCCGCCGGGCTGCATCGCGACCTTGACGAACTCGACCCCGCGGCCGGTGAAGGCGTCCTTGACCACCTCGTAGGCCCCGGCGCTCACGCCGCCGGAGGTGAGCAGGAGGTCCACGGGCCCGTCGGTGAGCCGCTCGCGCAGCCGGCCGAGGAACTCCTCGACGTCGTCGGGGACGAAGCGCAGCAGCTCGGCGCTGCCCCCGGCGTCCTCGACGGCGGCGGCGAGCATCGGCCCGTTCGACTCGTAGATCTGGCCGGGCCGCAGCGGTGTGCCGGGGGCGACGAGCTCCGACCCGGTGGAGAGCACGAGCACGCGGGGTCGGCGCCGGACGGGCACGGTGGCGCAGCCGACCGCGGCGGCCACGCCGATCTGCGGCGCGCCGAGCACGGTGCCCGCGGGCAGCACGACGTCGCCCGCCCGCACGTCCTCGCCCGCGCGCCGCACGTGCGCGCCCGGGGCGGGCGCCTTCTCGATCCGGACGCGCTCGAGGCCGCCGTCGGTGTCCTCGACGGGCACGACGGCGTCGGCGCCTGCGGGCAGGGCGGCGCCGGTCATGATCCGGTGGACCGTGCCGGCCTGCAGCGGGGGGACGTCGGTGCGCCCGGCCGGGATGTCCGCGGCCACCGGCAGCTCGACGGGGGCACCCGCGAGGTCTGCCGCCCGCACGGCGTAGCCGTCCATCGCGGAGTTGTCGAACGAGGGGAGCGCGACCCCCGCGACGACGTCCGCCGCCAGCACGCGGCCGCGGGCCTGCGCGACGGGGACGTCTTCTACCGGCATCGGGGCCAGCAGCGCGGCGACGACCGCGCGGTGCTCGTCGACTGATCTCGGGGAGCTCGCCACGGGAGCAATCCTGCCGGACCGCGAGTCTTCGTCCCGGACGAGTGGTCGGATCTGGGGTAGCGTCGGCGCGGTCAGTTCAGCACCATGCGCAAGCAGCACTGCAACATGGAGGTGCCGTGGCCCAGGGCACGGTCAAGTGGTTCAACGCGGAGAAGGGCTTCGGCTTCATCGCCACCGATGGTGGGCCGGATGTCTTCGTCCACTACAGCGCTATCCAGTCCGAGGGTTTCCGCACCCTGGACGAGGGCGACCGCGTGGAGTTCGAGACGACGGCGGGCCGCGACGGCCGTAGCCAGGCCGACGCCGTCCGCCGGATCGGGTAACTCCGAACCCGGCGACGGCACCGCTCCAGCGGTGTCACGGTGTCAACGTCAACAGGGGGACCGGCGCTGCGCCGGTCCCCCTGTTGCGTTCATGGGCGACCTCGGCCCTACAGGTCGAGCGCGGCGCGCAGCGCGCTGTCGATCCGGTCGACGAGCGCCGGATCGAGCGCGTCCACGCGCTTGGCGAGCCACCGTCGGTAGAAGCGGGTCAGCGAGGCGACGTCGGCCCACCCGTGGTGATCGATCGGTACGGCGAGGATGTCCTCGGGGTCGTCGGCCCGGACGGGGACGCCGAGCAGCCACGGCCGCGTCGAGTCGTTGACCCCGTCACTGGAGACGATCACGACGAGCTGCTGGCGCGGGGAGCCCTGCGGCTCGTAGGTGTAGAGCTCACCCCGCCGCACGCAGGTCCTCCTCCGCGAGTTCGTGCTCGCGTTCGTCGGCCAGCGCATCGGTGACCGCGGCTTCAGCCGGCCCGGGGCCGAACCCGGTCCGCACCGCCTCCCGCCGAGCGGCCCGGGACAGCCACGCCGACAGCGAGAGCCCCGCCTTGCGTGCGGCGCGCTCCGCGTGGTCGAGCGCCGACTCGTCCAGCGAGACGGTGACCTTCCTCGTTGCCATACCGCTTACCGTACCGATCGTCGGGTGGACGAGCGGGTCTCTCCTCGAATGGCGAGATCCATGCGCTTCGCGACCGGCTCGCACCTTTCGCCGAACCGGCCGGCTCGTCGAGCATCCACGTGCGATCCGAAGATCACCGGGCGAGCTCCCGCCGCGGCGACCCCGGTTCGCGGAACGGATCGGCGTTCGCGCCGCCTGGACGATCTGGGAGACCATGAACCGCGTTCTCGCTGTCCTCGCCGCGGTCTCGGTGGCCGTGCTCGGTCTCAACGGCACCGCCGCGGCCGAGGCCACCTGCAACTCCGGACACCTCTGCCTCTACCGCGACATCGGCCTCGAGCCCCACTCGGGCTCCCACTGGCTCTCGAACGGGAACCTCGACGACTGCGTCCCGCTGGATGTGCAGGACGGCCACTGGACCTCCGCGAACAACCGGTCGGCGTACACCGTCGAGCTCTGGAACGTGAAGGGGACCGGCTCGAAGCGGCTCGTCGCCACGCTGCGCCCCGGCCAGAAGATCACGTATTTCGGATCCGCCGGTAACGACCGGGTGGACCGGGTGTGGAACCTGACCTGCGCGTAACCCTCGTGCCGCGGTGCCGGTGAACTGGTCCAGGTAGCGTCGGGCTCGGCGCCTTGCACTCGTATGTCCCGAGTGCTAAAACCGGCACTGGCACTCGGCACGGTAGAGTGCCAGTCGTCGGGCGGGTGAGATCGGCTCAGGGTTGTCGATCGTCCGTCGCGGGCGCCGCGCTCGACACCGTGACTTCAAGTCATCCCAATCGGAGGACTACACCCCCATGGCGAAGCAGATCGCGTTCGACGAGGAGGCGCGCCGCGGGCTCGAGCGTGGCATGAACACCCTCGCCGACGCCGTCAAGGTGACGCTCGGCCCGCGCGGCCGCAACGTCGTGCTGGAGAAGAAGT